>JAZNUP010000001.1:0-5910 GCA_045592385.1 Acutalibacteraceae bacterium
GCCGATGCGGATGCAGCCCTCGTCTGCACCCTCTGAAGCCTGAATAACGTCATCATCAACAATATCAAAATCTACCGTCATATCTTCAAGTGCTCTGCCAAGATTATCAAAGGCTTTTGCCATAACATCAGCTTTTAAACCGCCCTGAAAATCGGAAACGGGATAGTAAAGCCCTGTTTCGCAGACTCGTTTGCCGAGCGTTGACAGATATGAAAGACGCTCAACATACTTGTTGAACTGACCGAGAAAACGGCAATACGGCTGATTCTCAGTAAAAACAGGTAACTCCTGTGCAAGAAGCTGACCTTTTCGTCCGAGAGGGAAGTTGAAGGGATTGAAAATGTTGATTCCCCGTACGGCCTGATATCCTACGGTGTAGCGCATTGTATCGTAAGTCATTGCACAACCGCCAACGCCGAAAATTTCACTCAATGCAAACTCTGAGCCGTTTTGTGCGGCGGCAGATGAAGCATATCTCGGGAAAAATCCGTTATAGCCGTTCATATCATTTATGTTTTCTGTTTTATTTTCGGGATAAAGCTGACGCCATATAACGTCAACACCCGGAATATCAAAGCAACGCAGAGCACGCATAAGATTGAAATTTCCGCCGCCTTGCATACAGCCGAGCGGATCGTGGTCTTTGTCCATATGACCCGTAAAAGCCATACCGTGATCATTAGCCCATTTTTTGCACGGGATAAGAAAATTTTCGCAGAACGTTCTGCTGCATAAATCGTACCAGCGGTGCAATATATGGACGTTTTCTTCTGTCGGCACAGTCTCGCCGGCAATCAGCGGCAAATACGGCAAAACTGATTCTCCGTAAGCTGATTCGTATTTCTCCGCAAGCTCTTTGTTAAACGCTGATGACGGTGCTTTCGGCTCGTCTGTGAATACAGCTGTAATGTTTTTACCTAATGCGTATTTTTTGTGAGTGATTTCAATAAAGTATTGCGTTGCGGCAACGTTGAGCAAATCGGGATAATCAGTATTGCCGTTGATTACTTTTTTCGTTAAGTACTCGGTAACAACGGCATCAGAATCGGATTCATATCCGTCTTCTATCATTTCTTTGTTATTGAGAAATGCTGCAAGAACATCGGATGTTGATTTTTTGTATACGTCTCCTGCAGATAAAGCGCGCTCGTTTGTTTTGAGCACTTCTCTTGCATATTCGGGATGGTCCTTAAGAACTTTTCCGCAAGCGCCGCCAGAAGGCCAGCCGCCCTCATCATAAAGCCAGCAAAGCATGCCGAGATCGTCTGCTTTTCGGACAGCATAAGCACAAAGCTCAAAGAATTCATTCGAAAGATATTCGGGTGTAAGATTGGTCGGCATACTGTCTGGTCGGAAATTCTTCGGCTCGGGAAGGATGTAAAACGCTCTTATGCCGAGATTCTGCATTTCAATGAGCTGTTCATCTATAATTTCGCGGTTGCATACGTCATTCCACACCCATACATATACAGGGGAGTGCAGAATATCGGGAGATACAAAACTATTTATATCAAACTTATTTTTGTGTTTCATTATCAGCCATCCTCAGAATTCAGACGTTTGCGTTGTATTTATTCTGCTTTTTAAGTCTGTTTACAAAGCACTTAAGAGCAATAACCATTATCACATAGAGCACTGCGAGCAGAACGGGATATATTTTAATTCCGAAAAGTCCGCTTATCAGGCTGACAGCAGGCGGTGCAAGCATAACTCCGATATATGCAAATGCTATCTGTGAGCCCATAATCGACTGTGAAGCTTCTTTTCCGAAATTGTGAGGGGTCAGGTGTATCATATTAGGATAGATTGAGCCGTTGCCCAAGCCTACAAGGAATAAACCTGCAACGGTAACCGCACCGTGCAGGGGAAGAAGCATAATTGCAATTGCGGGGGCGAGAATTATTGTGCCGATACCGATGCGTTTCCACGTGCTGATTTTATCGGAAAGCAATCCCGAGACAAAACGGCCTATTGACATTCCTACGTAATATACGGTCAAAGCAAGTGCACCGTGTTTTGCCTCAAATCCTTTTTCTTCAACAAGATATGTACTTCCCCATACTCCGCAGGCATATTCGATTGCGTTCGTTGCAAGCATAATAATCCATACCTGACGGACTTCGGGCATTTTTGCCATTTGCAAAAGAGAGAGGTTTGCGCAGCTTCCTTTTTCAGCTTCTTCGGCAGATGATGATTTTTTCCACATAGGAACTGATATGATTAAGAGCAGCGTGATTACTGCCTGAACGTGAAAAGCATAGCGATAACCGCTTCTCCATCCTGTATTGCTCAAGGCCTGTGACATAAGATAGGGGCTGAGCGATACTCCCACACCGTAAAAACAATGCAGGAAATTCATATGGCTTGCTTTGAAATGCAGAGCAACGTAATTGTTAAGCCCCGAGTCAATCGCTCCTGCGCCGAGTCCGAGGATAACAGCAAGCGGAATCATAAACCAAAAGGACGGCGCAAAAGAGAATCCGAGCAGAGCCAAAGCCGTCATAGCCGTGCTGAAAGCGGTGACTCTGGCAGTTCCGAGCTTGTTGAGAATTCCTGCGCTGAACATACTTGATAAAACTGTGCAGCCTGAAATGATAAACGTGAGAATGCTGACCGTTTCAACGGGAATATTCATTTCAGAATGTATGGCAGGCCATGCAGAGCCGATCAGTGAATCGGGAACTCCGAGACCAACAAATGCAACATATATAACAACCAATAAAAAAACCATAAAACCTCCACGGACTTATCTTAAAGAATCCTTGCTTGTATGACTGGGGTTTATCATAACACAAGCGTTTTTTACTGTCAACAAAGAGGACATTGCACTGCCTTGTGCAATGTCTTTTCTTGTATTTGAAAACCCCTGGCACAGCCAGGAGTTTTCAAATACAATCAGAAAGTCAGGACCTCCGGCTTATCCGGAGGTCCTGACTATAAAACAAAACATTTAATGTATTGCAGATTGGGAATTTACGGTTTGCTTGCTATGCTTAATAACAATAGCAAAGCCTGCCGTAAGGGGCGTCATCGCCATTTGTATAGAATGAATTCACATCGTTTTCAATATAATTATCTGCCCATTTGAAGTTAAAACCGTCGGTGGAATCAACAAGAGTTTTTGAAACTTTAAGCATCAGCTTGTTGCTCTCATAACGGATTTCAGCTTCGCCTATTTTGGTGAAAACTCCGTCGATATTCTGCTCAACGTTGGTTTTACCGTTAAAGGGTGCGGTGCGGTTGATAACAATATTTTCGTTAATGAACAGTGTCATCCAGTTTCCGCCGTTGGGAGAAGAAAGTCTGTCGGCTGTGTCAACATAAAAATAATAGTTTTCCGCATCCTCAGCAACCTTCATATTGACAATATCGTTTCTTCCGGATGAATCGGTTATCGGATTCTGAGCAAAGTCAATCGAATTTCTGTCGGCTGTATCATTTTTGTAGTCTTTGTAAACCGATTTGATTTGTTCCGAATCCCATTGTGAAAAGCTGCCGTTGATGTCTATGGTCACGTTCTGGCTTTTTGCAACCTTGCCTGTTACGCCCTTGTGCGCTGCAATATAATTCACCATCTGCAGATAATAGTTATCGCCGAGAATACCTGCTGAGGGTTCAATGTCACGGGAGGCATTTTCGTCGGCACAGTCAACGAAAACAATCGGATAGTTTTCTTCGGGAGACTGCCTCTGAGCAACCCATTCGTTAAAGCCCGTTACAAAAATAATGTCGGGATTCATTTTGATTGCAAACTCCCATTGCTCCGCAAAGTTATAGCCGTATAGCATCGCATTTTCGGATGAATCGTTCTCTCCGTTATGCCACGAACGGGTACGATCGTTTGCTCCGTACCATGCGGTTTTGCTGAATGCACAGGTATCCGAGTGCTGAGCAACGGAAACATTCATTATCTTAACGCCGTCTTTTTTGAAAACAGATTTATATGTGAGCGAACGGTCAAATTCCATCCATGGGAAACCGTCATCCACCTTGTCAGCATTCGGCCATTGAGATTGTTTTATTCTGAAATACTTTTTGGCTTCGGGTTTTATCTCACTGTCGTTTTCGTTGCCGATAATCAGCGGCTTACCGTCAAGACGGAACCAAAGTTCATCAAGTCGGGGATATTTTGCCTTGAGCTCAGTGTTGTTATAAATTTCATCGTAAATTCTGTTGATTGTATCTGCGGAATAGGAATTGGTGTAATATGCGATTTGCGGAACATCAAAGCCTTGAAGAAGATATTCATACCATACGCCTATAAGCTTTTTTGCAGGCTCCGAATATGTGAATGCATTAGTTGTGTCAATAACTATGAAATCAACCGCCGCATCCGTCAGCATCTGAACGTGCTTTCTGAAAACCCATTCGTCACTTGAGGAATAATATCCGAGAAGCGGTTCACCCCAGAAATGAAACTCCTGTTGATTTCCGCCACCTGCCGCAATCCATTCTTCTTCCGAATTTATCGCATCAGGATGTTCTGCAACAAGCTTTGAATTGTCAATAATTCTTGTGCTCCCGTGCTGGCCCTGCCAGAGAAAATAGAAAACACCCACAAGCTTTTCACTGTCACCTGCAGAAACAACGCTTCTGCCGAGAGCGTCAGTGCAGGCGAGAGAACCGTTGATATCAGCAGGAATTTCCTTTACCGTTCCTGTTCCCGTAATGCTGCTTATCAGAGTCATAAAAAACAGTATGACTGCCGTTATTTTGCGGACTATAAACATTTCAAATCCACTCATAACCCATTCTTCCCATCTTTAAGTTTCTATACAAATTGGAATTTATCTTTATTATTTCATAGGGCATATTTTTATCGGATGCTTCGGGTTGGCTTGTATAGTGTTGTCATTAAAAACAACATTTTCTGTATTTATCTTAACTTCAGGATAGATTACATTGTCTGCTTGCGATACGGTATCAAAGCAAATCTTTGAGCTTTTGAAATCTATGTTTTTAAGCGTTATGTTTTCCGAAGGATAAGTTGAATGCAACAGAATATCCACGTCGTTTTCAAGAACGATGTTATCAAGTGTGATTCCGCTTTGAGGCGTGCAAATGCAGCCGGGATAACAGCTTCGCGCATAGGTGTCGTAATTAAGACTTATCGCTATGCCAATATCACGCTTTTTCTGAAGTGAGCAATTTCGTATTATTATGTTGCGACAACCGCAGTTCAATTCTTCCGTATTGCGAACAGCCACCCAGTTAATACCGTCATATTCTGCAATACCTTTTTCGTGGCTGGGCGGAGTGTTGGAAGTATAAAGCTTTCCGTCTTTCGGATTCATCAGAACACGGTATGTTTTGCCGTTTACCGCAACGGTGTCCGAGTGCTGAACCTGCATTCCTTTTTGCCATCTGCACCAGGCACCCCCAAGAATTCTGCAGAAAAAGCCTGTTGTTGAGTTGTCGTCCAAATCAATACAGTTTTCGATTATTCCGTTTTCAATCCAGCCTACATGAGTGTTTGAGGTGGCGTAATCAAAAGCATTGAGAGCAATCGGGTCATCAAATGTACGGAACTTGCCGTTACTGATAACAAATCCGTCGCCCCAGCCAAGATGAACCCCGTCTTTGTTTCCTGTTATGTATAAATCGTTAAGAACGATGTTTCTGAATGCGCTGACCTGAATTGCATAATCCTTTTCAAGTAACCCGTGGCATTCAAATTTATCAATTTTCAGGTCTTCAACGTAAATCATTGCAACCTGTGCACGCAAGCCTGCAATACGGCTGTTCACACCAAAGTCGTTGCTTTCAACACCGTTACATTCAAGGTGTAACCCGATGATTTCGATATTACGGTTGTATTCGCCGTTAATCGCACCTTTATTGATAAATGCATTGCCGTTAATGCCGGTCACGCTTGCCTCACGCTGAAGAACAACTCCTTCACGGAACACA
>JAZNUP010000002.1:0-12699 GCA_045592385.1 Acutalibacteraceae bacterium
CGCTTTTTTTCAGGTAATCGCAAACAAGCCTTCTGATGAGGGTTTCGTCATCTGCAATAAGAATCTTTTTCATTTTGTTCGCACCACCTGTAAAAATTAAGCCATTATTACGGTTATTTTACCATAATTAATGATGATAAATCAAGTATATAAGGTAAGTAATATAAAAACTTGGTAAAAATATTAAGAAAAAATTAAAAAAAGATTGTTTTTAAGAAATATCTATCTTATAATAATAAAGTATTTATCTTGGGCGTATGCCCTTCTGAAAGGCGGAATGTTGATGCTCGGCAAATATGTCAGAGTCAGGGTTACCAACCCCATCCATTCCCTGAACAGACAGTTTGGATTCACTTATCAGCTCAATTTCGGAGTCATTGAAGGTAAAAAAAGATATGACTCCAACGCATCGGGCGCTTACATTATGGGTATAAACCATCTTGTAAGAACTTTTGACGGCAGAGTAATCGGCGTAATCAAGCGTTCGGACGGATCTGCGCCGGTTTACGTTGTTGCTCCCAAGAATATGAAGTTCATTTCCTATCAGATTGAAGATGCGCTTGCTTTTGCCGAAAAGGGCAGGGACTATAAGCTTGAGTGTCTTTATGAACGTTCATGCGGTGCGGTGGTTTACAGAATTATCAATTCAGAGCTGAGGTTTCTTCTGATTAAAAACAGAAGAAGCGCACACTGGGGATTCCCCAAAGGTCATGTTGAAAAAGGCGAAACCTCTGAGGAAACCGCAAAGAGAGAGGTGCTTGAGGAAACAGGAATACATATCCAGATTATTCCTCAGTTTGCCTCAAAATCCGAATACACTATTCAGGGTAAGGTAGAAAAATCGGTAATTATTTATCTTGCGAAAACCCGTGATACGCAAACAATCATCCAGAGGGAAGAAATTGAAGATTACATCTGGCTTAACTATGACAGAGCTATGGAAATGCTTCGTTTTGTTAATGACAGAAACATTCTTCGCAATGCAAATGAGTTTATAAAAAATCAAAAGCTTGTGTGAGCTTTTAGGAGGTAAGGAAAAATGACTGAAATGCTCGCAGATTATTTTGTTGAGCTGTTTAACGGCAAATTGCCGTCAGAGGTTATAGTTTTCTTTATCTCTATGTTTCCTGTGGTAGAACTCAGAGGCGGAATGATAGCGGCAAAGCTGCTGGATGTTGAGCTTGTAAGAGCTTTCATAATCTGCTATATCGGCAACCTTATTCCCATTCCATTTATCCTGCTTTTTATCAGAAAGATATTTGCTTTCCTACGTGATAAAAAGGGTTTTTCAAAAATTATAAGAAAGCTTGAGGAAAGCTCAAGGGATAAGGGCAAAAAAGCCCTGAGATGGAAAGGCTTCGGATTGCTTGCTTTTGTAGCAATTCCTCTTCCCGGTACGGGCGGATGGACCGGCGCGCTTGTTGCGGCGCTTATGGATATGCGTATGAAGATTTCCTTGCCGCTAATAGCATTGGGCGTGCTTATTGCAAATCTTATTATGACCGCGTTTTCATACGGTCTGCTTGATTTTATCGGTTTATAAGATTCAGAATGCGGAGAAACGTTGTTTTGTTTCTCCGTATTTTTGTTTATAATATTGAAACTGAAAAGCTGATGTGGTAAAATTTATTAAAAATAAAAGGCGGTGTCGGTATGAAGCTTGTAACCCAGACGGATGTTGTTGCAACCAGATTTTCTGATGAAATTGCAGTCAGAAAGATTTGCGAAGCGGATTTTGACGGTATTGATTATTCTCTGTTTGCAATGAAGCACGATGATAATATTCTCAACTCTTCCTCATATTTGCCCCACGTTAGAAATCTGCGTAAAATTGCTGACGGTTATGGCAAAACCTTTGAGCAGAGTCATGCGCCGTTCCCGTCATACAGGGTAAATAACGTTGATAATTACAATGAGAAAACCTTTGACCGTATAAAGCGTTCTCTTGAAATTTCGGCGGAGCTCGGGGTCAAAATCTGCGTTGTTCATCCCAGTGCAATAGGTGAGGGGCAGTTTGAGTTCAATATTGATTTTTACAATAAACTTGCGCCGTTTGCAAAAGAATACGGGGTAAAGATTGCGCTTGAGAATATGTGGGGATCTACAACCGTTGACGGTAAAAGAAAAATCGTTCCCAATATCTGCAGCGTTGCGGAGGATTTCAACCGCTACGTTGATGCGCTTGACCCTGAGATTTTTACTGCTTGCCTTGATTTGGGTCATTGCGGTCTGGTGGGCGATGATGCCGCAAAGATGCTCAGAGAGATGGGCAACAAGCGTGTAACAGCTCTGCATATACACGACAATGATTTTGAGCACGATTCCCACACCATTCCCTATCTTTGCGATATGGACTGGGATTCAATCCTCAGAGCGCTCGGTGAGATTGATTACAAGGGTAATTTTACTTATGAGGCGGACCGTTTTCTTGATGAATTCCCGCTTGAGCTCATAAGCACTGTTTATGATTTTATGGCTAAAATCGGCCGTTATATGATTAGTGAAATTGAAAAGTACAGGGTGAAAGCGTGATGTCGGTTTTTGTTTGTCCGGTATGCTCAAAGCAGCTTGCTAAAGAGGGCTCTTCGCTTAAGTGTGAAAACAGGCACTGTTACGATATTGCAAAGCAGGGATATGTAAATCTGCTGATGTCGCAAAAGTCCTCTGCAAAGCGCCACGGGGATGATAAGGTTATGGTTGCCTCTCGCAGGGATTTCCTTGATAAAGGATACTATCTTTGCCTCAGGGATGCTTTATGCGAAACCGCGGCGCGTTTTGCAAAGGAAAAGGTAACGGCGCTCGATGCAGGCTGCGGCGAGGGATGGTATACCACTGCGATTTCGGATGCGCTCGAAAAAAGCGGTGCTGAAGTTAAAATGGCAGGGATAGATATTTCAAAGCAGGCGCTTATTTATGCCGCAAAAAGGAGCAAAAAAATTGAGCTTGCGGCTGCAGGTGTTTTCAATCTGCCTCTTGCCGAAAGCTCGTGTGATATGGTGTTTAACGTTTTTGCTCCCTGCGCGTCTGAAGAGTTTTCGAGAGTGCTGAACGCTGACGGTGTGCTTATAAGAGCGGTGCCGCTTGAGAAGCATTTGCTGGCGTTCAAAGAGCATATATACGATAACGTTTATCCCAATAAGGTTGAAGATTTTGAGGTGAACGGGTTCAGACTTCTTGAAAAGCAGGAAATACGAAAAACTCTTGCGCTTGATAACAATGAGGATATAATGAACCTTTTCAGGATGACTCCTTATTATTACAAAACAAGCACAGCCGATCAGGCTAAGGTTGCCGCGCTTACACGGCTTGAAACTCAGCTTGAATTCGGTGTGCTTGTATACAGTAAAATTTAAAGATTTATGCCTCGGGGCAGTGGTTGGTTGCTATTATATCAACCCCTGTGCCGAGGATGTTTTTTATGAGGATATCTCCGAGCTTTACGGGTGCCTTTGCGGTGATTTTTGCAATCTCTGCCGCACAGTCAAGCAGCTTTTCCTTAGGAATATTTCCTGCTGATTTGCAGGGCACAACAGGAAGAATTCCGCCCGAGACCTTTACGGTTGAGGTGAAGCTTCTTACGGGATTTGTGCACTCTGTTTTTGCGTAATCAATACCTCTTTTGCAGGTGTTGCCCGTGACGGATAAAACCTCACCCGAATCGGATAATTCAACGCTTAAGGCGCAGCCCATAGGGCACGCAACGCAAATTATATTTTTCACAGTGCTTACACCTCCACGGATATTTCAATAGTGTCGCCTTCGCTCATTGAGCAAAGTGTTTCGTTTTTAACCGTCACGCTTTCCATTTCACCGGGAGCGAGGCGGATTTTTTTACGTCTGAGAATTTCGTTGCCTGCGCATTTAACAACAACGCTTGCGTTTTTGAAAACGTCGCCCACTCTGAAGTAGAGCTTGACGTCTTCACCGCAGTTGAGATTCACCCTCTGTGGCACGATATAACGCACCGCACCCTGACCTTTGGTAAATGCATATTTTTCGTCTGTAACCTTGCCTTGCGCATACTTTGCCGCGCCTTCGCCTGCGGTGTAGCTTTCAAGGGTTACGTAGTCCACAAGGTCGTGCACGTGCAGAACGTTTCCGCAGGCAAAAACACCTGCCTGAGTTGTCTGCCTTGCTTCATTGACAATTGCACCGTTTGTTACGGGATCTATTTCGATTCCTGCCGCTCTTGTAAGTTCGTTTTCGGGGATAAGACCAACGGAAAGCAACAGTGTATCACACTCAATGAATTCTTCGGTTTCCTTTATGGGCCTGCGGTTTTCATCAACCTTTGCAATGGTAACACCCTCAAGGCGCTCGGTGCCGTGGATTCTTGTTACCGTGCAGCTCAGATGCAGAGGAATGTTAAAATCGTCAAGGCACTGAACGATATTTCGTGTAAGTCCGCTTGAATAGGGCATAAGCTCGCAGACGCATTTAACTTCTGCTCCTTCAAGAGTCATTCTTCTTGCCATTATAAGACCGATATCGCCTGAGCCGAGAATTACAACCTTTTTGCCGGGCATATAACCGTCAATGTTGACGAATTTCTGCGCCGTGCCCGCGGTCATTATACCTGAGCAGCGAGTGCCTGCAGTGTTGAGTGCACCTCTGGGGCGCTCTCTGCATCCCATAGCAAGTATAACCGATTTTGCTTTAATTTCAAGTAATCCGTCGGTGCTGTTAACGGCGGTGACTGTGTTGTCGGCCGACACGTCGAGCACCATAGTGTCGGCTTTATATTCAATTGAGAGAGCGTTGACTTTTTCAATAAATCTGTCAGCGTATTCGGGGCCTGAAAGCTCTTCACCGAAATAGTGAAGCCCGAAGCCGGTGTGGATGCATTGCTCAAGAATGCCGCCGAGTGTTTCGGCACGCTCAAGGATGAGAATACTGTCCGTGCCGCATTCCTTTGCTTTTATGGCTGCAGCCATACCTGCGGGGCCGCCGCCCACAACAACTATATCATAGTTTAACATTACAGCCACCTCACTTTGTTTTACCGACAAGCAGCCTTGAGCCGCCGCCGAATTTTGTTACTTCATCAAGCGGTATGCCGTGTTCTTCGGCAATGAGCTGAGCAACCTTTGAGCCGCAGAAGCCGCCCTGACAGCGTCCCATACCTGCTCTTGTTCTGCGTTTTACGGAGTCAACGTCTGTTGCGGGTATAGGGGAGTGAATTGCATCCAGAATTTCACCCTTAGTAACAGTTTCACAGCGGCATACTATTGTGCCGTAGCGATTATCTTTTTCAATAAGGGCTTTTCTTTCCTCATTGGTCATATTGCGGAAGTGAACGGGAGCTTTCCTTGCGGGGATGAAATCTTCCTTTTTCTCAACGTTGCCGATAATGTCAAGCATAATCTTTTCAATGTATTCCGCGATAGCGGGGGAGGCTGAAAGACCGGGAGATTCAATTCCCGCCACGTTTATGAACGCGGGATTCTTTTTGCTTGCGCCTATAATAAAATCGCCTGTTGCGGGATGCGCTCTCAGACCGGCAAAGGATGTGATAACGTTGCGTGTGTTTACGCAGGGCACGGAGAGCTTTGCCGCCTCAAGCACAGACTCAAGTACGTCCGAGTTTGTTGAAACGTCGTCATAGGAATCAACGTCAATGCTGCTCGGTCCGAGAAGGAGGTTTCCGTCAACGGTAGGGGTAACAAGAATACCCTTGCCCATTTCGCTCGGGCATTGGAAAATAACAGTGTTTGCAAGGGAACCCATAGTTTTATCAAGGAGCATATATTCGCCCTTGCGTGAAATAATTCCGATTGAATCGTCGCCTATCATTTCGGCTATCTTGCCGCTGTAAATTCCCGCGCAGTTAATTACGTACTTTGCGCTGATGCTTTTTTCTCCTGCACTTACAGTAAAAACTGTACCGTCGTAATCAATCTTGTCTACCTTAAAATTACGCTCGAATTCAACACCGTTTATAACTGCGGTTTCTGCGGCGGCAACGGTGAGTTCATAAGGGCAAACTATGCCGGCAGTTTTTGCAAGCAGAGCGCAGCAGGCGGAGTCGTTGATTTGCGGCTCGATTTCACGCAGACGGTCCTGCCCGATTATTTCCATTTCGTCAACGCCGTTTTCAATGCCTCTGTTGTAAAGCTCTTCAACGGTTTTTCTCTGCTCGGGAGAAAATGCAACAACAAGCGAGCCTGTAAGCTTAAAAGGAACATGAAGCCTTTTGCAAAGCTCGGGCATTTTTGCCGTACCTTCAACGTTGAGCTTAGCTTTGAGAGAGCCGGGCTTGGCGTCAAAACCTGCGTGAACGATTGCGCTGTTTGCTTTTGAAGTGCCTACAGCTACGTCGTTACCTTTTTCAATAAGAACTGTTTTGAGGTTGTATTGGCTCAACTGCATTGAAATAAGTGAGCCTACAACGCCTGCGCCGATAACAGCAATGTCATAAATCATATATACCCCTCCGAGAATATACTTTTTAACATAATAATTTTACCATATATTTATGCCCATATCAACGTTTTAAATAAAAACTTTCGGGTTTGTTGAAAAAAATACTGAAATTGTGACAAAAAAAGAGAACATCAAAATAAATTTTGGTGTTCTCTGATTATTACAAAAATATTTTGCGATATCTTGAAGTTTATTAAAAATATTTATTGACTAATTTTGAAAAAACTTAAATAATTCATCAAAAACGAAAACCCAAAAATAATTTTCGTAAAAATCTCATATATCAATAAATTATTCGATTGTTTTTGAATTTTCCAAAAGATATTTTTCTGCTTTTGCGTTCCAAAGACCTTTTGTTTCGGCAACAAGACGTGCGAGCTCAGCGAAGAAGGGATCTGTTTTACCGAGTTCTTCAAAATCTGCAATTGCAGTAAGGGGCATTGAAATGCCTGTGTAGATGAGCTTTTTGCCGCCGGGGATGTGGGGCAGATTGAGCGTGGTATCCTTAACACAGTCAAGTCCGCCGATGTGAGTAACGAGGATTGACGGAGTAAGAAGACCTTTTTTAATCATTTCGATGCTTTCAATCATATCGTCGGTGTTGCCGCCGGAAGTGCCTACGATGTGGGTTGAAGCGTAGTGAACGTTGTAGAAATTAAAGGGAGCGCTGAACTGAGGATTGGTGGGGCCTGCGAAGAAGTTAAGGCAGCCGTCCTGACCGAGAAGCTTATCGCCTGATTCGATAACAGAAGCAACGGGAGCGAAAACGAAAACGTCGTCGAAATCTCCGCCTGCGAGTTCTTTGAGATATTCTTCGCTGTTTTCAATGTCACGGGTGTTGACGTATTTAAGGTCAATTCCGTTTTTGGCAGCTTCTTCAACGGGGAGAATTTCGGCCGCTCTGTCAAGCCTTGCGGAATCAATATCCGTAACAATAAGGGTTGCGGGTCTGCGGTTGCAATGGATGATATAATCAATTGCGGCAAGACCCATAGGACCTACACCTGCAAGGATTGCCATTCTGCCGCCTTCCTTGATGCCCATTGTGTGTTCATAACTGCCTCTTTTGGTGTGATAGTTTGCGTGGAAAGCGCCTATAACGCAGGAGAGGGGCTCGGTGAGAGAGCCGCAGAACCAGCTGTCGTCATCGTAATCAAGCAGGCAGTTCATCAGCATAACCTCTTCAGGGAGGATAATATAGGTAGCATCGCCGCCTGTGTACTGATAGGAATAACCGGGAGCATCAAGGGAGCCCTTGTAGTTGAGCGCAGGCTGAATAACAAACTTATCGCCTGCGTGGTATTTATCAGCCCACTTTGAGCCGACCTTTACAAGCTCACCGCAGAGCTCGTGACCGATGATGATGGGCTTTTCCGCAACGTCATCGTGAACTCTTTTGTGGTCTGCGCCCTGAACAGCGGCTTTGTATGAGGACATGCAAAGACTGTCACACACAACCTTTGCAAGAATTTCAGTTTCTTTGATTTCCGGGAGATCAAAAGACTCCATTCTCAAGTCGTTTTTACCGTAGAGTCTTACTGCAGTTGTTTTCATAAAAATATACCTCCAACTTCTTGTCTGCACCATTCTATCATTTTATGAACGGTTTTTCAATTGTTAAAGCAAATACTGCATAAAAAAATATTTTTTTCGCCCATTTTTGATAATTAACAGAAAAATTTTGCTTTTATATCTTGACTATTCGTAAAATTTTGGTAACATAAAGTATAGTATTGATAAAAGAACGGAGGTGGAAACGTGGATAGTATAGACGTTAAAATTGTAGAGTGTCTTAAGGAAAATGCAAGGGAAAATGCTTCCGTAATCGGCAGTAAAGTCAATATGTCCGTTTCCGCCGTAATTGAGCGAATCAAAAAGCTTGAAGCAGCAGGGGTTATAAAGCAATACACTCTGGTGCTTGATAATGAAAAGCTTGGTCTTAACGTGTGCGCATACCTTGCGGTGGAAACTGAGAATTCAAAGTACAACGCTTCTTTTGAGGATTATATGAAGCGCCATCCTTACGTTACCGCATGTGACTATGTGGCGAGTGATTTTGAGTATCTTGTAAAAATCTACGCTCAGGATTTGAAAGCGCTCGAAAAAATGCTCAACGATATAAAAGCCCTCGGCGGAGTGGGCAGAGTAAAAACACTTACCGTGCTTTCAAACGTCAAGGATTCTTATTCAACCGATATTATTTTATAATGTAAAAAATCAAGGGTTGCCGTGCGGCAACCCTTTTTTATTGCTTATTTTATGCTTTTTTGTATCTGATAACGTTCCAGGAAAGGGGAGCGAGTTTGATTTCACTCTCAGCCTCATATACGCCGTTCAATGCGCGGCTTACGGGCTTGACACTGCCGTCAGTTGAGGTGTTTACAGCCTGAAGGTCAAAACCTGCCATAACGATATGCTCAACGGGAGCGTAGCCTTCAAAGTCCTTAAGATTAACAGAAAGAATGTTATCCTGCTCAAAATCTCTGTTTACGGCAAAAACGGTAAGCTCTTCAGCTTCGTCATTCCATACAGCGGCACAGTCGATATCGGTAACGTCTGTGAAATCCTTTGTGTCGTGCTTCGTGGTATCGAGTATACCGTTAAGGGCATAGCCTCTGCCGTATTTTGAAGCGTGCATATAAGGATAATAAATTGTCTGCGCCCAGGCATTGCCTCCGTTTTCGGTCATAATGGGAGCAATAACGTTTACAAGCTGTGCGAGGCAGGCGATCTTCACTCTGTCAGAATGTCTGAGCATAGTGATAAGAGTAAGACCTACTACAAGAGCATCGGCAAAGTTATAAACATCCTCAAGAATGTGAGGAGCAAAGGACCATCTGTCAAACTTTGTGCCGTTTGAATGGTACCATACGTTCCATTCGTCAAGTGAAAGGTTTACGGTATGCTTGGAGTGGCGCTTGCCCTTTATGTAATCGCAGATGCAGATAACCGTTTTGATGTAATTCTCAATTTCGCAGGAGCGCGCAAGGAAGTTCTTTGTGTCACCGTCTTTGCAGTTGAAATACTGATGAAGTGAAACGTAATCAACTCTGTCATAGGAGAGGTCAAGCGCGGTTGCTTCCCAGTCACCGAAGGTTTTCATAAAGCTGTTGGAGGAGCCGCAGAGCACGAGTTCGACGCTCGGATCCATCATTTTCATAATGTTTGCGGTTTCGTTTGCAACTCTGCCGTATTCCTGAGCAGTTTTGTGACCCATTTGCCAGGGTCCGTCCATTTCGTTGCCGAGGCACCAGAGCTTGATGTTGTGGGGCTTTTCGTAGCCGTGCTTACGGCGAAGGTCGCTGTAATAGCTGCCCTTTTCGTGGTTGCAGTATTCGAGGAGATTTCTTGCTTCATCGGGGCCTCTTGTGCCGAGATTTACCGCCATCATTGGTGAAGTTCCCGCTGCTTTACACCAATCCATAAATTCGTTGGTGCCGAAGGTGTTGGGTTCCGTGGTTGACCACGCAAGTTCAAGCCTTGAAGGGCGAAGCTCAACGGGGCCTACACCGTCCTCCCAATTATAACCTGATACAAAGTTGCCGCCGGGGTAACGGACTACGGGCACGTCGATATCCTTTATAAGCTTGATTACGTCCTTGCGGAAGCCTTTTTCATCAGCCTCGGGATGACCGGGCTCATAAATTCCGCCGTAAACAGCTCTGCCGAGATGCTCGATGAATGAACCGAAAAGGCGATTGTCAATTTTAGCGATTTTGAAATCCTTGGAGAGTGTGAAGGTTGATTTTTTCATTTGAAATCCTCGCTTGTATTATAAATATTTAATAAGTGCCTGAGCAGCTTTTAAATCGGGATATATACCGCAGGCTGTAAGAGAATAGAGCATTGCGCCGTATGCCGCTTCTTCTTTGTGAGCGGGTATCATCAGAGGCATACCGAACATTTCTGATATAATTCTCTGCAAAGCTGTATTTTTACGCAGGCCGTTTCCTGAGCCTACTACGCAGGAGTGCGCTTTGTCAGGGCAGGGTGAGTACATATTATAAAGCTCGCCTGAAATTGCATCCAGTATTCCGTAAATCAGATGACCGGGGGTGAAATTGTCAAGCCCGATGTTTTTAACGTGACCTCTGAGTGTCGGGCTTTCTCGTGTGCCTACAAAAGCAGTGCTTACGTCAAGCTGGTTTACAGGCGGTTGATTGGTATTTAAATATTCATCAATGAATGAATACGCATTCTCAACGTTACCGCCGCAGAGATTGGCGGTCTGCCTGATGAATGCTTCAAGCGCCGCAAAAGCTCTGCCGCCGCACAGGGCGGAGCCGACCCTGATGAACGACTTTTCGTGGCAGGGGCGAAGCTCGGTTAAAGCAACTTCAGCGGTGTTCTGAGTCATAAACGACATCTGACTGCCTGTGCCGATATTTACAAGAACCGAAGAGTCAGTATCCCTGACGGAGCCGATAAAGCTTGCCTGATTATCGCCGATTGCAATACATACGGGTATTTCTTTATATTTGCCGAGAATGCGTGCATCCTCGGCGATTTCGGGCAAAACAGAGCAGTCAAGCCCTGCACAGATGATTGCCTTTGCGTCAAAACAGAGTTTGTCGGTGTCAAAAAGACCGAAGCTTGCGGCATCCGAGGTATGCATAACGGGAGCGTTTCTTCCCGTAAGCTTCATTGCAACGTAATCGTGAACGGTGCAGATTTTTGCAGTGCCTTCAGGCACGCAGCCTTTTTGAGCGTGAACAAAATAAGTTGAGCAGCCGAAGCCTGATGCCATCTTGTAACCCGTAATTTTGCTGAGCTTTTCAGCATAGGTTGTGCCGCTTTCGCATTCTTCGTCAGCGCTTGCATCCTGCCACGTATATAACGGGCTTAAGGGAGTGCCGAGAGAATCAAGGTAAATCACGCCATGCATCTGGCCCGTGATGCCGATTGAACATACGGGAGAATGTTTTTCAATCAGCTTGTCAAGCGCAGAAATGCAGATTTCAAGAATTGTCTGAGGGTTCTGGCACCTCTCGAAAGAGGCACCGTTTATCTCACAGTTGTTTGGCGCGGTAACGGATTCGAGCAATTCACCCGTATGCACGTCAGCCACCGCTGCACAGATGGTGGTTGTTCCTATATCAAGACCTATTGCGTTCATATTATCCCTCGCTTATATTGTTGTGGATTCAAGGTCAAGGCGCAGAATGATATCCTGCTGAATATCGGGGGATAAATCGAGGAAGTTGACGAAGGTGCCGTGGATTCTCATAATGTAAACTCCGCTGGGAGCGTATTTCTGGGGGTCGGCAAGAACCTTTCTGAGAGTGTCGGGAGTGGTGACGTTTACGTAAAGATAGAAAGGAGCAACACCTTCGTTTTGCTCGTTGAAGAAAAGGGGCTTCATAACTCTGTTGGAGAAATCCTCGCCCTTGCCCTCAAGGTCGGGGGATTTGAAGAATTTGGGGTCAATTCCCATATGGGATGCGTAACCGCCGCCGAACTTTTCAAAGGGAAGCTTCATATTGGAAAGCATACGCATACCGAGACCTGAGGAGGCTTCTCCGTGGAGCGGGTCAACGCCGTAATTGAGCTGGGTGCGTGCTTTTCTTCCGTCGGGTGTAGCGCCAACCCAGTAGCCGTAAAGCAGATGAGTGGAGGGAGTGCTCCAGTCAGCGCGGAAATTGTTGCCGAGATAGTTTTTCTGAGAATTTACAATATCTGAAATTCTTGATGCAATCTCTGCCGCTTCAAGGTCAACCTCTTCAATGTTGTTGCCGAATTTTGGGCAGGCGATGAGCCACTCGTGAAGCTCCTTGTCGTTTTCAAAATCGTTTCTGAGAGCTTCGATAAGTCTGTCGGCATCCTCAGGGCGTTCTTTTACAAGACGGTCAATGGCAATGAATGAATCCGCAATAACAGAGAGTCCGTGGATGAGGCAGCCGCTTCCGTTGTAAGGAGAGCCCTGTGCGTCTGTATCACGGCAGTCGATGCCGCTGTCTCTGCCGCCCATAAATACCGAAAGGAAAGGTACGGGAAGATTCCAGAGAGCCTTTGATGCGCCGTTGCCTGCATCAGCCATTTCTTTAGCGAAGAACTCAGCGTTTTTGTAGAAATACTCGCGAATATTTTTAAGGATATCAAGAGCATCCGTGCTTTCAACCTGAGTGCCTATTTCCTTGCCTGTAATAAGAGATTTGCCGCCGTTGAGGGTGAGCTCAAGGATTTTGGGCAGGTTGAACCAGCTGTTGGTGGTGTTGCCCGTATCCTTACCCATGATGAAGTCGGATCGTAGCCATGTCGTTCTGTGAGCCAAGGAGT
>JAZNUP010000003.1:0-33572 GCA_045592385.1 Acutalibacteraceae bacterium
GCCAAACCACTACTATTATATTTGGAGGTTTAATTTTCTTCCATTCCTTTTGGGCTTGCTTTGAGCTCGCCCGTTTTGGCTTTACTGAAGTCTTTTTTGCCCCCGGCTGTACCGGGGGTTGTCTTTTGCTTAAGCATTAAATCAAGGGTTCTGCAGGTTGTTGATTCCTGCAGAACCCTTTACGTATATTGTTTTATGCGGTCTGTGCTTTTTTACATCCCCTGCATTTTTATAAGATTTCTTTGAGTTTATCGAGGAACGCTTCCTCGCCGAAGGTGTTCAGCTTAAAGAGCATAGCCTGACTGCCTCCTGAGGAAATTGCTGAAACGTGAATCACACCGTTGCTTTCAAAAAGAGTAACACTCAGACTCAGACGGTTGCCGCCCGTGTAGCTGTAACGCTCAAAAACACGCACACTGCATCTGGCATCCGCCGTAACAAAGTCGCTCGCATCCTCAAGCGAAGCGGTTGAGCTTGTGCTGAGAATATGGTCTTCTATTCTGCTGAGAAGCTGATGAAAATCGCCCGTTAAAACTTTTTCAAACTTTGCCACGTTTCTTTTCTCCTTTCGGTTTACTGAAGATATTCAGCAAGGTCCTTGCCGTATTTGTCAACAAGATACGAGGGAGCTATATCAAGCACGGTCTTACAGCCCGTTACACCCTCCTTGCTGAGTCTGTAAGCCGCTCTTGCATACGCAACAAGCACGCTCGAGGTAAACTCGGGGTTGGAATCGAGAGCGAGGCTGTATTCAACAATCGCGGTATTTTTGCCGCCCTCACCCGTGTTGCCGCAACGGAAAACGTGACCCTGATGCGGAAGACCGCCGTGCTCACGCTTAAGCTCCTCCTCAGTAATGAAGGTAACGTAAGTGTCATAGGGAGCAAAGTAATTGGGCATTTCCTTGATTTCCTTTTCAATTCTTGCCTTGTCTGCACCCTCCTCGGCAACAACGTAGCAATCCCTTATATGCTTCTGGCGGGTGGTAAGCTCGGGGTTTTCGCCGTTTCTTACCGAGTCCATAGCCTCCTGCACGGGCACTGTATACTGCCTTGCGTCCTTTACTCCGTCAATCCTGCGTATTGCATCGGAGTGACCCTGGCTTACGCCTCTGCCCCAGAAGGTGTAATCCTTGCCCTCGGGCAGAATTGCGGCAGAGAGAATGTGCATAAGCGAGAAAAGTCCGGGGTCCCAGCCTACGGAGATAACGCCTACCTTGCCGCCCTTTTTAGCCGCGGCATCAACGTTTTCAAAGTGAGTTTCGATTTTTGCGTGAGTATCAAAGCTGTCAACAACGTTAAAATACTCAGCAAGTGCGGGGGTCTGCACGGGAAGGTCGGTAGCGCTGCCGCCGCAGACTATCATAACGTCAATTTCCCCTGCCATTTTCGGGGCTTCATCAGCACGGTAAACCTTTACGCCCGGGGTAACGGGAGTAACGGTTGAAGGGTCACGCCTTGTGAAAACCGCAACAAGCTGAGTGTCGGGATTCTGCATAATTGCGTATTCCGCACCCTTTGCAAGGTTGCCGTAGCCGTAAAGACCGATTCTGATGCTCATATATATCAATCCTTTCAAGAAAAATTAATCAGGCTTTGCCGCGCTTGAAACTCCCGTTACCGCCACCGCGGACAGCACGAGGAATACAACCGCCGCCACACCGCTGAAGAGCGACGAGGAGAGCGCCGCAAGCACGGTGCAAAGTGCAAATCCCAGAGCGCACACAACCGCCTGCGCAACGAGCGCCGCAGAAGCTGCCTTACACATCTTGTGAGCCACTGCCACGCAGCGCAGCATAGTGTAAGCCGTGCCGTCGTGAACGATATCCGCTTCAAGAGTTTCGCTCACGCTGTCCCTCCTGCGCTTGAAAAGACGGGAGGCAACGGCACCGAGAACGGAAAATGCCTGCTTGGGAAGATTGAAGCTCTTTGCGAGAAGGTCCTCGGATATGTTCACGTCGTTTGTGCGAACAAGAATCTTCGTATCGTTTTCATCAAGAGCCTTTATGTAGCCTGCAAGGCCGTTATCGGGCGCATAGCTTACCACGAAAACTGCGGCAAGCTCGCCGTTTACGGCAAGGTAGATTACCTTTCTGCCTGAGTGAGTATATTTTGATTCAGAGAAATTCTCCTTGAACGCAACCGAATGATGCTCAAGCAGTGCACGGTTGCCGAGAAGCACCTTCTGATTGTGAATTCTTGCGGAAACTCCGAGCTTATCCTCATAAACAAAGTCCCTTACGGTGGGGAGCAGAGTGCGGTCACAGCTGATAACCTGCTCAAAGCATTCCCTCAGAGGTCCGCCCGATTTGATAACCATAGCGGCGGCATAAACTATAACGTCGTCTATTCTTACCTTTTCAAAGTCGATCATACCGTGCATACGGCAATGAGCTCTGTCAAAAACATCCGCACTGTCAAGCACAACGCCGTTTGCGCCTGAAATCTTCTGAGCACTGTCAAGGCTCGAAATCATTGCTCCCTCATAATTGAGGCGTCTGTTTGCCGCTCTTGTAAGCACAGCGGGGGCGAGAGATGCGAAAACGGGCGAGCAGACACAGAAGGTGCCTGCAAATGCGGTAAGGGCATCCAGCCAATCACGCGTAACGATTGCACACACCGCTGCCGAAATAACCGCGGCTATTGCGGCAAGGGGAAGGATGAGCCTTACTGTTTTCTGCTCGGTTTTGCTGTTTTTGGAATTCTTCATAAAATCCTGCGGAAATTCGCCCTTTGAGGAATAAAGAAGATTTGCGCGCTCAAGCAGCAGATGGCGGCTCAGCTCCATAATTTCAGCCTCAACCTCAAACGGATGAACGCAGTAAAATCCCTTATCATATTTATAGGCACAAACGCGGAAGTTTGCAAGAATTCTGGCAAGGTCTATTCTTTTTGCAAGAGTCACGGCGCCAAAGCCTGCCGCCGCGGCAAGACCGAAAAGCTCGGTAACACCCCTTGAGTTGCTCTGGGCAACAGCGGTTATTGTGTTATGCGCAAAGGCAACCGCCGCGCTGAGCGCCGCCGCACTCTGGGCATCGGGGGTCTTTTTGATAACGTTTGTAAGACCCTGCGAGAGAATCTGCGAATTCACCGCAAGCAGCACCACAAGCAGAATTGCGTTTGCAACGTAAATTCCTGGTGCGCCTGAGCCGAATAATTCTGACGTTTTGTGAAGCGACTCAAGAATATCGGGCAAAACGAGGAAGAATACCATACCGATTGCCGTTGCAAAAGTCAGAAGCAATTGCTTGCGGCATTCCTTTATCTGAGCAACAAGACTGCCGTAGAATTTATTGCGAAGCTTGGGGCTGATATACTCATTCCTGCGCGGAGCGGAAGTTTTTGTTTTTTCCTTATTCTGCTTTTCTTCCTTTTCTGCCTGCTTTATGCGCTTTTTCTCCTGCGCGGTGAGGGGCTGAGCCTTGAAATCGGGCATTTTCTCCTCTTCACCGCCAAGGTTTACCACCTTGAATTCCTCGGCAATCTTCTTACGTCTTTGCCTGAGCGAGGTTTCAATGCTGATTTCCTCCGCTTTTTCGGGCTCACTCTCACTCGAAAGCTCCTCAAAGCCCGAAAGCCTGAGCTGGCCGGGATATTCCTCCTCTATGGGAGGCTCTTCCTTTGCGGGGGCTTGCTTTGCGCCTGCGATTATTGTTTTTTCCTGCGATTCGGCGTTGAGAATTCCCTCTGCCGAAATCACCTTGGGAAGCGGCGAAAGCTCTGAGGTTGCCTGCACGGCGGATTTTTCTATAATGATACCGGGAGTGTCAACCGGGCCAAGAACTTCCTCTTCAATCTCCGCAGTCCTCTCAAGCACGAGCGCTTTCAGGAAGCTTTCTCTGTTTTTATCGCTTTCAATAGCGGGTTTTTCGGATTTTTTACGCTCCTCAAGTATGCGCATAGGGTCATACTCGGGGATTTTTTCATATTTTTTAACAAGAGGTTCGTTCTTTTGCTCCTTCACCTTTCTGCCGCTGAGTTCAAGGGAAAGAATATTCTCAATTTCGGTTATTTCCTCTTTATCCTCGGTAACAAAAGAGGGATTCTGCGGCTCGGCAACCTTTGCCACCTTGGGGAAATAGCTTTCCACAGGTACGT
This sequence comes from Acutalibacteraceae bacterium, assembly GCA_045592385.1. Classification (GTDB taxonomy): domain Bacteria; phylum Bacillota; class Clostridia; order Oscillospirales; family Acutalibacteraceae; genus CAG-177. The sequence goes on from JAZNUP010000003.1 coordinate 4,098, forward strand.
CCTCGTGAGGGAAAACCACGGTTTTCTTGGCCTCAAACTGCACCTTTTCAGGCTTTGCCTCAGCCTTTACGGGCTCGTTGACAATGCTGCTGACAGAGGCACGGGTGCCCGTGTCTATGAGAAGCTTGTCAATATCATCCATTGACCAGATGCCCGAAGCCGCAGTCTGCGTTTCAGGCTGAGAAGCACCGAAGCTTTTTACTTCTTTGAGAATATCGTCAAGCGAATCCGTACTGCCCGTAAGCTTTTCAAATTCTTTCAACAAAAAACACCTCTTATCTTTATTTCAAAGATTTTAACGCGGACGCAGCGGAAAGATGCCTTTCACCTTACCTGTTTTGTGCTACCTCGTACATAAGAATTCCCGCCGCAACGGATGCGTTGAGGGAATTTATTTTGCCCTTCATGGGGAGTGACACGATAAAATCGCATTTTTCCTTTATAAGACGGCTGATTCCCCTGCCCTCAGAGCCGATAACCAGCGCTACGGAGCCTGAATAATCCTGCTCCCTCCAGGAGGTGCCGCCCATATCGGCGCCGTAAATCCAGAAGCCCTTTTTCTTGAGTTCTTCAATCTCGGCGGCAAGATTCGGTACTCTTGCCACGGGAACGTATTCTATTGCGCCTGCGGAAACCTTACCCACCGCATAGGTCAGAGCAACGCCCCTGCGCTTGGGGATGATTATACCGTGCGCACCGCAGGCATCGGCAGTCCTTATGATTGCGCCGAGGTTGTGAGGGTCCTCAATTTCATCGCAGATTACGATGAAAGGAGCTTCGCCCCTCTGCTTTGCAAGCTCAAGCATATCCTCCACCGTGCTGTATTCATGAGCGGCGGCATAGGCGGCAATGCCCTGATGATTTGCACCCTCGCACATACGGTCAAGCTTGCGCACGTCAACCTCTTTTACCGCAACGCCTCTTTCACGGCACTGCCCGATAAGCTTGCCGATGCTTCCGCCTCTTTCGCCCTTGGCTACAAGAAGCGTGTCAATCTCTCTGCCGCTTTTGAGTGCTTCCGCAACGGCGTTTCTGCCAATGATAATTCCTTCTTCGTTCTGCATTTTTCTGCGCCTTTCATATATGTAAAAATAAAAATGGTTATTCAAAGTATATTATAACATACTGTTTTTCAAATTTACAGAGCATCAACAAACTTTCTTCAAAAAAATTCAATTTTTTTTGCAGAAAAATCAACTTCGTCAAAACGTGCGGTAATGTTATCCTTTACGACAGCCGATAGCCGACCTGTTTTTTGAGCCCGCTGAGCTATAATGAAAAAAACAGCACGAAAGGGCGGTTAAGGAAGTGGAAAACATAAAAACAGCGGTGTCAGAAATCCCGAAGGAGGGTCTGAAACGGGCAAAACAGATACTCGGACGGTGTGCATATTTTGCCGCAGGAATTGCCCTTGCAAGCACGCGGCTTTTTGCCCTTAACGTGCCCTTTGCGGTAAGCCTTACGGCGGCGGCACCCTCGGGGGCGGTGTTTCTTACCGCGGCAGGTGCGTGCCTGGCGGCGCTCATTCGCCTTGGCTCTCACGAATTAATACGCACCGTGGTGCTCGTTGTGGCGGCGGCGCTCATAAAATTCATTATCGAAAAAGCGGACAGGCTCCCCGATTCAAAACGCATAATGCCCGTTGCCGTGCTCGCGCTCGGTCTGATAAGCGGCGGCGGAGTGCTTGCCGCTCTGGGCTTCAACATAAACACGGCGGCGGTGTATCTTTGCGACAGTGTGCTGTGCTCAGGCGCCTGCGCGGCATTCACAAAAGCTCTTTCAGGTTCAGGGAAAAGCTTTAAGGATTTCGTGCCCGATATCAAAACTCTTTTCTGCGTTTCGGTAAGCGCCTGCATACTCCTTGTAAGCCTTGTGCCCATTGAGTTTGCAGGGTTTCATCCTGCGCGTTGCGTTGCCGTAATTGCGGTATGCGTTGCGGCATATCTTTTTGCGGAAACGGGAGGCAGTGTTGCGGGAATCTGCACGGCTGTTGCGTGCGCGGCGGCAGGCTCTCAGCATCAGCTTTGCGTTTGCTATGCGCTCACGGGTCTGCTTGCAGGATTTTTCTCAAGAAAAGGTCAGCTTGCGGCATCGGCGGCGGTATCCGTTACGGCAGGAGCCTGCGCTCTGCTCAGCGGCACCCCCGAAGCGGCGGCAATGCTTGCCGAATCAGCTGCGGCGGCAGTGATTTTCCTTGTTATCCCGAAGAAAAAGCTCGATTCCCTGCGATTTAAGCTCAATGCAGATAAAATCTTCCACCTTCGCTCGGGATTTTCGGATGCGCCTGAGAAGCTTTCGGAGGTTGCGTGCGCGCTGGACAGAGTAAACGAATGCATCAAATCCGTTTCCGCAGGAATTGCCGCGATTGCGCCCGACGAGAACGAAGTCATCACCGAAACGGTAAGGGGCAGAGTCTGCGCCGAATGCCCCATAAACAACGCGGATTTCTGCCCCGAAAAGGGCGAATTCGCTTATATGACAAGGCTTCTGCGTGAAAAATCCGAGGTGAGCGTGCAGGATTTTCCCGAAGCTTTCACATCCGTATGCCCGTTTTCAGAGCAGCTTTCGGAGCAGTTCAATTCCGTTTTCGCCTGCGCGTGTGCATCAGGAAAATACTCGGCGGAAACCGACCGCTGCAGGGAGCTTGCCTGCGCTCAGCTTGCGGCGGTTTCGCATCTTGTGCGCGAGATTTCCGACTCTCTTGAGGGGGGCGAAAAAATCCTCTACGAAAAGGAAAGGGCGGCAAAACGCGTATTTGAAGAGGCAGGCATAAACGCGCTCGAAATCACCTGCACCGAGCCCGTCGGCGGCGCGGTCACGGTGAAAGCCATTGTTGAAAACAGCGAAAAACTCCCCGACCTCGGCACGGTATGCGCAGAGCTTGAAAGGGCTCTCGGGGTTGAGCTTACTGCCCCTGAGGTGACACGTGAGGACAAAACCGTACTCATCTTTGAGCGCAAGGCGGTCTACGGGGTGAGGCTCGGCTCGGCAAGCCGCGCGGCAGGCGGCGCAAGGCTCAGCGGCGATTATTTTGAATGCTTCAGCATCGGCGCGGAGGTATATCTGCTGCTCAGCGACGGTATGGGCACGGGCGGCAGAGCTGCTATTGATTCCGCAATGACGGTAGAGCTTTTCTCGAAGCTTATCAGGGCAGGTGTTTCGCCGCAGACGGCGCTCGAAATCACCAACACGGCACTCATTGTAAAATCCGATGACGAGTCACTCTCCACTCTCGATGCGGCAAGAATAAATCTTTTTACGGGGGATACTCAGATATACAAGGCAGGCGGCGCACCGTCGTTTTACAGATGCTCGGGCGGTGTGAAATCCGCGGCGCTGCGCTCGATACCGCTCGGAATTCTGATTTCCGCGCAGTTTTCAACCCACAGTATGTGTATGAACGAGGGCGACGTGCTGCTGATAATGAGTGACGGAGTCTGCCAGCAGGGCAAGGAGCAATGGATAGGCGACGAATTGCTCCTTGGCGGCAGAATAGAAAACGCAGGCGATTTTGCGCAGAGGATTCTTGAGCGCGCGGTGGAGGAAAACCCCGACGCCCGCGACGATATGACGGTAATCGCCGCCGTGCTTAAAAGGGATTAAAACGGGGTATAAAAACGGGGCTGCAAAAAAACTTACGTTTTTTACAGCCCCGTTGTTTAAGGGGATAGAAAAAAGATGCAGAACGGACAAACTGAGCAATAACAAGGCTTCAGCCTTGTTGTGCTTGCCCGAAGGCGTACAAAGGTACGTCGAGCGGAGAAGTTTGTTCGTAGCATAAAACGTTACTTTTTCTTCATTTTTAAAATTCATAGCAAAAATTCAGGGTTCTACAGGATATTAATTTGCACAAGTACAGCAAAATCCCGCAGAGCCCCTTACATATATTGTTTTATGCGGTCTGCGCTTTTTTACATCTTCTTTTTTGGCGCGGGAGCAGAAAACCGTTTTTTCACAATACCCCTTTTGTTTTCCGCTCCCGCAAGGCGACCGTTGCCGCACAGCCGCCCGCCGATGAAAATATTTTTATTTATCGTATACCTTGCTCAGGCCGAAGAGACCCTTGAAGAATGCGATAAGCTTCTGGAAGAAGCCTGCCTTGGAGGCGAGAGTCTGGGTATCCTTTAAAACAGCGTTGCCCTCGGCATCGTAAATAACGGCGGTAACGGTTGTTGAGCCGCTCTTTGAGGGATTTGCCGTGCAGTCCGCACCGTCCGCAGACAAGGAGAAGTTTCCGTTATCTGCAGTCCATTCAACGTAGCCGTTTTCGGGGATTTTTGACTCATCAACGTGAAGGACCAACGCATCACCGTAATTGATTGTTGTAACAGAAGGCTGCTTTATTACGTCTTGCGTAACAGGCTCGGAAGGAGCATCGGGTGTGTCGGGAGTATCGGGGGCAGCATTCTTCTCAAATACTGCCGTGAAGGTCAGGTTGTTTGCAGGCATTGTTGAGGGCACGTCGGGAGTCCAGCCCTTGAAGGTGTAACCTGACTTTGAGGGATTTGCAGGTTTAACGATTGTGTCGCCCTGCTTGTAAGTCTGTGTGGTTGTGCTGCCGTCAACTACCCATTTTACGGTGTAGGTTTTAACAACGGGGTCCTCGGGCTGAGATTTTTCTTTAACCGTTACGGTGATCGTTGTTGTTTTGCCGCCGTAGGAAACGGTAACAGTCTTTGTGCCTGCGGTTGATGAACTGAATCCGCTTACTGTATATCCTGTGTTGATAAGCTTTGTTGAACCGTCGGAATACTTTGCGGTAAGAACAAGGCCTGCGGTGTCAAGACTTTCGCCGATTTCATAAGTTGTTTTGCCGGGCTTTGACTTAACGGTGATTGATTCAAGAGTTACAACGGAAGACGTAACGGTTACTTCGCAGGATGCGGTGTAGGCGCCGTCTTCGGTTTTAACGGTGATTGTAGCCGTACCGGGAGCAACTGCGGTTACTGTGCCGTTTGCAACGGTTGCAACCTTTTCGTTCGAGCTTATCCAACTGACGTTTTTATTTGTTGCGTTTGAGGGATAAACGTTTGCGGTGAGGGTTGCGGATTCACCTTCCTTAATTGAAAGCTTTGACTTATTGAGTGAAACGCTTGTAACCTTTCTGTTGATTGTAACAGTACAGGAAGCGGTTTTGCCCGATTCGGTTGTTGCAGTGATTGTTGAGGTGCCGAAGCCCTTGACGGTGATAACGCCGTTTTCAACCGTTGCAATACTTGTATCGGATGATGCAAATGTGATAGGTTCAACGGATGCCTTGGGCTCGATTGTCATCTCGGCAACAAACTTTGAGCCTGTGCCTGATGCAAGGAATTCATAGCTTGATTTATCAAACTTGATTGTATCAACCTTTACGTTGCTTACGTCAACAAAGGTCATTCTTCTGTTTGTTGCGTGGGTCTGTGCGTATGATCCGGGAAGGCCGTAGACGGTAAGCCTTGTGGGATAAGAGAATGAAGAATCCTGAATTGAGGTTACTGTTGCGGGGATTGTTACTTCCTTGAGCTTTGTATTCTCAGAGAATGCATTTGCGGCGATTGTTGTAAGGAATCTGGGGAGATAAACCTCTGCAAGTGCGGGAAGAAGTCTGAAAGCGGAATCGGGAATGGTTTTGAGGCCGATACCGAAATCAATTTCAGAAAGAAGCTCACAACCGTAGAACGCATATGTGCCGAGAGAGGTTACGCTATCGGGGATAACAACCTTTGTGAGCGCATCGCAGTCGTAAAAAGCATATGTGCCAATGGCGTTAACCTTATTGGGGATAACAACTTCTGTTAATGCATCACAGTCATAAAAAGCATACTGATCTATTGAAGTTATATTAGCCGGGAAGTTAACTGTTTTGAGAAGCTTACAGTTTCTGAATGTGTAATCATCAATAAGTTTAAGGTTTTCGGGAAGCTTAACTGTTTCAAGCTTTGAGCAACCGTCAAACATATATGTGCCGAGAGTTGTATCAGGATTTTTGAATTCTGCCGATTTGAGTGATGTGCAGTTTTGGAAAGCATAATTATCAACAGTTTGAACTTTTGAAGGAACAATTATACTTTCAAGAGCAGTACAACCATAAAAAGCAGAACTGTCAATCGTTACTACGCTGTCAGGAATTATTACGCTTTTGAGATTTACGCAATCATAAAACGCGCCCGCTTCTATAACTGTTACAGTATCAGGAATTTCAATTGTGGTTAATCCTGTGCATCTTGAGAAAAGATAATATGAAATTTCTCTTGTTCCTTCTTCAAATGTAACTTCACTTAAGTTATCACAATAAGCAAACGGTCCATCCCAATTTTGTCCTTCATTTAAACTCTTGGGTATTTCTATTGAAGTCAATGAATCACAATTACCAAAAGCCTTTATTCCCATCGTTTCCAATGATTTAGATAAAGTTACACTTGAAAGCTTTTCACAATTTTCAAATGCATAGTTTCTAATTTCTATAACACTGTCAGGAATAATAACTTTTTTCAAAGCAGAACAATTATAGAAAGAAGAACTGTCTATAGCCTCAAGCTTATCTGAAATATTCACCGCCGCAAGTGATGTACAATTGTAGAAAGCACTCCAACCCATTGTTTCGATATTATCGCCCATCATAGCGTAATCAAGTGATTTACAGTTATAAAAAGCTCTGCCGCCGATTGTTTTGAGCGCTGCATTGAAATTGACTGTATTAAGGTTTGTGCAGCCTTCAAAAGCGGATTTTCCGATTGAAACAAGATTATCGGGCAGGTTAACCTGTGTTATTGACGTTCTGTTTTTGAAGCAGTTATCTGCAATGCTTGTTACTTCATCGGGGATATCAAGCACGCTTCTGCTGCCGTTGTAGCCCGTAAGCACACCGTCAGAGATAACGTAATTCACGCTGTCATCATAGGTGTAATAATTCAAAGCATAGCCTTCGCCCGAATCAATTCTTTCTCTGTTGATTGCCCTGTAAAGAGTCATACCACCTTTGTGGTCAATTGTGTAATCTGTTGCGGTATTATATGTTACCTTACGGTTTGTTGAAAAGTTCTCTGCAAGTGAGCCATATGTGAATTCATATTCTCTTATTACGTTGTTGGCTTCTGTTGTTCCGTTATAAATTGAGCCGCAATCATAGACGGTTATTCCGTTTGTTCCGACAGATGTGATTATCATCAGATGCGGACCTTTTTTGCCGTGACACGACAGAAGGTCGCCCACCTTTGCCTTTGAAAGCAAAGTTTTTACGTCAGAAATTGTAACAGAAGTATCCACAAGTTGTCCAATTGTTTTGAGGTTGTCATCTTGGGATATTTCATATTGGTTAACAAAATCAACAGCCGGTTTCATTTTTATATCATAAAGCATATAGAATACCTTGGCTGCAAAGCCACGGTTGCCTCTGCAATAACCAAATTCTTCCGTGAATTTTGAACCGTTATTCGGCACATACTTTTTCTTTATACTTGCAAGGCGTGTTGCAACATTATTTTCATATGTTGTTGAAGGTACGGATGTGAAGTTGCCCGAAGTGTCAAGCTTGCCTGCAGAAATATCCGCATTAATCTGATTAATGCAAGCCTTAACGTAAGCATTATAGGTATAAGTGTTACCCATAATGTTAATCCACGGATAACAACCGCTTTTGTAAAGACCCGTTGAGAAATTATAGCCTGCCTGTGCAGCCGCTTTCATAGCCATAACGTAAGCAGAGAAAAGAACCTTGAAGGTATCAATATCTTCCTGCGTTCCCTTTTTGTTTATGAACTTCTGCTTGAGCTTTGAAAGAGAGTTTGAAAGATCATCTGCAAAGGTTGCAAGGTGAACACCCTGAATATATTCGGTTGCGGTTTTACCTTCGTAAACATAGTTTGCAAGCACGTATGCCGCAAGACCTACAACAGCATTAACAACTCCGTATGCTCCGCCTGTTACGTAATCGAAAGCTTTGCCGAGACCTTTGCCGACATATTTCAGCGCCTTATCCGTAAAATAATTCTTTGCAACGTATGCTTTGGCATTAGTCAGCTTATCTTTTTTTATAAGTGAAAGACCCTCGTATAAATCACTGGATTCATCAAGGTTTTCCATCATTATATTAATAAATTCAAGATCTACAGCATAAAGCTCAGACACCTGCACTGCAAGCTGAAAAATTGCAAAAGCTTCATCGGCAACATTTGTTACCTTCTTTATCGTCTTTATGGTTGCAGGTCTTTCGGCTTCATCAAAAATGTAACCGAGAACAAGCCTTGCACTTTTTTCGTCACCTGTGTAATTAACAAAAAGCGGAGTTGCTTCGCTTATAAAACGCTCCTTATTTATTGCGCCTTCAACTGCGGAAGATGCACTGTAAACCTTTTTAAGATCTTTATATACAGTTTCAACGGTATCTATCGCTTCAACCAAAGCATTATCTGTATCAACAGTGCTGTTGAGCAAAGTCATTGTTGCATCTTTCAGCTGCTTATCGGCAAAAGAATCCGTCCAGCCGAGCGAGCTTGTAACAAGATTGAGAGTGATATCAAGGCCGTCCTCCATTGCTGTTACAAGAGATGCAACCGCGGCATCATCGTCTGAGCAGCTGCTGAATGCCGAAAGGTAATCCATCTGGCACTTAAGCTCCAGCCTTGTTGCATTTTCGGCATTAAGGTACTGCGGATAAACCATAAATAAATCCGTTTCGGATATGGTTGCCGCCTCTGCCTTGGTTTCAAAGGGGCTTGCAATTTCGGGCAGTTCGATGCCTACGAAGCCTGCAATGGGCGCTGCGCCGAAAGCCATCAGGGCTGCAAGAAAAACTGCCAGTGTACGTTTGAAAATTTTCTTCATTTCAAAACCTCCAAATTTATAAAATCTATATCAAATCCGCATAAAAACGGACCTTATTTTTGCGCCGTGAAGAACATATTTTATATGTTCTTCAAACATTAAGATACGGGGTTTACGGCAACGGTTCACGTAATTTGAAAATTTTGTTAAAAATCACAACGAAATTTTTTAAAATTTCTTTTTTGCAGCTGTGCGTAAGCAAATCCGCTCTTTTCTGCCGTCATTTTCCGTGCGCTCAGGGCGCAAAAAAAGCGCCCCGAAGGACGCTTTGAAGTGATTGATTTTCTGTTTTATCCTGTTGGCAGAGTTACCTTAAATCACGCCTTCGGCATGGGGCGGTGCTTTGCGGTAAACTCCGCTGCGGTGATTTTGATAACGCTTACTATGCCTACCGTTTTATCGTCAAAGGTGAAATCCTTGCCCGTCTGGGTTTTCATAAAGAGGGAAAGCCCCTCCTTCTTCGCCTCAACGTCCTCAAGAATCTCAGCCGTGCCCCTGCCCATTACCGAGGAATACGAGGTGCCGTATTTGCAGGCGATTTCACCCTCGAAGGGCTCGATATCGCAATCCATCTCAAAGAAAACGTTGGGATTTGCACGCATAAGGTCAAGCTTTTTGCCCCAGAGTGCGCCGTGAAGGTAGAGGGTAAGCTTGCCGTCAACAAGGGTGTAGCCGTAATTCATCGGCACAACGTAGGGCCAGTCGCCATCCACCAGACCAAGGTGAACAATCATTGATTTATCAAGGATTTTTCTGATTTCTTCAATATCCGTAATTTCTCTTTCTCTGCGTGTGATTCCTTTGTTCATTATGTTTCTCCTTTCGGTAATCATCTCTATCATCATACATCCTGAAAAGTCCAGAGTCAAGGTCTGCTTTATTTTTGCATTGCACTGCCGCCGTTTATGGTTTATAATGTATTGAGTCAGAGTGACTTAGCGGAGGGAACGCAATTGAAAACGGAAATTTTATTTGAGGATAAGCATATAGCAGTCTGCTTCAAGCCCTCAGGGGTGCTCAGCCAGAACGGCGAGGGCGCGGATATGATATCCGCACTCAATGCGCACTTTGAGGAAAACGGCGAAAAGGCAGAGGCTTTCCCCGTCCACAGGCTGGACAGAGAAACCGCAGGCATAATGGTTTATGCCAAAAATTCAAGAGCTGCCGCCGCCCTCTCAAAGCAGGCGGAGCAGAATCTTATCAAAAAAAGATACTTCGCCGTTGTGAAAGGGACTCCCGAAGAAAAAAGCGCAGTTCTCAGGGATCTGCTTTTCAGGGATAAGCAGAAAAATAAAACCTATACCGTAAAAAGGATGCGCAAGGGAGTGCGTGAAGCATCGCTTGAATATGAGGTTATAGGCGAAGCGCACGGACTTTCCCTGCTCGATATCCTGCTGCATACGGGCAGAACACACCAGATAAGAGTTCAGTTTGCAAGCAGAAAAATGCCCCTTTACGGCGACGGAAGATACGGCGGCGGAGGCGGAAATCTTGCACTCTTTGCCCATACGCTTGAATTCAGGCATCCCGTCAGCGGAGAAGCAATGGTTTTTTCAAAGAAACCCGATAACTGCACCGAGCCGTGGAACAAATTTGAATACTAAATATCAAAAAACGCTCAGATACAACAATCATTTTTCGTTTATGTTTCAGCAACTTTAGAGTGGCTACATTCGAACTCCATACGGTTTTGAAAGGCATTTTTCCGCCACAGCTGCGTTAAAAACCTTTGAAATAACCTCGTATTCCTGCAGATTTTTGCCTTGCTGTGACAAAAATCTGCTCTTTCAAAACTGCTAAGCACCGAAAAGGTCGCAGTTTTGATTCAGCGGAGCGTTTCTTTTATGAAGCCATACTGTCGTATGGCGAAGAAAAAAACGCTTCGCTGGGTCGGAAATCCGACCTTTGCGGCGTATTTAGTTCGAATGCAGTCACTCTATCGACATTCAAAAACTGCGGATGTAAAAAGCTACATCCGCAGTTTTTTGTTGGCTGCTTTTGGCGCGCATATCAAATCCGCGCGGGAAACCGTTGGAATTATAATGAATTCCCTTCGTTATTTACCTATGTTTATCTGTGTTTCTGTTGCAAGCTTCAGCATATCCTCGTTATCACTTTCAACCGCATCGGACATCAGCTTGCGGCGTTCAAGAAGCTCGGCATACATCTTTTCTTTTTTATCGTTGTTGAGGTCATAGAAAAGCATAGGGATTATTCCGAGTGAACCCGTTACGGCAGGAATAATTGTAAACATTGCAAAAAGGAAGAATTTTACCTTATCCGTCTGTTCGGCGCCCGTTCTGAACGCGTTTGCTTCATAGCCTATCATCTTTTTGATAGCTGTTGTGACAACTGCGCTTGTGCTTGATGAAACCTTGGCGGCTATACCCTTGGCAACGGAAGCCATAGCTTCTGTGCGGTAGCCGTTTTTCCATTCGCAGTAGTCCATCGCCTCGTTATACATTTCTGTTCCGATAACGGCTATAAGGCCGACGAAAAGAGTCCAGGCTATTTCCCACAGCGCCATGGCAATGCCCATGGGAACAACCTTCTGATACATACCGCCGGAATAATCCTTCTTCATACCGATACAGCCGAAAAAGAAAACAGGAATATAAAGAATATAGCCGATTTCTTTTGCAAGTATATAAAGCAGTCTGCTTGAAAAACGTCTTCTCATCCAGGGCACCCACGCATAGCTTACAGGGCTCAGGGGTGCGGCGGGAATACCCGCAACAAGCGTCATTGATGAAAAATGAAGAACGTCGGTATAATAATCGTCCTTGCTGCCGCTTATTGCAAAGCCGCCGAGGAAATCCGAAAGAGTTATCAGCAACAACGGTTTATTGCGGATAACGGATTTTATTGACATCAGAACGCTCGGTGTTTTTATGGACTGCATAACTCTTTCGCTCGAGTTATAGAAAAACCAGAATGACGACGCGCTTGAGGCAATTGTTGTAAAACAACCCATACCGACGAAAAGATTCGTATATGCTTTTGCAAGCTTGCCTGCATCGTGGAGATACATACTTCTGAGAACGTCGATAAGAATGGTTACTGCCTGCTCAGGCAATTTTGTGCCGAAGAATCCCGAGGCAAAGTTTGAAAGGGTAATCAGCCTTGTTCTGTCATTCGGATGGGGAGTTATGGTTGACATAAGACCTGTTCTTGAAATTGTCTGGAAGGTTGTTATACCTTCTCTGGCAATGGTAAGAATCAGGTAAAAAGCAAGTTTTGTAATGTCCGTCTGGGTTGTGCCCTCGAAAAGATGAGGCATAAGCCAATAAAGGCAGGTCAGAATGCATCCGGGAACTGCAAGGAACATAAGATAGGGTCTGAATTTACCCCAACGTGTCCTTGTTTTGTCAATAACCGCACCGAAGAAAATATCATTGACTATATCCCACACACTGTTGATAGTATTAACAACAGTCTGCAAACCAAGGTCCACACCTACAATGCTTGTTATGAATCGGTTTGAAAAAGCATTGATATTAAAGCCTTGCGCGGCAGTCCAGATTATGAAACCTACGGATTCTTTTGTTCCGACATATCTGCGGTCCTGCGTTTTTGATGCAACGGAATTTTCTTCCTGCTCGCGTTGCATACGGCGGAGTTCTTCAAACGCTTTTGCATTTGACTGAGAATCATATTTGTTTGCCATATTTTTCTCCTGCGTTGTTATTTTTGCCGTATTGCTTATCTCACGCTGTCATAAATTTCATAGAAGTTCGAGATAAATGCCGTTGCGGAATTCTTGCCGAAGGAAATAAGGCACCAGGTATCACTGTCATAGGCATCGTTTGCTTCGTTGTACTGGATGCCTGCAAGGCAGAAGTTGGCAGGGTTTGCAACGTAGCCTGCCGCATCGTTCATAAGGTCCATAACGATAATATCTTCACCCGTATATTCTCTTACGGGAGCAAGCTCAAATCCGTCTGCACCCTTACCGCCGAAAACAAGCTCACCGAAGGTTTCGCCGGGGCTCATATAAACCTTCATTTCATCACCGAATTCAAGGTAACCCACTTCGGTAACGGTGTAGTATCGGCTGAAATTATCTTTGAGAACAAAGTTATCGGCAACGGACGTTTTTGCCAGGAGAACAATAATGTTGTTTTCAATCTTCACCGTGAACTGCTTGTGTTTTATGTTGAGAACAGGCTTCACTTCTTTTGCGGCAACGGTTTCAAGACCTTCATACCACACTGTGTATCTGTCCTGACCGTTGTATTTTTTAACGTCAAGTCTGTCGCCCGTTTCTTCGTTAAGCTTTATTCTTTCTTCCTCGGTCATATTCATTCCGAGAAGGATGTATGCCATTTCATAGCCGTAACGCACCGACGTATAATGTGCATTGCCGGGGAATTCGTCAACTCCGTCGCCGGTCTCAGATCTCCAGGAGGAAACCGTCGAAACGTTGCCCTGAAGGAAGATAAAGTTATATCCCGCATCGTTCATCACCATTTCGGCACTCCAGATGAAGTCAGGGGAGAATTTTTTATCAAAGGAAACCTTCTTTTCGGGGTCTGCGCTTGCCCAGTCGTAGCTTGCGGATTCGGGGTGGCAGCCGAAGGTTGCGATGATTGTGGGGGTTTTATCTGCATCGGAAGGCTTGAATTCAAGCTTATAAATGTTGGGGTCAAGAGAAATAGGTGCGGTTCTGTCGAAGAAATACTTCCCTGCTTCGATTTCAGAATAGTAGAGCTTGCCCTCTGTCATATCTGCAAGTGCATCTTCAACCGCTTTCTTTGAGCCGGAAACAACAGACTCAATGAATGAACGCTCAACACCGAATCTCACTTTACCCGTAATCCTGCTGAACGCGTTGTTGATGATACAGCCGATGGGGTCAGTCCACACGCCCTGTGAATCAATACCCGTATGTATATGAGTGCAGGAAACGTTGATGCTGACGATGTTATATTCCTTTGCAAGCTCTTTGAGACCTTCGCGCACCTGCCTTACGTCTGCATTGGCAAAGCCTATTGCATCAAGCGCAATAAACACAACGTTGCCTCTGCCCGAGCCGTCATTCATAACCACAGCCCTTACCATAAGGTCTTCCTCATTGCCGTCCTCATCGGTATACATCTCGTTGCCGAAGATATAGGGAACGTATGCACCCTTTGCATATTCTTTTTCAGCAAAATCTGCAGGAAGAACAGAAGCCTTGCCGTAGCCGAGACTCCACACTTTTTTACCCTGAGGCTCATCAATAAAAGTTTCAGTGCCTTCATAGAAATTATCATATTCGTCAATATCAAATTTCTCGTAATCCTCAACCGCAGCCGAATCGGGAATAATCATTTTAAGCACGTTTCCGAGAATACCGTTTATAACAAAATTGCTCAGACCGTTGACCATTCTGCCAAATCTGATTTTTGAATCCGTTTCATCCTCTGCCTGAGCTTCGGCAACGTAATCAATAACAGAATCATAGTTTACCTGAGTATCTGCCGCCGCATAAACAGAAGGCATCATAAGGCAGATAACCAACACCAACGAAATAACCGCCATAAGTGTTTTTTTCATAAAACAAAACCTCTTTCCGCAACAAAGTGCCGTTGTTATTTCAATATTAACATTATGGTAATAAAAAGTAAATAATTTCCATGCAATTACTTCAACGGATTGCGCTTTTCACCTGCAAAACAAACACAAAAGAAAGTGGATGTAAAAAAGCGCAGAAATCAGGGCTCGATTATATTGAAGTCTGCCGTTCCCTCGGTGTTGAACTGATTGAGATTATCAATGATAAGCTCCAGCTTTGAAACGTCACCCTCAAGCTTCATTGAAGCCTTGATTTTTTCCATATCCTTCTGAATCAGCAGCACTGTTGCCATCTTCGGGCAGGTTACCGTGAGATCTGCATCGTCGGAATTTGCGTTTTCATATTGCAGCAACGCTCCGTTGTTGAAATGAATCATCAGCTTTTCCTGCGTATCGGTGAAAACAAAATTGATTTTAAAGTTTTCGTGCGAAAGCGCGCCCTTATCCAGCAGGATTGAGATATAATCAAATATCATTTCCGCAGTCATATTCCTGATAATGCTGCCGTCTGTTTTTGCATCGGAAGATTTTTCTGCGGCATTTCCGTTTCTCAGCTCATATGCCGCTGAAAGATATGCATTCCTCCACGTGCCCGATTCAGCCTGATAGCCAAGCTGCTCAAGGGCATCTGCGCAAAGAAGCCTTGCGGCGGTATTCTCGGGGTCTGCAAAAACAAGCACGTTCGTTACCTCGGCTACCCACTGATACTCGCCCTTGTCAAAATCCTCCTTTGCCCTGCGCAAAACCTCATCCGTATCGCCAAGATACTCAACCCACTTCTTTGCACTTTCCGTGGGCTCAAGGGGATTGAGGTTGACGGGGTTTGCATCGTACCAGCCCATATATTTCTGATAAACCGCCTTGGAATTGTGCGCAACCGTGCCGTAATACTGTCGGGTGTACCAATTCCTTGCAAGCTCTTCGGGCAGTTCAATCATATTTGAAATTTCATCCGAGGTGTAGCCCTGATTGATATAAGTGAGAGTCTGATCGTTGATGAATTTATACACCGCCGCAGTATCCGCAAGGTAATCGTTTACAAATTCATTACCCCAGTGCGGCCAGTTGTGCGACTGAAAGGCGACCTCAGCATCCTTGCCGTAAAGCGAGATTGCCTGGGTGATGTACTTTGACCACGCATCGCCGTCACGGACCTGAGCACCTCTGAGCGTATAAAGATTGTGAAGGGTTGCCGTGCAGTTTTCAGCCACCCAGAGCGCTTTCATTGAGGGGAACCACATATTCATTTCTGCGGGGGCTTCGGTGCCGGGAGTCATCTGGAATTCCATAGCAACTCCGTCTATTTCATAAGCTTCACCCGTCTCTTTTATTTCATAGGTAGGCCTTATGAAGGAAACCCTGCCCGTTGACTGACCCATTCCTATGCCCATTGCCAGAGTGCCCGTTTCGGACTCCTCAAGAAAAACGCCGTACTGATACGATGCTCTTCTGCCCATACCCTTGCCTGCGTATATATTTTCGCTTACCGCGTGCTCCGTGAAATGCTCGGGAACGATTATGGGAACAAGACCGCTTGCAAGCTGCTCTTCAAGGGAGAGGTTACTGTCCGCCGCCTGCTCATCGGTAATAACACCTGCTATTCCGCCGAAGTGGTCAACGTGGGGGTGAGAAATCACAACCGCCTTGACGGGAAGCTTACCGAGGTTTTTTTCAACAAGCTGCATTGCCGCCTGAGTGCATTCAACGCTCATAAGAGGGTCAATGATTATCCAGCCCGTATCGCCCTTTATGAGAGTCAGGTTTGCCATATCGTAGCCCCTGACCTGATATATATCCTCACAAACCTCAAAAAGACCGTAGGCGTGGTTATTCTTTGTGTTTTCCCAGAGGCTCGGGTTAACCGTATCAGGGCATTCGGAGTAGTTATCGACAAAGCTGTACGCCTTCTGACTCCAGACGATATTGCCGTCAGCATCCCTGAGTTCAAGCTCTTCGGGCGCATCTATAAGCCCCTTTGTTGCAAACTCATATTCCGTTTTATCCTCAAAATCAAGCACGGAATAAACGGCTGAATTGACCTCAACGGTATACTCGGTTGCCGCTTTTGATTCGGCATTCAGACCAAGCTGAGCAACCATATCGGTATTCTTCTGCGCACCGCACGCCGCAAGGGAAAGCAGCACTGCGCACACAAGAATTATTGATAATAATTTTTTCATCATAGCTTCTCCTTTTTACAAAAAGCTTATAAATAACCATTTAAGTATAACACAACTGCTTTTTTGTTTCAATCAAAAGAATCCTTATACACAAAGAAAACCGCTTCACTGAAAGTGAAACGGTTTAAATAATACGGTTGTATTTAGTTTAAAGGTGAGTTTTGAATATATTCACAACTTTCAATCAACAAACCCAAATCTTGCCATTGAGAAGAAAGCGGATATAACTCCGTATAGTTGGTGTTGCTAATACAAAGCTCATCATTTTCATTATAGCAGAGAATACCAACATAAGCAGCGGCGTTAACATCTTTGATATACAAATAAATCCACGCTTCTAAATCTGTTTTTTTCCATCTTGAATTATCATCATCAGGACTGTTATTCTCTATTTTATTTAAAATTGACCAAGCGTCACTTGATAGATTGTCCGGCAGAAGATATTCACCACATTGATAAGCTGTAGAATCGTTTGAGGTAATCAATATTGACATTTTATCTACATTGTCATAAACATCCAGATAGTTAAACCGTGGATTATCAACATTTCCGTACACAGACGGTTCAAACAAGTCATACCAATGTTCATCTTGGGAAATGAAATTTGTTTGCCCGTTACCAAGATATGGCTTAAGTTCTACCTTCCCAGACTCTATTCCTTTGCTATAGTATGTTGCAGAAACTGTTTTATCGCTTAATTTATCAAAAATATAATAATCGCTAAAATAATTCCCGTATTTATCATATTTTTGAAAGGTGTTATTATTGTGTTCAACTGAATTCCAACCGTAAACCGCATAACTTAACGAATCAATCTGGGTTTCTGTATTGTCACTCTGATTGCTGCAAGAAGTCAGCAACATAACGATACAAAGTGTAAGCAACAATAATCTTTTCATAATTTCACCTCAATTATAAAATCAATATTATACATTGCTCAAACATTATAATAATTATATCACATTTCTTTTCAGCTTTCAAGTTCAGCTTTCGTTTGCTTTATTATTGCTGCAGTCAATTCGGGGTTTATAAATGTTAATTTTTTCAGAACCAAAACCTTACCAATCAAGTGTCAGATAATACGGTCCGTTTTCAAAATATTCATGTCCGCAACAAGCCGACGCAATATATCTCATCTTTTGTTCTTTGTCATTATAGTATAACATTTAACAATTTTAGCTTCAACAATAAATCACAAACACGCAATGAGCTAAGAAAAAACCGCCTTTGTAAGCCAAAGGCGGTTTCGGTAATTTATATTGGTTTTTTATTGCCAGCGGAAAGCTTTAAAGTGTTTCACCCGCTGCGGTTTCTTCCTGCGCGCTTTCTTCCTGCGCGGCTTCTTCGTCTGCTTCCTGAGCCTCTGCGAGAAGGGCATTGCGCCTTTCAATCATAGCGGCTGAGTCAACGGGGATTTCTCCGTGCAGGCTGCCGGGCTCCATAAAATCAAGCCCGCCCTCGTACTCAGCAGGGTAATAGCCCTCCTGCGCAAGCTTTTCCCTCTGTTTAAGAACCTCCATAACGTATTCGTGCTGCGGATTGTTGAAATCCCAGAACAGATACGGAATAATCATCAGAACAAATCCTGCAAGGTCGAACGCCAGGGGAACGGCAAGGATATTGAATCTTACGGAATCAATAAAAAGAATATCCCAGTTTGAATTGAAGCCGTTTTTGAGAATGATAACGGGAATTATAAGGCTGACAAAGGTGGTAACGGGTGAAATAATCCAGCTGAACACACCGCTGAAATTCTCCAGACGTTCACCGGAAAGATACATCTGATAGTCGTTCTTCCTGATACCCATATCAGCATCGGCAACGTCGGGGATTGACGTTGCAAAGCCTTTGATAAATTCACACGCAAATATAACGATACCGCACATATTCTGCTTTGTCGGAAAAGCCATAATCGTAAGCATCTGAGCAACAGCGCTCACGGCGCATATAACAAGCTTGGCAATTTTCAGGCTTCTGTACGAGAAACGCTTTACAAAGTAGGGGGCAATAAAGCTGAGCGGTGTTGAACGGAAGCTCATCAACGTTTTCAGCAGGCCATAAAGTATGCATTGCGTATATAGACGGAATGAGAAAAAGTACATAACATTTGTAATATTTATCATACCGTTGCCCAGAGAGTCAAGCAGCGAAGAAATAGTATTCAGCCAGTTGTACTTATTCTTCATTACCTGAGAAATTCCGTACCAGAAGGATATCTTCTGTTTCTTTTCAAGCGGAGGCTGAGGAATTCTCTCTGTAATATTCCTGATGCTTATCAGAGTCAACGCACCCATCGGAATAAATACCGCAGGAATGACGTACTTGTAAAATCTTATATCGTCAAAGGCAATTCCGAAGAGAGGAACTATAACGTCAAATATGTTCTTGACGAAATGTGAAAGCTTGACGGGCCAGGTTCTGATAAGCATTCTTTCGTGAGGATTCGGGGAAATATTCTGTGTGCACTGCTCGATAACGTTCGTAAACGGGAACATATCGTAGACCATAAACAGCAGATATGCCATCCACATTCTGTCTTCAACTGACTTTATATCATAAATCGGAAGCCAGCCGATAAGGATTATCATAACGGACTTCTGGAAAAAATTTGAGAACAGAACGTATTTATATCTGCCGTATTTGGGAACGAGTTTCTTTCGCCAAAGAATATTGCGCAAGCCTCCGTAAGCATTCACAAACAGCTGAATACCGACTATTTTAAGAAAGCTTCTTGCGCTTACACCGTTGATTCCGTCAATCAATTCGGCCAACGAGGACGGGAGAAGCAAAGAGGTGTCAAACAGTATCATCGAAAGACCGATGACTGAAATTATGCCGTAAAACGTGAGAAACTTCTTTTCGGTTTTCTTTTCAAGAATACCGAGATTATCGTTTACAATCCAGTTAAGAACGCTCCACAGATAGCTTAACGGAAGACCGATGAGGGTAACAACCGAAAACGCAAGATACGGCAGCTTGTAATGATACATTATCAGGAAACAGGATGCGCTGAAGCCGAGATAGCCGAGAGGGGTGTTGATGCTGTAATTCATACCGACACCAAAGAATACCGTCAGATACTCTTTGAACGGGACGTAGTTTCCTTTGCTTCTGTCAGGCTCGTTCCAATGCGCTTTTATGTTATGAAAAGCAGCTTTTACCTTATCGTTAGCCATCAGCCTGCCCTCCTTTCCTGCCCGTAAACAGCCTCAACATCTTTAAGCGACCTCGTACTCTGCTTGGGAAGCCAGTTTTCCTGGGTTTCAACCGAGTCCTCACTTTCGGCACCGAGATAAATTTTTTCACATCCCAGGTCGCCGTAAAAAGCGTGATGTCCGATAAACTTTACACTTTCGGGCACGTAAATATACGTGACTCTTTCGCAGTATGAAAATCCGTCAGAACCGATTGACTCAACACCGTCGGGTATTGTAATAGTTTCAAAGCCCTTGCACTTGAAGAATGCAAGATTTCCTATTTTCTTCACGGAAGAAGGGATTTCAACGTGAGTCAGCGCTTCACAGTCACTGAAGCACGAATCCTCAATTCTTGTAACCGAATCGGGGATTACGTAAAAGGCGTGCCTTGAAAACTGTTTTTCATATTCTTCGGCATCTGCGGTTGTTTCATCGCCGTATTTTTTTGCAAACTCCTCAAGGAATACTTTAACTCCCGCGTCATCAGCGGGGGCAGCTATTCCTGCTGCGAGCGCGGTGCGGTACTGATGATTCCTCATAGGATGAAGAACAATTTCTGTCATATCTTTTGTATACAGAACACCGTCAACGGAAACGTAGCTCTGATTCTCGGGGTCAACAATTACCGCCATAAGATTTTTGGTGTAATAAAAGCAGTGCGGCTCAAGCTCTGAAACGTCTTTTCCTATAAAAATAAAACGCACGTATTCATTGCAGCTCATAGCGAATTCACGCACCACGGTAACCGATTTTGTCGGGTCGGCAGTGCCTGCCTCGTCCCTGACGTAATCAACGTGCAGAGTTATATTATCTTCCTTGCCGACAAACTGATGAAGAGTATATCCGCTATCGTTTTCTTTGTATGTATATTCATCAGAGCTGATTGAAGTAAAACTGAAATACAGCGAGATACTTACAAAAATTGTGATTATGATTATAAAAAGAATCTTGAAAACCGTATTCTTTTTACCTTTCATCTTCAGGTCCGGCTTTTTGTCAAAAAGCGGATCGTAAAGCAATTCGGTTTTGCTGATTTTAACGTTATCAGCCATTCATCTATTCCTCCTTTTTTAGCAGGTACTTAACCACCATTCGGTGTAGGCATCGGGATAGTTGGTTTTGAATCCCGCTATGCCCATATCGCATATCTGCTGCCACCACTCGGGATAATCGCCAAGATTTGAAAACACTTTGATCCCCATAGACTCAAACATTTCAACGTCCTCTTTAGTGAACGCTTCGTTATTGAGACCCACTTCCCAAAGATCGGAGCGTTTAACGAAATCCATTGTTTGTTCATTTATAAAACGGATATTTGCACCCAAACGCAGTCCCTCAGGCTTTCCGTTTTTACGGTAATGTTCCTGCATCTCTTCAAGCACTTCCCAGTCACCTGAGAAGAATATGTATTTTGAAACGTTTTCAGATTTTGCAAGAATTTCATCCATGCGGGGACACATACCCTTGCACTTGAATTCAACCTCAACGGTGAGGTCATAGTCAACAGTTGACAGCCATGCATCAAATTCGGGGAAGGTTATCAGATGGGTCACTCTGTCTTCAACGTAATCGGGCGGTGTGATCATACGTCTTCCACCGAAATGCTCCGTCCACGGATAAGGAGGATATTTAAGTTTAAGTGCATTACGATAAGGAATATCAAATTTCTTTATCTGCTCAGCTGTCATATCCAGTAGAACGTCACGGTGCTTTTCAAAGGTCATATAACCCATATTACCGTTATGAGTTATAATTATTTCTCCGTCTCCGCACAGTTGGATATCCAGTTCAATGCCCTCAAAACCGAGTTCTGCAGTTTTTCTGAATGCTTCCAGGGTGTTTTCAGGAGCAAACTGTGTCACACCCGTATGTGCAATTCTCATCGGCATTCCGCAATATTCTTTTTTCATCATTTTTACTCCTTACTTTTTATTCTGCAATAACAGCCACAGCCTGACCCGCTTTGAGGTTAAGAGAAAATTTTTTGTTTTCAACCGCAACGTCGCAAAGATATTCATTGCCGTCAGCGGTGATGATATATACCCTGGCTTTGTCAAATTCAGCATCGGGAACATTCCACTCGCCGTCTTTTCCGTTTTCGGAATATGCGATAAAGATTTTGTTATCTTCCGTTATCGGCAGAATAACGTCGTAACCTTTTTTCAGTTCAATGCCGTTCTTGGTGATTGAAAGTTCATTTCCGCACGTTTCAACACCATCAGAGAAAGTCACTTTATAACCTTCTTTGTCATTACCCGTATAGCTGAGCCTCTTATATCGGTTAAGATATGTATACGGCACCTGCATTGTGCAGAACTGCCTGATAAACATCGGCACCCATACGTCTTTTTCAATGCCGTTGTTCATCCAGATATCTTCGCCGTGTACCGTACCGTAAAACACATTTCTCAAAGGCTCGACGTTGAGATATCCGCTGAATTCACCGGCCTGAATATTGATGCAATCGTCGATTGTCATATTGCTCATCCACCAGACGGCAGGGATTCTTCCCAGCGTGCGGATAGGTGCATCGCGCCAGTCTGTATCAATAATTTCAGCACCGCATTTTTCGTAATACTTTCTTATGGGGTGGTTACTCTCGGAGCGTAACGGCATTTCACGGTAAGTATATTCACTCGTAACGTCAATTCCGAGGCTCATAATATAGTCGAGCATCTTGTTTCTTGCCTCATCCTGCTCATGCATTTCTGTTCTTGGTCCGAAATTTTCCGCAATGCAGAAGTTATCGAGATGAACCGTGCCCGCCTCTCTGACAGGAATAACCTCACAGAATCGGTCAAAATATTTTTTGAAAAGACCGCTTTCCCAATACTGCTTATATGATGTTTTATATGCATTTCTTCCGTAGAAAACCTCAATAACCGCCGGAGTACCGTCGGGATACTTTGTTATTGCGCTTGCTTCAACAAATTCGGGATGTGATTGATTTGCATCATATTCGTCGGCAAGGTTACCGTGAACACTTACTACCGTGTTGTATTTTTCAGCTTCTTCAAAAAGCCACATAAAGCTGTCTCTCGGCGTAGCATCGCAGTCTCGCTTGAGATACGGATTAATAACTTCCATTTCGGGGTAACAGTCATCATGTCCGAGTCCCTGCCAACCGACAAGGTAAACAATCTTTTTTATACCCTGCGTTATGTTATCCATCATCCTGATTATTTCAAGTGCCTGTTCAAAAGTGATAAGAATCTCGGATGTTTTTTTCTCCCAATCGGGTTTTGCAAGAAACATCTTCATCCACAATGTTTTTGAATAGTCATAGTTGAATTTTTTCTGATTCATTATTTACCCTCCCGTTTGGCATACTTTTATTTTGTATAAATCGCAAATCGAATTAATATCTATATTATAATATAACAAAATATACAAATCAATACCGTAAAGTGTATTATTTTTGTGTTGTTTGATTAATCCAATATAAAAAACTTCTGATTGGTGAAGAACCTGTTGTAATCTGAAATATATTACCGTTTCTTCAGAAATCTCGTAAAAATTACCTTTCAAAAAAGCTGTCTTTGTGATTCAAAGGCAGCTTTCGACACATTATATTGATTATTTTGTCATAGAATGTGTATGTTTTCTTCGAGAGGTGATTGAACGCCAACTTCACGAGCGGCTTCCATCTTGAACTTATCAAGAGCCTCACGAGCCTGGGGAACAGAACTCTTCTTTGCCATTATCCGTTACACTCCTTTGCCTTGAATTGCGTGAAACAACAGGCAACCGCTTGAAAAAGGCGTTTTTGTGAAGAAGAATGACAACAGTAATCCGAACCGTGTTTTTATCGGATGATTTCCGATTTCTTCGTTAAAACACTCACAAAACCGTCAGGATTTTGCTCCCGTCACTCTAAACTGTTCTTTTTCGCAAACACTTCAACAAAACCGCTTTTTAATGCCGCCTGGCGAATTGCCGCTTTTGCATTTTTAAAGCTCCTTCAGCCTTGAAATACAGCCGAGGTTTGCCTTTGACTTCGCTTGTCCGTTGCTTCAGCATTCATAGTTTAGCCGCCGTTCGCAAGCTTATGAATGAAAAAATCTGACAGATTTTTTGCTTTTTTTATCTGCAAAACAAACGTAAAAAATTCCCCGCGCAGCGTGATGCCGCGCGGGGAAATCTTATTAATTGATTGATTTTAATACTGATCGTAAATCTCGGTTAAGCCGAAGAGCTTCTTGAAGAACGCGATAATCTTATCAAAGAAGCCTGCTTTGGAGGTAAGGGTCTGCTCGTCCTTGCTCACTTCATTGCCCTCTGCATCGTAAAGAATTACCGTAACGGTTGTGTCGCCGCTCTTTGCAGGGGTAAGAGTGCAGGAGCTGGCGTCGCCCGCAAATTCAAAACTGAAATTACCGTTGCTGACAAACCACTTGATTTCCCAGCCGCTCTGAAGCTCTTTATTCATATTTGCGTGGAGAACGATACTGTCACCGTATTTTATGGTTGTTTCTGAGGGGGTGGCAATATCAAGCGTAATTCCGAATTTTGCAACCAGATGCAAATATCCCTTTGCAACAAACGAATAATTCTGCTCGGTTGAAAGCAGGGTATCGCCGTCATACCAGCCTATAAATCCGCCGGAATTCAAGGGAGAGGCAAAAAGCGATACGTAATCGCCCTTTGTGTAATCTCCTGCGCCCGATACCTCGCCGTTGCCTTCAACAGAAACCGATATTGTGCAGTTGTAATAGCCGATGTCCGATGAGCTGATTACATCATCAGGGAGAATCTTATTGCCGCTTTCGGTGCTGATTGAATACTCCTCAAAAGCAGTTTTTTCCGCATCGAAAACACCCGTCAATACTTTGCCGTCAATAATTTCAACTTCAACAAAATTTACGCGCTTTGTTTCCGCTGCATCAGCACTGTTTATGGCGCAGACCGTATAATCCATAACGCCGTTATCGTTACCGATAAGCTTGATATCGAATTCGCCGTCAGCAGGCAGCCAGAAGGATTTTGAATCGCCGTCAACGGTCATAACAACGGCATTTTCCGTTGCCGCAAGCTCTTCATCAACAACGTTGTTGACTATTCTTCCCACAACCTCTTCCTTTTCTCTGTTGTATACCTCGATATCAACAGGGCAATTTACCGTGTGAAGATAGCCGCTGCGCTGAATTTTAATCTGCTCTTCGCTCATTGACATCATATAAGAGCAGTAGGTTTCAGCCCTGTGCGCATCGTTGAAGCATCCGCTGAGTTTAGCATCTTTCTCGGAAGAGCTCCAGACAACGAAATAATCAAGAAGCGTCACGTAAGCACGCTCGCTGGATTTGTTGAGCACTGTGTCGGAAATTATGGCAACAGCGTTTACAAGGTCAAGCGCCGATGCGATTTTTGAAACGAAGTGGCACAGCGTGCTCTGCAGGAATTCATACGGCGTAAGCTTTTTGCCGCCCGCCTGAAGCTTGGAGGAGTAATACTCTGATGCGTTCTTTACTGCCGACGTCAGGGCGGTGATTGTGAAATACGTGGGAACCTCGCCGTCCGCATACGGCTCGTAAGTTTCGCCGTTTGTAAGGACGGTAAAATACTGCTGCATATTGTTGAGATATGCCGAATAATTGTTTGTGTTTGTTTTGCTGGGTAAAACAAAGGTTTTGCCGTATCTGCCGTAACCCCACGCAGAGGGAAGCACTGCGGAAACGAAATCTTCGGGATTTACAATATTGAAGATTCTGTTGTAAACTTCATTTTTTCTTTCCTCGAGCGAGGTTGAGTTGGGGGTGGCGAAGGCATAGGTGTAGATATTTCCGCTGTATGCATATTTCTGATTTCTGATAAGCTCAGCCGCAACAAGATTTGCAGTTGCCGCGCCGCGGCTGTGACCGGTTAAAAGAATCTTTGTTGTGCTTTTGTTGAATCCGTGGCGCTGGATATAGGCTTCAAGCAAGCCGTAGGCGTGATTTTTGGCGCTTTCAAAGCCTGCGTGCGTTGCGCCCGTGCCGGGGTCAAAGTTGTTGTACCACTGACCGTCCTGCGAGCCGATGAAGCCTGCAAAAACAAGGGTATAATCCGTGCCGCCAACGTTGATTTTTCTGTGAGCAATAAAGGTGTTTACTTCATCAATTGCGGTGTATCCGTCAATTTCAATATCGGTCATACCTATTGCTTCAAGGGCTGATTTAAGATTGGGCTTGGTGTGCTCGTGAAGAGTTTCCCTGTCCTTATCCTCAACGGCGGTATCATAGCCGATTACGGCAAACTGCGAGCAGAGCCTGCCGAGGAAATGGTTGTAATTGATACTGTCATTGCCAAACCAGCTTTGCTTGAAAGTAAGGTAGGTATAGCCTTTTTTCTCATTTATGATGTATTCGGCATACTGATTTTCAACGTCTCCTGCGGCTGTTGCCGATTCATCAAGACCGAGAAGCTTATTGATATTTATTTTCCACACAACGTCCGTGGGTTTTGAAGATTTGCCGTTGCCGTCAAGACCGTTCTGATAAAAAGCGGCGGCGGACTCAAACACGGCATAGATATAATTGCCTGCCAGGGTCATACCCTCCATCATCGGGAGAGCCGTATGCCTGACGGTATTTTTAAGAGTGTATCCGTTTGAACTGTCAATATCGGCAATGATGATTGAAGAAGTATTTTTTCTGCCGAAAGAGCTTGAAATGTAAAACTTGTTATCGCGGTAAACTGCACCCTGGATTCTGTCAATTGAATCGGGCACTGCCACAACGGCGAAGGGGACACTCTGCGTAAAGTTCTGCCACTCCTCTTCAGCGGAAGCGCCGGTAAGATTCTGCGCAAGGATAACGCTGTTTGCACTTTTTGCAGGCGTGTCATATTTTTTATCCTTGGCATAGAAGAAGTTGCCCGTTATGAGCATACCGTCGTTTATGCTCAGGTATGCGGCGTTTGCTTCGCCGAGCCAGCCGGACATTGAACGGGTATCTTCAATAACAATTTCGGTTGCCTCTGGGTCGAGCTGAGAGAGTGAAATTCTGCATATATCCGCGCCGTTGCCCGTTATGTAAAGGTTATGCTCAGATACTGCTATTCCGCCAACGTGGGCAGAAAAATCGGCGCTGTTGCCCTTATTCCTGATTTTGAATTCAGCAACCATTCTGCCCGTATTGCAATCAAGGGCAAAAATCATACAGGGGCGGCTGTCGGTTTCAGCATCCTTATAGTAAGCGGAAATGAGCATCCAGTTTCTGGCTTCATAATACGCAATGCCCTGCGGCACCATATTTTCGCCAAGTCTGATACCGGGTATGCAAAGGTCCGGATTGCCGTAAGAGCCGTCCATAGCCTGCGCCGCGCCTGCAAAATATTTTGCGGCATATCCGGCATTCTGCGCCTGATAATCACTCACCGTGTGTTTCCGGGTGTACTTAAAACGGCTCGGTCCGTAAGAATAAAAATGAATTGTTGCACTGTCTAACCAGTCATTATCATAATATATGCTGATTCTTTCCCACTGTTCTTCCGAGCCTGCATAATATACGTCCTTAACATTATAAGAAAGCGCGCCCATGCTTATATTTGTTACGCTGACGGGGATTGTTACGCTTGTCAGAGCGTCACAATTGTAAAACACATAAGAGCCTATGCTTGTTACACTGTCAGGAATTGTTACGCTTGTGAGACTGTCGCAATTGTAAAACGCAGCATAGCCTATACTTGTTACACCCTCAGGGATTACAAGGTCTTTAACCAAAACCCCGTTGATATAAAGGTTTTCTGCATAATACATCGGGCTGGCATAATACATCGGGCTGGAATAATCATTATAGATATAATAGATATAGAAATCTATTGCACACCAGCCTGCAACGTCGCCTGTGTAATAAACGTTCTCAAGGCTTGTGCATTCGCAAAACGCACCATAGCCTATGCTTGTTACACTGTTGCCGATTGTTACGCTTGCAAGGCTTGTGCAACCGGAAAACGCCTTCTCGCCTATGGTTGTTACACTATCAGGGATTGTTACACTTTCAAGGCTTGTGCAACCGTAAAACGCAGAATTACCTATACTTGTTACACTATCAGGGATTGTTACGCTTTCAAGGCTTGTGCAATTGTAAAACGCTTTATAGCTTATGCTTGTTAAACTGTCTGGAATTGTTACGCTTGCAAGGCTTGTGCAATTGTAAAACGTGCCGTCGCCTATGGGTGTTACACTGTTGGGGATTGTTACGCTTGTAAGGCTTGTGCAACTGGAAAACGCACGTTCGCCTATTCTTGTTACACTGTTGCCGATTGTTACACTTTCAAGGCTTGTGCAACTGGAAAACGCAGAAGAGCCTATAGTTGTTACACTGTTGGGGATTGTTACGCTTGTAAGACTTTCGCAACCGCAAAACGCATAATCGCCTATGCTTGTTACACCGTCTGGAATTACAAGGTTGCCCTCAACCAAAGACCCGTTGATATAAAGGTTTTCTGCATAACACATCGGGTTGGATATTGAATCATCGAAATCTATTGCACACCAGCCTGCAACGTCGCCTGTGTAATAAACGTTTTCGAGGCTTAAGCAAACCCAAAACGCATCCTGGCCTATCTCTGTTACGCCGTTACCAATCGTTACACTTGAAAGGTTGTCACAACCATAAAACGCTTCCGGGGCTATGACTGTTACACTGTCGGGGATTCTTACGCTTGTAAGGCTGTTGCAATCGTAAAACGCCTCATAACCTATGCTTGTTACGCCGTTGCCGATTGTTACGCTTTCAAGGCTGTCGCAACCGTAAAACGCATGATCGCCTATGCTTGTTGCTCCGTCAGGAATTACAAGGTCGCCCTCAAGCAAAGCCCCGTTGATATAAACGTTTTCTGCATAATACATCGGGTTGGAATAAACATTATAGAAATCTATTGCACACCAGCCCGCAACGTCGCCTGTGTAATAAACGTTTTCAAGGCTGTCGCAATAGCTAAACGCGCCAGAGCCTATGGTTGTTACACTATCAGGGATTGTTACGCTTGTGAGACCGTGGCATTCGCTAAACGCACGAGCACCTATACTTGTTACACTGTCAGGGATTATTACGCTTGTAAGACTTGTGCAATATCTAAACGCATCAGAGCCTATGCTTGTTATACTGTCAGGAATTGTTACGCTTGCAAGGCTTGTGCAATTGTAAAACGCAGAATCGCCTATGGTTGTTACTCTATCAGGGATTGTTACGCTTTCAAGGCTGTCGCAACCGTAAAACGCATAATGGCCTATGCTTGTTACACTGTCAGGGATTGTTACGCTTGTAAGGCTTGTGCAGTTTCGAAACGCCCAATTGCCTATGGTTGTTACACTGTCGGGGATTGTTACGCTTGCAAGGCTTGTGCAATCTTCAAACGCATCAGAGCCTATGGTTGTTACTCCGTTGCCGATTGTTACCGATTTTATGGATGAACGTATATTATGCCAAGAGACTGAAGTATAGCCCCAGTCTGTCATCTCTCCCGTGCCGCTGATGGTGAGAGCGCCTGTTGCTTCATCAAAAGACCACGTAAGGTTTGCGCCGCAGGTGCCGCTTGTTGCCTCTTCTGCCGCCTTTGCTTTGGTGCTGAACAGATTAATCTCGGGCAGCTTCAGTTCAGGCAGATTAAGCTCTGGTAAATCAAGACCCACAAAGCCTGCAAGCGGCGAAGTGCCGAAAAGCATTACCGCCGCCAGCAGAACTGAAATTGCCCTTTTAAGTGCGTTTTTCATAGCATAACCTCCGTTTTGTGCCAAAATGCCCATAAATAACCAT
>JAZNUP010000004.1:0-72226 GCA_045592385.1 Acutalibacteraceae bacterium
ATGCCTTCGTTTTTATACCATAATGGTTTTTCAATAAATCGTTATAGAGTGCAGGGGAAACGTTAACAAGTTCGTAACAAAACGTTAATTGACTTTTTTTTCCTTATAATATAGAATGAGTTTAAATCAATTTAAAGCTTAAGGAGGATTTGTTGTGAAAAAAAGAATAAAATCTGTTTTCTGCGCATTCCTTGCTCTTGTAATGCTGGTTTCAGCTATGCCTATATTTGCGACAGCAGCAGAGTTGGTTGATAGCGCAACGGAAGACAGTTCTTCTATCGGTCAGGCACAGCTTGGAGACAATTCCATTGCTTATGTTGGAGACAGATTTTCGGATATTTGTGTTGATTTTGATGTTGAGAAAAGCGGCTATTACTGCATAACAACTCAATATAATGAAAACGGCAGAGAGATATTCATAGATTCTGTTTGGCTGGAAGATTCTCGTGTAACAGAGTATGATAGAATATACAGCGATGCCGGCGGAAAGGGAACAGACAAATATATATTTAAAACCGAGCAGGGTGAAGCGCAATTTTTAATAGATCCGTATGATGATATAGACGGATATGTAAATTTTAAAATTGAATATATGGGAAGCGAAGTTACCGATATAGGTTTGCTTAACGGAACTGAAAAGAATAATCTTTTAGAGTGCGATTTTTCTCACGAAGGTGAATACGGAACAAGGTTTACATACGAGTTTTACTGTGATTTTTATATAATGTTTGACAGTGTAAACAGGTTTGAGTTTGATGATTGCACTTTGAAAGTATATTCTGACAAAAAGTTAGAGGCAGGAGAAAACAATATAGCATTATCTTTTTTTGGATTTGAAAAAGAAACAACCGTAACTGTGTGTGAACTATCGGATTTAATTGAAAAGGTTGAACTTGAGGGCAAAGAAAAAGGAGCAAGTATAATTTACTATACTGGTAGGATATATGGAGATTATAAGGGAATAGAAAACACAAATCTTGTTGTCACTTATAGCGACGGCACAAAGGCAACTTTTTCACCCGATGAAAAACTGACTGTGACACCCGAAGGAAACAGAAAATACAGATGGTATATCGAAATTGATTACGATATTCTGCTTATTTTTATCGAAACATATTACTTGATTGAAAGAGTCCCGTGTGAAATAAGGGAAGCAACCCGCGAGGAGAATCTTGAGTACTATAAAAAGAATGTCGGAAATTATATCGAAAGTGCAAAAAGACAAATTTACAGGGAGTTTGACAGATTGTTTGTTTTTGCCTATACACCGTGGGATTACTATACCGACCTTCGCGATGCGTTAATCGGTGCAGGGGATATTGTTGCTGTTACCGTCAACAAGTTTGTGGAAGATACAATGAAGCTTCTTGCAACACTCTGATTTTTATAAACAAAATTCAATCACGGCATCGGCTACTCGATGCCGTGATTTTTTATAGCAGTATTTTATTTGTAAAGAGTCATTTCAAAGGATTTATCCTCAATTATTCTGCTCATCCATTCGCCCTCGATTTTCCAGCCGTTGAGAAGCAAAACGGTGCATTCAAGCTCTTCAGGGAAGTCACATTTAAGGTTGATTTTGTCCCCCTCGCGTTTCCATTCCGCGGTGATTCTGCCGTAAGGCGAATCAAAGTGAGCCTTTGCAAAGTCAAGTGTATCAATAAATGCGGGGCGCAGAGTGAATTCACGGTGATTATCGCCGTTGGGGTTGTACTTTATACCTGCAACGCTTGTGATAAACCAGTTTGAAATATCACCCATAAAGTGATGGTTGAGGGAGTTGATTTTGCGGCCGTGAAGGAAATCTTCAGGCAGAGAGGTGAGACCCTCCTCAAGGAAATAACCGTATGAGGGCCAATCCCTGCGGCAAATCATTTTATATGCAAGGTCAGCCTTGCCGAAATCTGAAAGCACGTGGAAGAGGCAGCGTGAGCCGAGCAGACCGAAATCAATATGCTCGTCGCTTTCTTCGATTATCTCAAGCAAAACGTCGAATGCGGCGGCTTTTTCGCCTGATTCAAATACGTCGTAGAAGATAGCCATTGCCTGTGAGGTCTGGCATCTTGTGTCGGCAGTCATTGTGTTGAGGTCAATAAAATATTTTCTTACGCAAGCTTTGATATCCTCATAAAGACCCAAAGCAAAATCCTTCTGAAGCTTCATTGAGAGCACGTCGAAAATGAATGCGGCCATCTTGGCAATGCTCATAATTATAACACTGTCAGTGTATTCACGGGTGGGCTTGAGCCTGCCTGCTACGGGGCACCAATCGCTCAGACCGAGGGATACTGTGCCTCTCTTTGTGCGGTTAAGGGAAATATAGTTGAGGTAACGCAGGATTGCGGTTGCGTTTTCTTCAAGAATCTGAGTGTTGCCGGTATAGATATAGGTGTAATAGGGAAGATATGTGAGCACGGCATCCCATGCAGGGCCGTTACCCCATTCGTAGCCCCAGGTGCCTGTGGGTATAATTCCGGGCAGCTGACCGCTTTCAAGCATAGCGGATCTTATATTCCTGAGCCATTCTATATAGCTCTTTTCGGGAGTGAAGTTGAGAAGCATCTGCTCTGCGGATACGGCCGCGTCGCCCGTCCAGCCGTTTTTCTCTCTGTGGGGGCAATCGGTTGGGAAGTAGAAGAAATTGGAAAGGTCGGAGATTCTGACCATTTCCTGCAGAGTGTTGGCTGTTTCGTCGGAGCATTTAAACGAGCCTCTTTCTCTCAAATCAGAGTTGCATACAACGTAGGTGAGTAAATCCTCTGTTGCCTGACCCTCTTCAAGACCTATTACCGCGCAGTAGCGGAAGCCGTGATAGGTGAAAACGGGGGTGAAGATTTCCTCCTCGCCGCCCTTGCAGATGTAAACGTCTCTCTGAGCGTAGCCGTCGGGATAAAAATCTATGTTTGCGTAGTAAACCTTGCCGCTGTCGTCAATGTGCTCCGCAAACTGAAGCTCGATTTTCTGACCTGCCTTGCCGTTGATTTTAAGGCGGCAGTAGCCTGTTTTGTTTACGCCGAAGTCATAAAGAACACATTTTGTTTCATCCGGAAGCTCCTGGGGCACAATGTCCTTTACCTGATGGGAGGGATAGAAAGGAGCAAGCTCGGCATCACGGATTGAAACGGGCGCAATTTCTTCACCTGTTTCAATAACGGGGTCAGCTTCGCAGAGTCTGAATTCTCCTCTGGGCTTTTCGCAGATTACGGAATCCTGCCACGCGCCGTCATCAAAATCGGGGAGAAGCCAGCCGTCAATTTCTTTTCTTGCATCATAGCGTACGCCTGAGCGCAAATCGTCAAAATAAAGGGGAGAGCGCGCAGTCTTAACGCTTTCATCAGCTTCAATGCTGAAAGCTTCGCCGTTTACAGTGTATTCAATGCAAAAAGCAAGCCTGGGAGCACCTCTGAAACGGGCTTTTTCAAAGTCCCAAACAGCACCGCCGGGAGCATTCTGCATACCGTTGCCAAGCTGGAAAGCTACGGTGTTTTTGCCTGCAGTAAGAAGCTCTGCAATGTCATAATTATCAAAGTAAACTATATGGTCGGGGTTTGAAATGTAGGGGGCAATAAGACCCTTTGTAATCTCCGTGCCGTTTATCCAGATACGGTAAAAGCCGAGGCCGCTTACCGTGATTTCACATTTTTCGGGTACGCTTTCAAAAGCGATGCTTTTCCTGAAATACGGAGCGGCTACGAATTTTTCGTAGGATGTGTATTCGGGTGAAGCATAAATGAATGCTGATGAAAATTTCATAGTAAATCCTCCTGTGCGTTTTAAATAATCCTATCACTTTTTTGAACTTAAGGCAACCTTTAACGGGCAGATTTTTTCTGAGAAAACGGCTTTTTATTGACTTTTTTTAACGGCAGTGTTATCGTAATACTACAATAAAGAAATAAGGAGAAGAGAAGATGAAAAAACTGTTTTGCATTGCACTGGCTGTTCTTATGCTTTTGTCAAGCGTATCCGTTATGGCAGGCGCCGTAAAGATTGAAGACGGTATTGATGCGCTCAAGGCACAGTTTAAAGATGGCGTAGGCCCCAAGACGGGAGAATACATAATTGATTACAAGTATTTTTCTCCCGTAAAGGACTCGGAAAGTAAAAAATATCCCCTTGTTATATGGCTTCACGGTATGGGTGACGGCAGTGAAAAAGGCGCTCAGGTTGCAAAAAGTGAGATAGCCCTTTGGGCAAGCGATGAATTCCAGGCACGCTTTGAGCCTGCGGGCGGCGCATTTATTTTTGCACCCCGTTCTCTGGAGGAAGATTCCATATTCTGGGGCGATATATTGATTGAACCTCTTATGGCGGCGGTTAACGATTTTATATCAAAGAACAGTGCAAATATTGATACAACAAGGATTTACATGGGTGGCTATTCCATGGGCGGCAAAATGACTCTTGAAACCGCCGTAGCCTTCCCTGAGATGTTTGCGGCAATATTCCCTATTTGCCCTGCGTGGGTGCCCGATAAAAGTGCGGCATCACTTATTGCCGATATCCCCGTATGGATTACCTCAAGCACAAGGGACCCTCTTATCAACTATCATTTTGCGGCAACTCCCACGTGGAAAAACATCATCAGTACAAACGCACGCCCTGAGGCCTGCAGATTCTCAACCCTTACCAAGGTTTGCTATGCAAACGGTGAAAAGACTCCCAGCAGCCACCACGCGTGGTTTGCTGTAAATAACGATATGTTTACCGTTGATAACGGCGCATATCCCTACATGACCACCGTAAACGGAGCGGGGGAAGGGGTAACTCTTACACATCCCGATGGGATGATTTCCTGGCTTTCTCAGTTTGCTTCGGATTATGACGGCACACCGTGCACAGGTATGGGCAACATAAACGGCGAAATCAATACCGGCACACTCTTTACTTTTGAGCCTGTATGTGATTTCTTCAGAAACATTCTGGATAAAATATTTTCAATTTTCGGCATAGATATTTTCAAGGTGAAAAGATGAAAAAATACTCCTACGCATTTGTACTTGCAAGCGGTATCCTTTGGGGACTTATAGGTGTTTTTGTAAACAATCTGCTTGCTTCGGGCTTTACAAGAATGCAGATAACGGTTATCCGTATGGCGGTTGCCACGGTAGTCCTCGGCATATATATGCTTTTGCGTGAGAAAAAAGATTTTAAAATCAGACTGCGTGATTTATGGTGTTTTCTCGGCACGGGGCTTGCAAGTATACTTCTTCTCAACGTTACGTATTTTTATTCCATTGAACAAAACGGTATGTCCGTAGCGGCGGTGCTGCTTTACACCTCTCCCGTATTTGTAATGCTTATGTCAGCGGTGCTGTTCAAAGAAAAACTTACCGCAAAAAAGATTGCGGTGTTACCGCTCGTGATTGCAGGCTGTGTGCTTGTTACGGGGCTTGCGGAGAGCTTTTCGGGTGCTTCAATTAATACCGTCGGCATTCTGACGGGAATTGCTTCGGGCTTTGCCTATGCTCTTTACAGTGTTTTCGGCAGATACGCACTTGATAAAGGCTATTCGTGCTATACGATTTCCTTTTATTCATTTGCTTTTTCCGCGGCGGCGGCAATTCCTTTTTCAGGCTTTTCGGCAAATCTCCATTTGTTCTCAGACATAAAGAATATTCTGCTTTCTCTCGGGCTCGGAATTATAAGCTGCGTGCTTCCTTACATCTTTTATACCAAAGGTCTTGAGGGCACGGAAAACAGCAAGGCGGCGGTTATTGCAACCGTTGAACCCGTAACCGCGGCAGTTGTAGGAATTCTTCTCTTTAAAGAAAGCGTCACTGCGGCAAAGCTTGCAGGTATGGTGCTGATACTTCTGGGAATAGTTGTGCTGAATATCAATTTTTCCAAAAAATGCAAACAGATATGAAAAATCCCCTTGATGTACTTGCTGCACATCAAGGGGAAATTTATTGTTTAATTAAGCAACTGCTACGGGGATTTTGATATCATAATCGGGGAGCCAGATTCCCTTTGCAAAGTCTCTTGCTCTGAAGATGATTTCGTCATCATAAACCTCAACCATATAGCCGATACCTGCATCGTTGTAAGAGCCGTCCTTATTCTCAATGCAGAGTGAAGGAAGGTTTACAAGATGAGCCTTGCCCTTGGTTTCGTAGGTGTACTCACCGAGGCCTGAATGAAGATGGCCTGAAATGAAGATAACGTTATTGTACTTTGTGATGATTTCTTTAATAGCTTCGCTCTGGTCGCCAACGTGGCCTGCGCCTTCATTGGTGCCGCTGCCCCAAGTGGTGGGGAGACCGTGTGTAAGTTTAAGAGGCTGGTGGCAGATTACGAATACGGGCTTGCCGTTTTCACCTGCGATTTCACTCTCAAGCCATTCAAGCTGAGCATCGTTGTAGTAAGCTTCTTCAAACATAGTTTTGTCGGAGCCGAGAACGATGAATTTGTAGCCGTTGATAACTTCGGAGAAGTGAAGCTCTTTCATTGCTTCATCTTCGTTGAGAGCGTTTGCAAAAGAAGTGAAGCGTTCAACACTCTGGCTGTAAAGACGAAGGCGGATATCATGGTTGCCTGTTGCGCAGAGGTAACGGGAATCAAGACCTGAAAGCTCATCATAAACAAGCTGATATTCCTCAGCAAGGCCGTTTTCAGCAATGTCGCCTGCAAGAAGAACTGCATCGATGTCGCATTCACTTGCGTGAAGGTCGTCGCTTGCTGCCTGAAGAACGGGGTATCTGCCGAACATATAGTTTGAAATCTGAGGGTCGGCAAGAGCGGCAAAAACAACGTTTGCACCGTCACGGCTTGTGTTGATGGGGTTTTCGGTTGAGGGAGCAGTGTATCCGCCTGAAGTTGAATAAATAATGGAAATGATAAATGCGAACAGACGGAAGAAGAATTGTTGAACAGCTGTGGTGAGAAGCAATGCGAGGACCTCCTTAAATTTTTTTATAATTTTAAATAAACTGCTTTAAGCAGAATTATTTCGTATTCTGACCGAAACGCTTGATTTTCTGAGTGGTTGTTTTTTCAAGCGCAGCGGAAAGTACTTCAAATGCTTTGATGTTTTTGTATTTGGGGATTTTCTTGTTTACGCTTTTAACGGTATCCTGAATTGCGGAGCGGACTTCATCGTCATTGGGATGACGGCCGAACTTTTCCTTCAGATAGTCAAGATTGGGGAAGATTTTTGCTTTAACGTTGGTTGTGCCGTTATCTTCAAATCCGTAAACAAGAACTTCGCTGATTTCGGGGAATTTTGAAAGTCTTGTTTCAAGCTCTTCGGGATAAATGTTTTTACCGTTTTCGGTAACTATTACGTTTTTAATTCTTCCCTTGATGAAAAGGTCACCGTTTTCATCGAACTTGCCGAGGTCGCCTGTGTGGAACCAACCGTCCTTGAGCACGGCGGCAGTGGATTCCTCGTCGTTGTAGTAGCCCAGCATAATGTTTTCGCCCTTTGCGATGATTTCGCCTACGCCTTCATCGTTGGGGTTGTCAATCTTAAGCTCAACATCGGGTATGGCAATACCTGTTGAACGGGGATTGAAATGAAAATCGTTATTGGCGGCAAGAAGAGGGGAGCATTCTGTAAGTCCGTAGCCCTGAAGGGTTCTGATTCCGAGAGCCATAAAATCTTCAACAAGAGTGCAGTCAAGATCTGCGGCACCTACAATGAAAAGTCGGATTTTTCCGCCGAGTGATTTTCTTACCTTGCCGCAGATTACCTTACGGATAAGGAAAGGTGTTTTTTCAAGCGCTTCACTCAGTGAGTAATTCTCGAAATTGCTGCGGTATTTTTCAGGGCAATCCTTTATAATGGCGGCTTTGATTCTTTTGTTGAGTACCTTGAGAAGAGCAGGTACAACCACAAGCGCCGTGGGGGAATACTCGGTAAGATTCCTTGCCACCTTTGTAACACCTTCGCAGTATGAAATGCAGCAGCCCTTGGATAAAACAAGAAGACAGTCAAGCGTGCATTCGTATGTGTGGTGAAGCGGAAGAATGGAAAGAACCGAATCCTCCGGTTTGATTTTTACCATTTTCAAGGTGGAGTGGATGTTTGCACAGACATTGCTCTGGGAAAGGCATACGCCCTTGGAATTGCCGGTTGTGCCCGAGGTGAATATGAGAATGCTCATTGCGTTGGGGTCAAGGGGTAAAGCATCAACAACGGAGCAGTCAACGTCGGTCATACTTTTACAGATGCCTTCAATATCGGCAAAGTCGATATATGTCATATCCCTTTTAACAACAGCCTTAAGAGCAGATATTCTCTGAGAATCGGTGCACATAACACTGCTGAAGGACGATTCGAGAAAATCGTTTACGTCATCAGCGCCGAGCTCTTTGTCAATAGGAACGGCAACACCGACGGTTGCCGCGCTGAGATAGCTGAGCACCCATTCAAAGCAGTTGCTGCCTGAAACGGCGATTCTTTTTCCTCCAAAACCGTTTTTGAGAAGATAAGCGCAGAAGCGGTAATAATAATTCCTGAGTTCAGCATAGGTTATTTCTCTGTACTTACCTTCGGCTATTTTTAATTTAAAAGCAGTTCTTCTGGGATAGAGGTTGGCAGAGTTGTTTATAAGGTCTCTGTAATCGCGCAGTCTTTTTTCCTTGTAATATTGCTGCATGCGGTTTCCTCCAAAAACTTATACTATGGTTTCAAATTATTACAAACATAAATACTATAACATTTTAAATATGATTTTTCAATTGAAAATCTAAACTTTGTAGGAATTAGTAAAAATGATACGCAAAATACATACTTTTTTAGTTGAATATTTTTAAGTATCAGGAAAATGCATTATAAACAAAAACTCCCGATTCCGTCAGGAACCGGGAGGGACACTTTTTGATTAAACAAGTGGAACGGAGAATTCGTGGAATGCGTACCATCTTGAAACAAGGAATCTTCTTGCGCGCAGCACAACCTCATCCTCGTAAACCTCGAGGTGGAAGCCCATACCGTTCCAAGGGATACCGTAACGGTTTACAAGAAGATAGGTGGGCAGATTGATGTAAGTTACGCCGTTTCTTGTTTCGACGCAGCTGAAGCCGAAAACGTTCTTCACAAGAGCACCGTTGATGCCTGTGTGAACGTGGCCGCTGATGAAGAAAACGTTGTTGTATTTTTCCATAATATCAACTATGGGTTGGCTGTATTCTTCAAGTGAGCCTTCTTCCCATACCTGCATCTGACCGTTAACACCCTCAACGGGGATGTGGCATACTACGAAAGCGGGCTTGCCGTCAGCAGTAGCTCTTGCAAGCTCTGTGTCAAGGAATTGGAGCTGGTCCTCATAAATATCGTAATGGTCCCAGTTATCGTCGCCCTGGTCACCGAGAACGATGAAGGTGTAGCCTTTTACATCAAGGCTGTAATAGATATTCTCATTGTCAGAGCCGGTGTATTCGTTGTAATGCTTTATGTTCCATTCGCGCGCTTCTGCGTTTGTAAAGCCTTCAACGTGACCGATATCGTGGTTGCCGTGAGCAACTACCCATTTGTCGGCCGGGCTGTGCTCTTTGAGAATTTCGTAGAAAGCGATGAGAGATTCTTCATCCGCATAGTTTGTGAGGTCGCCTGCGACTATGACAGTATCAAGCGGAGTTTCGCATCTTTTCATATCTTCAAGACCTGCTGCAAACATTTCCTGACCGCAGGGGAGAGATGCGTCAATGTGAACGTCGGAAATCATTGCCGCGTTGAGGAGAAGCTCATCCTCGTTTTTAGGTGAATAATCAACAAAGGGGATAAGTGTGTAAATAAGAGACATAAGAAATGCAAGTGCCTGAGTAAAAGCAGAAGTCATAGCTGTAAATCCTTTCCTTTTTATTGCAATCTGACATTAAAAGTATACACAAAAGTTTTCTTGATGGCAAGAGTTTTATAAAAAATAATTATTGAGTTGACATGGGCAAAAGTGATTTGTATAATTAAAAACGAATATTCAGCAGGAGGCTATATTTATGCTTGAAAACTCAAAATTTTTAATAAACACTTCCACGTCTTTCAGCAGGGAACACCCGTGGGAAAATATGAAGTTCAATAACCGCAAATTCGATTTACCCTCTCTGGGCGGAATTGCGTGTTTCCGAAAGGTTTTTAATATAGATAAGCCCGTCAGCGGCGCAAGCATCACCGCCACTGCACTGGGTGTTTTTGAAGTTTACATCAACGGCAAGAGAGTGGGCGGCAAGGACGGATTTGATGAACTCAAGCCCGGTTGGACCGATTATAAATCCAGAGTTTTTGCATTTACATACGATGTAAGTGAATATCTTGTTGAGGGTGAAAATACCGTTATAGGCGAGGTTTCCTCGGGTTGGTACAGCGGTAGGATTTCATTCGGACTTTACGGCTTCAAGCATACCGCGTTTCGCGCAGAGCTTGATATAACTCTTGATGGCGGCGAAAAGCTCAGCGTAAATACCGATGAAAGCTGGCAGACTGCTATTAACGGTCCTTATCTCAATGCGTCAATCTGGGACGGCGTTCTTTATGATGCGAGGATTGACAGAAACTTTGCCGATTGGAAACAGGCAGTTATTTATGATGATTACGAGGGTGAAATCACCGAGCCTCAGGGTCCTCCCATCAAGGTTAGAGAGCATCTTGAAAGAACACCCCGCAAGGCCGTTATATATGAAGGAACAAAGCGCAATTTCACTACCTACGGTGAAATCAATACCGTTTCCAAAAAAGCAAGCGACGGCTGCGAAAAGGGCTTATTGAAAAAAGGACAGGCTCTTGTGCTTGATCTTAAGCAGAATATGGTTGGCAGACCTTACATCAAAGTAAAGGCCAGCAAGGGAACAAGAATTAACATTTACGTTGGCGAATTTCTTAACGACAGCGGCAAAAAGAGCAGAGGAAACGACTACGCCAAGGGCAGCGTTTATATCAAGAATTACCGTTCAGCAATGGCAAGATGCATTTATATTGCAACGGACGGTGAGCAGAGCTTTGCTCCGTGCCACACTTTCTACGGCTTCAGATACCTTGAAATCAGCGCCGATGCCGACATTGAAATCCTTGAGGTAAAGGGTCAGGTGATCGGCAGTGCTAACCGTGAAACGGGAACTTTTACCTGCTCGGATGAAAAGGTAAACCGATTCTTCTCCAACGTTGTATGGGGTCTGAGAGGCAATTACCTGAGCATCCCTACCGACTGCCCTCAGCGCGACGAACGCCTTGGCTGGACGGGCGATGCTCAGATGTTCTTCAATGCAGGCAGTTATATTGCCGATACGGAAGAGTTCTTCAGAAAATGGCTTAAGGATATGCGTGACTGTCAGAATCCTGCTGGCGGATACTGTGATACTATCCCGAACGTGCTTGTAAACGAGGGCAACTACGGCAATGCCGCGTGGGGCGATGCAGGTGTTATAATCCCTTACCAGATGTATCTGAAATACGGCAACCCCGAAGTTATTGAGGAATGCTATGAGTCTATGGAAAAATACTTGGCTTTCCTTAAAAGCAAGGATCCCGAGGGTCCCAACCCCGGTTACTGTGACTGGCTCTGCTATGAAAAAACCGACGGTAGATATATCGCTGATGCTTATTATGCAAACAGTCTTGACCTTATGGCAAAAATGTCGGCAATAATCGGCAGGGAAGACAGAAGTAAATACTATGCCTCAGAGCACGCAAGAATAAAGAAAGCGTTTATTGATAAGTATATAGACAGCAAAAACAGCCTTAAAGAAAAAACTCAGACCGCTTACTTGCTCGCATTTGCATTTGACTTGCTTCCTGAAGAGCTCAGGGAATCCCACATTCTCAAGCTCAGAAAGAAGATTGAGGATAACGATTACACCCTTTCCACAGGCTTTGTAGGCACCTGCCTTCTTAATCAAACTCTTGACAAGCTCGGCCTTGAGGATTTGTGTTATTCACTTCTTCTTCAGGAGAAAGACCCCTCGTGGCTTTACAGTGTAAATCAGGGCGCTACCACCGTATGGGAGCGCTGGAATTCATATACACTTGATAAGGGCTTCGGTGACGTAGGTATGAACTCCTTCAACCACTATGCATACGGCGCGGTTGCTCAGTGGCTGTTTGAAAAAGTGGCAGGTATTGCAACTGACGAAAACCATCCCGGCTTTGCAAGGATTATC
Organism: Acutalibacteraceae bacterium; assembly: GCA_045592385.1. Classification (GTDB taxonomy): domain Bacteria; phylum Bacillota; class Clostridia; order Oscillospirales; family Acutalibacteraceae; genus CAG-177. The sequence goes on from JAZNUP010000004.1 coordinate 12,097, forward strand.
CTTGAACCCAAGCCTGATATGAGAAAGAATCCTCCCTGCAATCAGGAGCGTATAACGTTTGCAAACGCTTCCTATGATTCAAGGGCAGGTATGATTAAATCGGGCTGGAAAGCAGAAGACGGCGGATTTGTATACGATTTTGAAATCCCCGAAGGCGTTGAAGCTCAGGTTATCCTCTTCAAAACAGCTTCAGGTGTTACCGTAAACGGTGAGGCTGCGGATGCTGCAACGGAAAACGGCAAGTGGAGCTTTGTGCTTAAGGGCGGAAAGTATACCGTAAAGGCATAATAAACGGAAAGGAGAGTCCGTATGGATTACGCAGTTCCTGCCAAAAGTAAAAGCGGAAAATACGTTTTCTGTCACTTTACGGGCAATGCTCCCGAAAAGGAGAGAATTCACCTTGCCGTGAGTGAAGACGGATATAATTTCAGACCGCTTAATAATAACGAGCCGGTTATTATTCAGACTCTCGGCACAAAATGTGCAAGAGACCCGTATATTCTCAGAGGGCAGGACGGTTGTTTTTATATTATTGCAACCGATATGAGAAGCCTTGACGGATGGACCTCCAACCACGCTCTTGTTACGTGGAAATCATCGGATTTGATTAACTGGACCGATGAAACTATTCTTGATACCCGTGATTTCAAAGGCTTTGAAACTGCAAACCGTTCGTGGGCACCTCAGGCTTACTGGGACGAAAAGGAGCAGAGTTATATGGTTTACTGGGCAATCTCAACTGCCGAGAATGACTGTGCAGCTCTTTACTATGCTTATACGGATGATTTCAGAACTCTCACTGAGCCTCAGCTTCTGTATGCCCGTGAAGGGATACAGACCATTGACGGTGATATAACTTACAATGAGAAAACGGGTTACTATTACCTCTATTTTAAACACGATGAGGACCAGAAAATAGCTTACGTAAAATCAAAAAGTCTCAACGGTCCTTATGATGATAATCCGGTTGTTGTTTCCCTGTCGCCTCACGGAGTTGAGGGTAGTTCGATGTACCGTATTACGGGCACGGATGACTGGGTAATGATAATGGATGAATACGGCACGGGCAGATTTTTCGCTCAGCAGACAAAGGATATGGAAAATTTCCTCCCCGTGAATACTGATGATTACAGCTTTGACGGTGTAAATCCGCGTCACGGCTCGGTTGTGGCAATAACGGATGAAGAGTATGCCTCATTAGTCAAAGCGTTTTAAGGAGAAGCTTATGTCACTGAATGCAACACCTTCAGCAAACAGAACGCATATAGGATTTTTCGGCAAGAGAAACGCAGGTAAATCAAGCCTCGTCAATGCCGTTACGGGTCAGGAGATGTCCGTGGTTTCAGATACCAAAGGAACTACAACAGACCCCGTTTACAAGGCTATGGAGCTGCTCGGTCTCGGCCCCGTTATGATTATTGACACTCCCGGCTTTGACGATGTGGGCGAGTTGGGTACACTAAGGGTTGAAAGAACTCTGCGTGTGCTTTCAAAAACCGATATTGCCGTGCTTGTTGCGGATGCCTCAGCACCTCTCGGTAAGGAAGATAAAGAGCTTATAGAGATGTTCAGAAGCAAGGGCGTAAGCTATATTGTTGCTTACAATAAGGCAGATACCGTTGAAAGCCACGCTGCGCCCAAGGAGAATGAAATTTACGTAAGCGCGCTTAAAAATGACGGTATAGGCCGTCTGCGCGAAAAGATTGCATCCCTTGCAAAAAAAGAAGATACGGATTTGCATCTTGTAGGCGATTTGCTGAAGCCTGATGATATAGCCGTGCTTGTAACCCCCATTGACGAGGCGGCACCCAAGGGCAGGCTGATACTTCCCCAGCAGCAGACTATAAGGGATATTCTTGATGCAGGAGCTCAGGCTTTTGTGGTCAAGGAGGACGGGCTTACCGCCGCTCTTTCTGCTCTTGCAAAGAAGCCTGCTATGGTTATTACGGACAGTCAGGTTTTCAGGCTTGTGAGTGAACTTACTCCCGAGGATATACCGCTCACATCGTTCTCTGTACTTATGGCAAGGTACAAGGGTTTCCTTGAACTTGCGGTAAAAGGAGTTGCGCAGATAGATAAGCTTGAAGACGGTGACACAGTGTTGATTTCCGAGGGATGCACGCATCACAGGCAGTGCGGAGATATAGGCAGTGTAAAGCTTCCCGCTTTGCTTAAAAAATACACGGGAAAGAGCTTTAATATTGAGCTTTCCTCAGGAGCGGGATTCCCTCAGGATTTGACCCGTTTTGCTTTGGTTATCCATTGCGGCGGTTGTATGCTCAACGGCAGGGAGATGAATTACCGCATGAATCTTGCCACAGAGCAGGGCGTGCCGATTACGAATTACGGCACTGCTATTGCATATATGAACGGCATTCTCAAGCGTTCTCTAAGCGTATTCCCCGAAATTTAAAAAATTATCGAATAAATAATGCGCCTCCGACCATTCGGTCGGGGGCGCTGAGTTTAGTATGAAAGTTAAAATGCAAACATAAATCTGCCGCCGGGTGCAACGTCGCCGTTTACGTAAAAATCCGTTATATCGCCGTCGGTCTGCATATTGTCGGAAAGCTTGAAGTTGAAATGAACTTCATCGCCCTTAGCAAGACCTAAAGCACTTCTTGCAATGCAAACCTGCATTACGTTGTCTTTTACCGTATACTGAGCGGTGCCGGTTTCTTCAAAGCTCCAACCGCCGCAGGATTTTTCAACTTTCAAGCAAGATGCGTCTGCGTTATCGCGGTTTATGATGTATTCAAAGCCCTCCCAGTTTGCACTGTTGCCTGTTGAATCGGTGTCAATAAGAATTCTCATCCACGCTGGGTCGGTATATGCGGTGATGTCGTCAACCGTTTCTATTCTGAAATAAACATTCTCACTGTCGTAAGTAACCTTAACGCTTCGGAAATCGTTACGCATAGTGTTGTTTTCGTAATGAAGCCCTACCCAGCCGTCAGCATTGCGGCTGCGTGTGCTTCCCGTGTAGTGGAAGTATTCGTTTGTAACCGAATCCCACTGACTGTCCTCGCCGTTTATGTCAACTGTCTGACCTCCTGATGTTGTCTGCGGTTTGCTTATTCCCTTGAATCTGCGGATATTTGCGCAAAGCTGATAGTAATAATGATCCTTCATTATACCTGCCGAGGGTTCGATATCACGGCTGTATTCGTCGCAGAACTGGTCAGGGAATGCATTTTCTGTTCCCTGCCAGGTATCGTGCCTTCCTGCAATCCATTCATTCCAGCCTGTAACAAAAATGAAATCAGGGTTGCATTTTATTGCGTAATCCCATTGCTGCTGGAAATTAAGACCGTAAAGCATAGCGTTTTCGGTTGAGGAATCAACCGTCACTGTTTCGGTTCCTTTTTTGTAAGAGTAAGAATATTTACCGTGGGTGAAGCTTCTGCCCTGAACGTTGCCGCCGTTATTCATAGCCACAAGCTTACCGTCAGCGGCATTCTGTGCAACGGAAACACACATCTGCTCAGGCTTTCCGAAAAGGGATTTACTGTACTTTGTCTGAGGATAATCGCTACACCATCCCCATTTTTTATCAATTATTGAATAATCGTCGTCAAAGTAGGAGGGGCTGTTTTCTCTGAAGGTGAAAAAGTCAAGAATTTCCTTTTCTTCGGGTAAGGATTTATCAAGAGCACCGGGATGAGCCATAATAAGCGGTTTCCCGTCCCACATAAACCACAGATGTCTGTATCTTCCCTTTGAATACACGTTTTCGTATAGGTCGTGCAGGGATTTGTTTGCATCTTCTGAATCGTTAAAGGGGAGCATAAATGCAATCTGAGGCACTTTTACGCCCTCTTTGATTGCTTCGTCAAATACCTTGAAAAGCACCTCGTATGCAGGCTGCCAGGTGTAGTTGCCGTTTGTGCAGTCAAATATTATAACGTCAACGCCTGCGTCGGCAATCAGCTCAGCGTGTTTTCTTACAACGTACTCGTCAAGATTCTGGTAATATCCGTAAAGCGGCTCATTCCAATGGTAGGGCTTACCGCTCGGTGTGTTTTTCCATACGGGATGCGAAAAATCACGCACCGCTTCGGGGGCTTTCTTGAGTGTTTCGGTTACGTTGTCGGCCTCAAAATCCGAGGCGAAATTATAATGCCACGTCCAGTAAAACAGACCAACAAATTTTCCCTTGTCTTTTTCTCCGACATCTTCATAATCGGGCAGATTTCTGCCGAGTCCGTCAACAGCGACCCAGGTGTCCGGCTTAACATCGCCATACGTGTTTTCGTTTATATTCCGGGTGCCGAAAAGAAAAATGTTAATTGCTGACGGCAGCATAAATATGGCAGTAAAAACCGAAATTATTGCTTTTAATATTGCAGCCATAAGCGGCGCCTCCCGTACTCTGTATTTCTTTAATTATAAAATCAAATTTTTTTTATGTCAACTTGTATAAAAACAACCCTGCCCGAAAATCAGGCAGGGTTATGCAGATTAATACTTTTTGAGGTTCTTGAGAGGAAGAAGAGCCGCTTCAAAAATATAAAGGAAGAAAGCCTTTATCTGTTCAGCGGGTGAGTATTCGCTTGCGCTGTAAATGAAACGGTAATTTGCAAGTGAGTTATTTTCAACGTCAAAGATTTCACGCCAGAAGATAAGCTCGGTTTCGTAATTCCAGAGGTCGTTTTCATCAAGGTCGATTATTCTTGCGCCTCTTGTTTCATCACCGTAGGAGTGGAAACCTGCGCCGGGGGTGTTTACAAGGTCAATGCCCTTGTGCTCAACTACATAAGTGTTTGTGTGGTCGTGACCGAAGAACATTCCAAGTACATCGCCCTGGCTTACCATAGCGTCAAACTGTCCGTTTGAATAGTTGGGAGGGCAGGGGTTTTCTCCGAGTACGCCTGTAGCGCTTTCGGGGAGAGTATAACCGGTTTCGGTCTTTACAAGAGCATCATAAATCTCAGGTACAACGATATGCTGGAAAACAAGTGAAGGAACGGGGACACCGCCGTTTGCTGCCTTGAGCTCATTAGAAGTCTTTACGTACCAATCAATCTGGTCCTTATGTACGCATGCATAACCTTCAAGGTCGTTTTCGCAGTAGTTGTCTTTCTTATCGCTTTCATTGTAAGTAAGGGAGTCAATAAGCCAGAGGTTGAAAGCAACCTTGTCACTGTCAGAAGCGTAGATGGGAAGATTGTAGTTGCCGCAGCCGGTAAGGTCCTCACCTTCGCAACCGATGAAGCAATCGTAGCTTTCATACATTTCCATCATATCTTCCTTGGTAGCTGCACCTTCGCTGTCATGGTTTCCGAAAACAGAGGCAACGGGAATGCCGTATTCTTCAAAAATGCTCATAAACTGGTCGATTGACATACGTGTAAGGGGCTTGATGATGCCGGCGCCGCCTGTGATATTGTCACCGCCAAGAACTATAAGGTCAGGCTGAGCTTCTTTAATTGCGGCGTGGATAAAATCCTTTGTAGCATTCATCATATAGAAAATGTCCTGGAAATCGGTAAAATGAAGAATTCTGAATTTACCGTCATCGCCGAACTTGAGCTTTGTTGTATTCTCTGCGTTTGCAGGCATAATTACGCAGCTTACAAGCATAACGGCACAGAGCAATACGGAAATAATTTTTTTCAAAATAAAACGCCTCCTGAATAATTATAATAAAACAATTATAGCACGAATATCATTTTTTTCAAGAATTTTATTAAAAAATAACGCTTGACACGGGCAAAAGGATGTGACATATTTAGATTTGTAAAGATTATAAGGAGGGATGTTGCGTGAATTCTGTGATTGCACGCATTGTTTCGGTTTTAACTGCGGCGGTAACGTTTATCATGGGTATCGGAAGCAGTTATACTTTTACCGTTGATACTTCGGAGAAAGGTGAAAACCTCGTAAATCCTGTAAGCAACGTAAATATATGGGATATGAATACGGATTCCCAGTTTACAGACCCCGAAATCAACGGTGAATATAATGTTTTCGAGTTTGTGGATTACGTTCAGCTTATGCAGTGCACGGGCGGTAATGCTTCAAGGGATTTGTTCAAAGATCCTCTTGATAAAACCGTGCTTGACGATTACGATTTTTCCCGACTTATTGAAAATTGCAGAGGAATTATTGAACTCGGTGCAAAGCCTCATCTTAAGCTCGGAAGCGTGCCGCTTAAGTACTCGGCGGCTGCAAGCGAGGATGAGTATTTCGGTACAAACGTTTATCCGCCCGATGATTATGACGTTTATTACAATTACATAGCTGCTGTGGCTCAGGCTCTTGTTGATGAATTCGGCGCAGAAGAAGTGCTTACCTGGCGCTTCGGAGTTATGACTGAGTATGAAAATGCGGATTGGTTCAAGTCTGTCAGCGGAGACCCTCAGGAATCTGCCGAGGCATATTTTAAGCTTTATGATTATACAGTGCAGGCACTTATTGACGTGATAGGTGAGGATGTTTTCGTAGGTGCTCATTCGATGACGGTAAGCGAAGGCTTGTGGGATGAAGCTCTTTTCATTCAGCACTGTGCAAACGGCACTAACTATAAAACGGGCGGGAAATCAAGCAGGATTTGTTTCCTTGCCACCTCGTTTTACGATATGCGCCCCGGTGAATACACTCAGGGCAGAACTCTCCCTGAGTGTATAGCTTACCTCAGGGAAACTGCTGAAGCAGCAGGGCTTAAAAATCTTATTATCGGAGTAGATGAGGGCAGGATTCATTCGGGCAACGTCAGCGGCAAGGATGGTGCAGACCTTCTTTCAAGAACCTGCGGCTACACCTATCAGGCGGCTTATGATGCAAGACTTTATAAGCAGCTGCTTGACGAGGGCGGAGATTATCTTTCTTCGTGGTACTACCTCTCGGGAGGACTTTTTAAGGGCAATCCCACCGTCAGTTATCACGTGGCAAGCAAGATTGCCGATTTTGCAGGTGCGGCGAGAGTTGCTGTTAAAAAAGTAATGAGCGGTTTGCTTTTCCGTACAGAGGCGGACAGTCTTGCCGCTTACGATGAATCAACGGATACTCTTCGCATTATGGCATACAACTTCAGAAACGACGTTGAATACAACAGAAGCATCAATCTTAAATTCAAAATCAACGCTCCTCAGTTTGACGGCAAAAAGGTTAGAATAACAGCCTACACCGTTGATGATGACTGCAACTATTTCGATGAATGGGTTGAGGACAGAAAAATATACGGTATCACCGATGATTGCTTCGCCTGGTCACCCGAGGACCCGTGCATTGATTCTGTTAATACTCTTAACGATGCCGCGGCGAGGGAGATATATTTCAGCAAGCTTTACGATAAGTACAGTGAATGCTCACGTCTTGAACCCGTTGTGACTGAAGGTGAGGTTGTGGACGGTAAGCTTACCGTAAAGGGAAAGCTTGCGGCAAACGGCGTTGTGTTCTATGAAATTACCCCTTGCGAGTAAAGGAGTGTCAATATGTGGAAATATAAGCTGTGCTTAGGAACAAGCGGTGCATTTCCTCTTTCTTTGTGTGAACAGGTGAGGCTGTTTCACCGCACGGGGTTTGAAGCGTTCTTTACGGAATGGAAGCAGGGCGAGGATTTAACTCAGCTTGCTGTGCTTGCAAAAGAACTCGGTATGATTTTTCAGTCGGTCCACGCTCCTTTTGGTAAATCGAGGGATATGTGGCACGGCGATGCCGAAAAGGCAGGGCAGGCTGTTGACGAGCTTATTATGTGCGTTGATGAATGTGCAAGGCAGGAAGTGCCGCTTATGGTAGCTCATGCGTTTATCGGATTTGAGGATCATACACCCACCGCACAAGGGCTTAAAAATTACGGAAAGGTAATAGAACACGCACGAAAAAAGGGCGTTAAAATCGCGTTTGAAAATACCGAGGGTGAGGAATACCTGGCGGTGCTGATGAATGAGTTTTCACAGTACGAAAACGTAGGATTCTGTTGGGATACGGGGCACGAGATGTGCTATAACCGCTCGCAGGATTTGTTGAAGCTCTACGGCGATAAACTGCTGTGCACCCATATAAACGACAACCTCGGTATAAGGGATTTTAACGGCAGAATAACTTATATTGATGATTTGCACCTTCTGCCCTTTGACGGCATTGCAGATTGGGATGACGTAGCGTCAAGGCTTGATAATTGCGGATATGACGGTATTATGACGTTTGAACTTTCAACCGTTTCCAAACCGGGCCGTTATGAAAACGATGTTTACCGCAATATGAAGTTTGAAGCTTATATTGCGGAGTGTTATAAGCGTGCCTGCCGCGTGGCGGCAAAGCGCAAAGGCTATAAAAGATAAGGGAGGAAAAACAAATGGCACTTAAAGTAGGTATTATCGGTAACGGTGGAATCAGCCGTTGCCACGCAAAAGGATACAAGGCACTGGGTGACAGAGTGGAGATTGTTGCCTGCTGCGATATCGTTGAGGAAAAAGCGAAGGCTTTTGCTGAAGAATTCGATGTTAAAAATTATTACACCGATTGCAGGACGATGCTTGAAGAAAACGAGCTGGATCTTGTAAGCGTTTGCACCTGGAACAGCGCCCACGCAGAATGCACAATAGCGGCACTCAACGCAGGCTGCAACGTAATATGCGAAAAGCCTATGGCAATGAATGCTCAGCAGGCTGTTGAAATGAAGGATGCGGCTGAGAAAAACGGCAAATTGCTTATGGTGGGCTTCGTCCGCCGTCAGGGTAACGATGCTGCCGCGGCAATTGATTTTATTGAAAAAGGCTACCTCGGAGACGTTTATTTTGCAAAGGCAACCTATCTTCGCCGTTGCGGTTTCCCCGGAGGCTGGTTTGGTAACAAGAGTCTTTCCGGCGGCGGTCCTCTCATCGACCTCGGTGTTCACGTTATAGATCTTACAAGATATATTATGGGTAATCCCAAGCCCGTCACCGTTTTTGGCGCAACGTTTGATAAAATCGGTGCAAGAAGTCACATAAAGACTACTGCGTGGGAATCTGAAACAGTGGTTGAAAAGCCGGTATTTGACGTTGAGGATCTTGCAGTAGCGATGATTCGCTTTGATAACGGAGCGGTTTTGCAGGTGGAAACCAGCTTTAATCTTAACACCAAATCATCAAGCGGAGATATTGAGCTGTTTGGCGATAAGGCGGGTCTTACCCTTGAGCCTTTTGAGCTTCATACCGAGTGTAACGGAAGAATTGCCGATATTTCAATCAGCGGTGACAACGGCTTTGATTTTGACAGAGATTTCAACAGAGAAATCAAAAATTTTGTTGATGCCGTTGAGGGCAAAGCGCAGTGCATAGCCACAGCGGATGACGGTGTAGAGCTTATGAGAATACTGGATGCTGTTTATCTTTCGGCAAAAACAGGGAAATCTGTTGATATTGTAAGATAACCGTTGATTTATCAAGAATTATGTTTTATTCTGTAATTAACAATTAGTCAAGGAGGTAACATTATGTTTTGTACAAAGTGCGGTGCACAGCAGCCCGAAGGCGCAAACTTCTGCGAATTCTGCGGTACACCCGTAAGAGCGGTACAGCCCGAGCAGTCTGCACAGCCTGAACAGCCTGCACAGCCTGAACAACCCACACAGCCTGCTCCTGAGGTTAATAATCAGCAGCCGCCCGTGTATCAGCAGCCCCCTGTATATCAGCAGCCGGTTTACCAGCAGCCCGTGTATACACAGCCTCAGCCTCCCGTTGAAAGCAAAAATAAACTTGTGGCACTTCTTCTCTGCTTTTTCCTCGGAGCACTGGGTGTGCACAGATTCTACGTAGGCAAAATCGGCACAGGTGTTATCTGGCTGCTTACGGCAGGATTGTTCGGCTTCGGAGCACTGATTGATTTTATTATGATTCTTGTAGGTGCTTTCAAGGATTCAAACGGAAATAAACTCGCATAAAAATAAACGCCCGCAGAAGCTTGGTTGCTTTTGCGGACGTTTTTTTATTGGATTATCAGTTTTAATTCTCTGCCGCATTCAGGCAGGTCAACGGTTACGTTACCGCAAGGCGCATCACCGCTGAGGGTTACGATTCTTTGGGTTGCGGTTACGGTTATATCAAGGTCAATCCGTTTAAGGGATGAAAGGGGATATTTTTTAACGGCTATGCGGGCGCCGTCATATATCCACTCGGAGGGGATACCTCTGCCTATGATAATATCACCGTTTGCTTTTTCGCATATTATGGAGTCAAACAACACTTTTGTTGCGGTTGACTGCCCCCATATATGCTGGCAGGAGCCGCCTCCGCCTGCGGCGTGAGGAATGCTCCACGGCGATTTTTCATCAGGGTAATCAATGCCCTCCCACCAGGAGAAGGGGCCTGACTGTGCCTGCTCAATCATAAACTGATATGCTTTTATTCCACAGTCACGGTATTTGTCGCCTCTGAGGGCGGCACCGCCGTAGCCGGCATTATAGGCACTGCAGAAATATCCGTGCGGATATCCGCCGAAGTTATAGATGCTGTTGCTTATATTTTTTCTGCGTTCAAAGCCGTGGGTGTAGGTTTCATCAATTAAATCAAGGCTTACTCCGTACTGCTTTGCACCGAAAAGATATCCGTCCCACGCCCAGCGTCCGAAAAGGAACATCGAAGCCCAGTTTGCATCCCTCGGGTCACTCCTCGGGCCTGCCTCATTAGGTTCGGTAACGGAGATGGGGATATAGTTTATGCCGTTATCGCTGAGCGTTTTTTCAAGCCGTGAATTCAATGCATCAAGCAGTGAGTTATACTCTTTCTCAGCCCACTCGACCTCAGCTTCTTCTGAAAGATTTTCGCATATATAACGGTAGCAGCAAAGTCCCGTAAGGGCAGACCAGTTGTCTATGGTCCAGTTGCCGTGCGAGTCGATTGCGTTTGATTTTTTGATTATTGAATCGGGTGCTTCACGGGATTCGGCAACAAAGCGTGCGTTTTCTTTAATATCCCTGAAGTTTTCGCGGATATAGCTTATATCGCCTGTTTTTTGCAGGTAAAGGGCGAAAAACCAGCTGTATTTCCAACGTGCATCTGGATACTGGATATTCTTGAGAATGTGCTTCGCGTACTCTTTTAAATCCTTGAAATCGCCTACGGTAACAAGAGAAGCGAGAATTCCTATAATGTCGTGGTCAAATACTCTGTCATATCCGTTTTCGCCAACGTGAAGCTCAGTGCCGTCCTTTACAATCATTGTGTAAATATAGCCTGCTTTATAAGCGTTGATGAGCCTTTCGTCGGGGAGATGAGTAATCTCTGCAAGAGGCTCAAGTCTTTTAAGCCAATACTCTTTCATGCTGATGTAATGTTCGTCAAAGCCGCCTGCACGGGCGATTTCTTCGTTGTCGGGGTAGGGATACTTTCCGCTGAAACGGTCAGCGCCTACCGCATAATCCCTTATCACTGCTTTGCCTGCACCCACCGTTTTGGGGCATTCGGTTAACGGGATAAGCATAGATGAAACCTTTGGCAGGGTCTTTTCTTCATCTGAAAGGTTTACCGCTGTTATGCGAGAATACGCTATCACGTAATCGTTAGAATTAACGGTTACTTTGTCGGCAAAATTCTCTATTGTATATTTTACGCAATCCTTTTCCATTTCGCTTACAAAGCAGGGCAGGAAGCCTTCTTTATTGTACCAGTTTATTTTACCTTCAGGGGCAGAGATGCCGAAGGTTATGAAGGTGTGATTTCTGTCACGCAGAAGATAACTTCCGTCAATAAAAGCAATGGGCGCGTCTTTGTCACCCTCAAAGCCGAAGCAGGCGGTAAGTTCAGGAAAACGCTTGCAGGCATAGCCGCTTTTTCCTATAAGACCTTTTTTGAAAGAAACTCTCAGCTTGTTGGTAAGCTTGAAGTACACTGCGGCAATATTGGAAAACAGAGGCTTTTTTTCTTTTTCGGGCATTTTCATTCCTCCCGTGTATTTGATAATTTTATTTTAAATTCCTGTTATAAAAAAGTCAACAGTATTGATTTTTTAATGCACACTATGATAATATATTTTTAAGAAAGGTGTGATTTTATGAAAGCGGTTTCCAAAATTTTCACCGCCGCAGGTGCCGTTACGGCATTTGCTGCAGTTACGGGTGCGGTTGCTTATTGTCACGCCATTGTGCCCAAAAGAGTACCTAAAACACCTACGGATGAAAAAAGAATAGCACGCATTGATATAAGAAAACGCAATAACGATTATCTTTATTCTCATAATCCTGAGGATTTGGAGCTTGTTAGCGACGGGCTTAAATTAAAAACGTGGTTTGTGCCTGCAAAGGAGCCGTCAAAGCGTTTTGTGATATGCATTCACGGCTATAACTGCAACGGTCCCGATGAATGCAGCCATCTTTTCGGCTTTTATCACGACGTGCTCGGTTACAACTATTTCCTGCCGGACCTCAGAGGCCACGGAAGAAGCGAGGGCAATGCCGTCGGCTTCGGTGCGCTTGACAGTAAGGATATAAAGCTGTGGATTGATTATCTTGTAAACCGCTTCGGTGAGGATATTGAGATTATTATTCACGGTATTTCTATGGGTGCGGCAACAGCAATGCTCGTGAATTCGCAGAATCCTCAGCCGCAGGTAAAGCTTATAATTGAGGATTGCGGCTTTACCAATGCGCTTGAGGAAATGATGAGCACAGTAAAGGCTGCCGCAGGCTACGGATTTCCGCTTGTGATGAATCTCGGCAATATTTTCTGCCGCCTTATCGCAGGATATGACCTCAAGAAGGATGCCGACCCTTTGGGTAAAATGAAGTATGCCGTAAATCCCGTTTTGTTCATACACGGCAGTGAAGATACCTTTGTGCCTACCTATATGTGCCACAAGCTTTATGATGCCTGCCCCACACCTAAGGATAAGCTGATAGTTGAGGGTGCAATGCACGCTTACAGCTACTATGACGGCAAGGAAGAGTATGAAAAGAAAGTAACGGAATTCATTGATAAACACATAGGATTATAAAAGAGTGAGCACCGCAGGTTTCCCTGCGGTGCTCTTTTTGTGAAGCAACAATTAAACTGAAGTATTACTGATTAAGTGGCAGACGTACGGTTGCTTTGAATAAATCGCCGTCAATGGTGAGCAACAGCTCGCCGCCCTGGAGTGCGCACAGGTCACGGGCAATGGAAAGTCCGAGTCCGTTTCCGCCGTCCGTCCTTGAGGAGTCGCCTCTTACAAAGCGCTCCGTAAGCTCATCTGCGGTAATGTTGAGGCAATCCCTTGAAATATTCTTAATTTCAAATATGCCGAAGCTTTCATCACGGGAAACGCTGATATAAACCCTTGAAAACGGAGCGGAATACTTGCTTGCATTTGAGAGCAGATTGTCAATAATGCGGTAGGTTTTCTGGCTGTCCGCAAAAACGATAACTGCTTCTTCGCTTACGTTGAGCTTTACGTCGAGGTTTAACTGCTCAAAGCTTTCTGCGCTTTCGCCAACTGCCTGCAACGTAAGCTCGCAGAGGTTGAGCGCCGCCTTGTTGAGATTTATAGTGCCTGCGGAAGCCTTTGATGCCTCCACAAGGTCCTCAATAAGGCTCTTCAATCTTGCCGATTTTTCGTCGAGCACGTTGAGGTAACCCAGCGCGGTTTCGTCGTTTATATCGCATTTTTTGAGCAGGTCAACGTAGTTTATAACCGCGGTGAGCGGAGTCTTGAGGTCGTGCGAAACGTTGGTGATAAGCTCGGTTTTCATACGCTCATCCTTGGTTGCGGTTTCTATTGCTCTTTCAAGTTCTTCGCGGTTGAAGCGAAGTCCGCTTTCGAGCATTCTGAGGGATTCGTCGCAGCCAATAAGCTCTGCAGGATTGGGCGTTGTATGCTCGCAGGCGCAGCAGATAAGAGTATCAAGCTGCTGAATGTAGCGGAGAACCTTGCGTATAACAAAGAAATTGAATACCGCCACTGCGGCAAAAACTAATAAGGAAACAACAGTTAATCTCCAGAATAAAATGCCGCCTGCAAGCAGGAGAATAAGGTTGATTGCAAAGTAAACCGCAAGCTGTATGAAGAATTTCTTTTTGAACTGACGGGGCTTGTATTCAAAAAGTCTCTTTATATCACAGAAGATTTTCTTTACCGGATTTTTGATTTTGCGGAAAATAAAGCTGATAATTCTTACAACGGTAAAGTGTCCGAACCAGCTTTTTCCTGCACGCTTTATGCGTACGGTTGAGCAAAGCCACTCCATAAAAACAAGAGAGGAAAGCGCGAAGAGTGTGCACGTAATAACGTGGGGCAAGGGTGTGTATTCAAGCCCTTCAAGCTGACGGAACATCGGCATACCGATATACGTTGTGCCGGCTATAAAGGCGCCGGAAAGCAGAGCGAACATCAGCCCCGCGCTTATAATAAGATGAATATCAGTGGGCAGCTTGTCGATAAACGAAAGCCTGACACCGTCCTCTGTGTTGCTCAGTCCGCTGCCCTTCGCTGCAAGAATTATGAATATAAGGCAGGCAATAAGGAGCAGTACGGCCATAACAAACCAGCTCACGCAGCCGTTGTAGCAATCGTAATCGTTAAAGAAGGTCTGAGCCCTTGTAAGCAGGGATTCATAGTTTGCAGCGGGTGAGTGATAAATGATAACGTCAATTCCGTTGTTGTCAACAAAGGAGCCCGGGCCGAAATATGAAGAAAGATTACCTGTGTTGAAATACTCGTTTACAATAGAAAACGCAGAATCGGTTATTCCGCTGTATCTGAGTTCACCGCCGTCATAAATGATGTAAAAGCTGTCGTTTTCAACGGTCTGTGCAGTGACAGAAGGGTCGGCGGTAGCAAAGAGGATTTCCATAGTTGCTCTGTCTCTGAAGCAGCAAAGAATTTCGGGATACTTTCTCAGCCTTGCTTCAGCAGATTTTGCGTAGGATTTTTCGCTGTCATACCAGAAAATATGGTCATTGTCATATTGAGCTGAAAAGTCTTTTCTTATTTCGCTTTCGGTGTAATTGAAGCTTCCTTCATATAAATAACCGTTAGCGTACTCGCCTGAATTGAGCTGTATTTTGTAATTAAAGTTGAAACTGTCGAAAAACGCTTCGTCCCTTACAAGATGCTCATACGCAAGGAAATCAAGACCGCTCGAGTTTTCAAGAGCTGTTTTCGCCTCTTTGAGTGCTGCGGAAGCATCAGAGGGGAGAATGATTACGGTCTTGTTGGCTGTTGTTACGGTTTCGGAAGTGGAATAATCTTCTGTAACGGTATTCCCTTCGTTTGCAACGTAAACCTCACTCATCTCTTCAAAGAAAGCGGTTGTAGCCTCGTCGTGAGGAAAAGTAGTGGTTTCGTATTCGCCGGGCAGGGCGTATTCCGTGCCTGCGTTGTTTACCGCATACCTGAGCTCATTTTCAATGATTTTTGCTTTCTTTTCAAGGAATTCATTGGTTGCGGCATCAACAATCTGAGCCTTGCTGTTGCACCATGCAAGATTGTTTTCTTCAAGCTCATAGGAAGTAATCAGCCTTACTGCGCTGCTCATATATTCGCTCAGGGCACGCACGAAAACGCCGCTTTCGTAAAAGTTGTTGCAGCCCTCGGTTATTGACGCAACAGTAGAGCAGACGTAAATTTTTGCCGCTCCGACTGCCGCCGTGCATGCGCCTGCAAAAGCAAAAATCACCGCAAGGAAAACGCATATTGCTTTAAAAACAGGGCTTTTACTTAATTTTTTCGATTTTGTAGCCAATTCCCCACACCACCTTTAAATATTTCGGGTTTTTTGGGTCGATTTCAATTTTTTCTCTGATTTTTCGGATGTGAACGGTTACCGTTTTGTCGCTGGTATATGACGGCTCGTTCCACACCGCCTCGTAAATCTGCGAGGTGGAAAGCACTCTGCCCATATTCTGCATAAGATGCTCAAGGATTCCGTATTCACGGGCGGTGAGTCTTACGGGGTCTCCGTCAAGGGTTACAAGCTTACTCTCCGTATCGAGTGAGAGCGAACCCGTGGTGAGCAGAGTTTCCTTTACCGTCATACTGCCGAGAGAAGTGTAGCGCCTTATCTGGGAGCGCACTCTTGCGGTAAGCTCAAGGGGATTGAAGGGCTTTGTTATGTAATCGTCAGCGCCGAAGTTGAGTCCCGAAATTTTATCGGTATCTTCACTTTTTGCCGAAAGCATAATGATTGGAATATTGTGCTTCTCGCGTATTTTAAGCGTAGCCCCCATTCCGTCAAGAAGCGGCATCATTATGTCAAGCACAATGCAGTGAACCTCGTTTTCGTTAACAAGCTGCACTGCCTCAGCCCCGTTTTGTGCTTTAAGTACCTCATAGCCTTCCAGCTTGAGATACACCTCGATTGAATCGAGAATTGCCTTGTCATCGTCGCAGACGAGTACACGGTACATTTCTTCATCTCCTGTTCGTTGAATATCAGAGAAATATCACCCGATGGCTATATTAAAACACGCCAAAGTAAAGAATCGGGAAGTAAATTTATTAAGAATCGGTAAAGATTTAATTTTATTATACCGCTTACCGATGTAAAAAACAACATAAAAAGACCTGCACGGAATTATTTACCGCGCAGGTCTTTGGAATTATGAAATTATCTGAAAAGGATTATGTCTGAGAATCCTTTGCCGCCGAAGAATCTGTAAAGGAAATTGCTGAAAGCAATAATGAAAGAGGTGAGAGCTTCGTTTGCACCGTCTGACAACTTGTCAGAGAAGGTGGGCTCTTCAACGGTAACACCGTTGATTTTATCACGGATAGCGTTAAGTCTCGCCTCTGCAGCCTCGCAGGCTTCGGGGTCAATCTTGGTGCTTTCAATCTGAGCTTCACCTTCAGCGATTGCTGCTGCAAGCTCCTGAGCGTCCTCAGCAGGAAGAGCGGAAGCATCAATAGCTTTTGCGGAATTAACAGCATTCGTTAAATCTCTGCCGTCTCTGGACTCGTTGAACTGAGGATATCTTTCGGGATAAGAATTAACGCTTGTAAAATTGTTGTCGGTAAGAAGGCTGATTGCAAGCTTCATAATAACGTCGTTGCTTGCGGTGCGCTCGTGGTTCTGATTGTGGAAATAGAAGGTGTGGTCGGGAAGAAGACCTGTGCCTGCATCAACAATCTTGTGAGGGTCAACGTACTTGCCGCCTTCAACGGGTGAGTAGGAATCGGGAAGAGTTACGTCAACGCCGTAGCTTGTAGCGCCGAAGGATGTTGAATCAAGGTGAATAACACCGTCGCCGTTTACGTCATCCCAGGAATCAACAATGGGATAAAGGGAAACGTTATAGTCAACAACGTCAAATACTTCTACACCGTAGGTTTCAATCTGATAAAGAATGTTGTCGTAATGGTCAAGCTGACCCTGATAGTGAACGTCGGTCTGTGCTCTTATAAAAGCATCTTCGTCTTCGTTAAGATACTTCTTTGCTGCTGCGGGATAGTTTTCGCTGGGGAGAAGAGCCCAGATGGTGGTGCAGTATCTGAGATATTCGCCTGCGAGTACGTCGATTGCCTCGTCAATAAGTCCGTTTACTGCGGAGTTGGGGAGAATTCTGAGAACGATGTTGATGAGGTGGCCGAGCCAGGGAGTATCGTCGTCAGCGATGAGAATGGGGAACATTTCGTTGTAAAGAGCTTCATCGTCGTCGATAAGACCGAACTCAAAGATTTCACCGAGGAGCATTGTACCGTCAGCGGCGGGAACGATGAAGATGATTCTGTCAAGATACTGACCTACTTCGGGGTAACGCTCAAGAAGGTTTACTGCAAGTGAGCCGCCCTGGCTGATGGGTACGATGTTTGCCTTGCCTGTGGGGGAGGCGGCAGCAGCTTTCATTATGTAAGCATAAAGCTCGTCAACGATTGAGTTGATGTTGCCGAAGGAGCAGTAAGAATAGAAATAAAGATGCTCTTCACCGCAGATTTGAGCGTAATCGTTAAGAGGAATCTGGTCATAGATGTAGTCTTTTTCTTCCTGAGTGCATTCTGCAACGCTGCCTTCGTATTTGTCAGCCTTTACGTTGTAGATAAATTCACCCTTGGAATTGTTCTGAGCCTTTGCGCCGAGAACTTTACCGAGAACTGCGGAAACCTTCTTTGCAAGCATTCCGTTCCAGTCGTGCTGGGTGATGAGGGTGAGAAGCAGGGGGAAGAGGCATTCCTTGAGCGCAACCTTTACGATATCGTTTGTGCTTTCAAGGAAGAAGGGGGCTTCGTAGGGTTCACCGTCTGCATTGAGGGCAAGAGTGCCGTCTTCATTGTAGAGAGCGGTTTTGGACTGAAAAACACCGGGGATAACAACGGAATTACTGCATTCCTCGGGGTTAACGTCGGGATCGGTAAGGTAGCTGAAAAGAGCCTGAGAGGTGGCTTCGTTTTCACTGAGGGTAACGGTTTCGACTGTGCCGGCATCTGCTTCGGTAGGCTGATTTGCAAATGCAAATACGCTTGCAACGGAGAGTACCATAGTCAGAACCAAAAGGAGCGCTGTGATTTTTAATGAGAGTTTTTTCACAATAACAAGTCCTTTCATAAATGAATATAAATAATTATTATCACATTTGAAGCAAAATTACAAGAGAAATTTAACAGATTGAACGAAAAGATTGACTTTTTATGCCTTTTGGTTGTAACATAAACAAAGGTGATAATATGAATGTTGAAAAATGTTTTGTGTTTGCGGCAGGAGAATATTACAAATGCAAAAGACCTGATGTTGACGGCTATGTCGTTGCCGCCGATGCAGGTTATAAAAAGCTTGAGGAGTGGGGAATAACTCCCGATGCCGTTATCGGCGATTTCGATTCGGCTCAAAGGCCTGAAAACGTTGACGTTATTCAGCTTAATCCCGTTAAGGATGAAACTGATACCTGGGAGGCGGTAAGGCTCGGCCTTGAAAAGGGCTGCACGGATTTTAATATTTACGGCGGCACGGGCGGCAGGAGTGACCACACCTTTGCCAATATTCAGCTTGTTACAATGCTTGCAAAAAAAGGCGTGAAAGCGAGACTCTTTGGCAACGGCGAGATTATGACGGTTATTCATAATTCCTCCATTGCTTTTTCTGAGGATTCGCAGGGTATGGTTTCAGTGTTTTCACTTTGCGAAAAGAGCGAGGGCGTAAGTGAAAAAGGGCTTAAATATCTGCTCGACGGTTATGATATGACAAACGATTATGCCATAGGAGTAAGCAACGAATTCATTGGTGAGAGGGCTGAAATTTCTGTAAAAAAAGGCACCCTGCTCGTTATGTACACGGACAGGGCGACTGTTGAATAAATTATTTTACGTCTGCATTTACGTATTTTGCGGAGAGCTTTGAATAAACGATTTTCTGGCTTGTGTAAAGGCCGAAATATCCGCTGAGCATATAACTTACCGCGCAGGATGTAACGTAAGGGATTATCTGAGAAGTTCCGAAAAGCTCTATGCTCAGTATTATTGATGCTATGGGGCAGTTAACGACTGCGCAGAACATGGAAACAAGGCCGAGCGAAGCTCCGAAGCCTTTGTTTAATCCGATAAAAGAGGAAACGGTGCTGCCGAGTGTAGAACCGATAAAGAAAGTGGGTACGATTTCTCCGCCCTTATATCCGGAGCAGATTGTAAGCACGGTAAACAAAATTTTCAAAGCGAATGCTTCGGGTCTTGCAACCCCGGTGCATATCGCTTTTTCTATTATCTGCGAGCCTGCGCCAAAGTAATCCTGCGTGCCGATAAGAGTGCCGAGGAGCACTATTACAAGTCCGCCGACGGTGGCACGAAGGAAAGTGTTCTTAATGAATTTTTCAAGCAGGAATTCGCCTTTGTGGAGCATAACGCAGAATATAATTCCGGCAAGGGCACTGACTGCGCCGATTGCGGCGGATTGAAGCACAATCTGCCACGAAAGCTCAGGTATGACCGCAAGCTGATAGCTTACGGGGTGTGAGCCGAGAAGAACGGATACACCGTAAGCCGCAAGTGATGATACAAGGCAGGGGATGAGAGCGGCGTAGTGCATTATGCCGATGCTGATTACTTCAATTGCAAATATGGCGGCGGTCATGGGAGTGCCGAAAAGTGCTGAGAAAACCGCGCTCATACCGCACATTACAGCAATGGGAACGTCTTTTTCACCAAGTCTGAAAAACTTGCTGAGGTATTTTCCTATTGTACCTCCGAGCTGAAGCGCTGCACCCTCACGGCCGGCAGAGCCGCCGAAAAGATGAGTTATAACGGTGCTTATAAAGATTGCGGGAGCAAGCAAAAACGGAACTTTTTCGCTTGAACGCACGGAGTCTATTATTTTGTTTGTGCCTGTGTGACCGAGTTTAAAGAGCTTGTAAACAGCGGCGATTACTATACCGCCAACGGGCAGAAGCCATATTATGTACGGATGGCTTTCACGAAAAAGGGTAGCATATTCTATGCTTGTGTGAAATACAGAGCCTACGAGTCCGCCTGAAAGTCCGCTGACTCCTGCTACAATTATCCATTTTACAAAAGTGAAAACGTACTTTTTGATTCTCAAAAGTATGTTTTTTATGCAAGGTTTTTCCAATTCTGATTCATCTCCGGACAGTGTTAAAAAATCGATATCTATGGTAGCACAGGCGCTGGCTTCTTTCAATCGTAAAGCTGACGAAAAATGCGGTTAAAACGTGAAAAACATCGGCGTTTTGACTGATTTTGCTGCATTGACAATACTATAATAAGATGTTAAAATAACAACACAGCCGCTGTCACCAACGACCGTGGCTTTTTGATATTTTTTGGAGGCAATTATGCATGAAACGGCACTTACGCAAAACCTGATAAACATAGCCTGCAAGGCGATTGAGGGCAGGGACGTTACAAAAGTGAACAGCGTTACCTTGTGTGTGGGTGCTTTGTCGGGTGTGCTTTACGATGCTATGGAGTTTGCTTTTGAAGCAATGAAGCAGGGCACTGTGCTTGAAACTGCTGTTCTTGCTTTTGAAGAATTGCCCGTAAGAGCGAAGTGCAGGGAGTGTGCCTCCGAATATCAACCCGTCGAATTTCCGTATACCTGCCCCGGATGCGGGAGTAGGTATTTTGAAATAATCGGCGGAGAAGAGGTTTACATAAAAAATATTGACTGTATCGGAGATGATGACGTTGTCACAGATTAAAGTTAATACGGATTTGAAAGCGCTCAATAATGAAATTGCGGCGCAGAATAAGGAAAAGCTCCATTCCTGCGGCATCCTCACCGTTGACGTGCTGGGCTCTCCCGGCTCAGGCAAAACAACCTTGCTTGAGAATATCCTTCCCGAGCTTGCGGCTAAATGCCGTGTGGCGGTAATCGAAGGTGACCTTGCAACGGAGAATGATGCGCTGAGAATAGCAAAAACAGGTGTCAAAGCAGTGCAGATCAATACAAACGGCGGCTGCCACCTTGATGCTAAAATGATTGAGCGTCAGTTTGAAAATATCGACCTTGAGAATACAGACGTGCTTGTTATTGAAAACGTCGGCAATCTTGTGTGCCCCGTATCGTTTGCGCTGGGTGAGGATTTGAGAATTGTTGTGCTCAGTACCGCAGAGGGTGAGGATAAACCACTTAAATATCCCACCGCAATGCTTAAAACTGATGCGGTTGTTGTGTCCAAAACAGATATTGCCGGATACGTTTCCGTAAGCACTGAGAAGCTTATTGAAAATATCAGAACGGTGAATCCTGACGTAAAGATTTTCACTGCAGGCAAAACGGACGGAGAGTACCGTGCCGAAGGTCTTGTAGAGTATATTCTTGAAGCAAGGAAAAATCTGAAATGATGCCTGTAAGACGGGAAATCAGAATACGCGGTACCGTTCAGGGCGTCGGATTCAGACCTTTTGTGTTCAACTGCGCAAAAGAATTCGGATTAAGCGGATTTGTCGTCAACACTCCTTACGGCGTGAAAATTCAGGCGCAGGGTGATGAAATTGCACTTGACGGATTTGTGCAAAAAATCCGTACTTATCCTCCTCCCGCTTCACGGGTTGAAGAAATCACCGTAAAAGAGATTAATACTGTTGCTGACAGCGGCTTTTCCATAAAACCGAGCATTGACGGATGCACCGATACTTTTGTGTCGCCCGATATCGGAACGTGCGAAGCGTGCTTTGAGGAAATCAGTAATCCGGATAACAGAAGATACGGCTACGCATTTACCAACTGCACGTCCTGCGGTCCTCGGTTTTCGATGATTGAAGCCGTGCCGTATGACCGTAAAAATACAACGATGAGCGGCTTTAAGATGTGCGGAAAGTGCAGGGAAGAATACGAAAACGTTGAAGACAGACGCTTTCACGCCGAGCCTGTTGCGTGCGCAGATTGCGGACCCGAGCTTGAATTTGTTGCGGGGTCAGAGGTTTATTCCGATGCACTCAAGGCTTTCGGAGACTTTGTTTCGCAGGGGAAAACCGTTGCGGTCAAGGGCCTCGGCGGTTATCATCTTGCGTGCGATGCGTTTAATGAAGATGCAGTATCCCGTTTAAGGTCAAGGAAACACCGTTTTGATAAACCCTTTGCCGTTATGGTGCAGAATATTGAGCAAGCGGAAAAGCTGTGCATCATTGGCGATGAGGAAAAGAGGCTTCTCCAAAGCCCTGCAAGGCCGATAGTTCTGCTGAAAAAGAGAGAAAACTGTGCCGTAGCACCGAGTGTTGCGCCGCAGAATAACCGTTTAGGTGTGATGCTTGCATATACTCCGCTTCATTATCTGCTTCTTGACGGATTTGATGCACTTGTTATGACGAGCGCAAATCTCAGCGATGAGCCCACCGTATTTGCGGATGAAGATGCGTTGAGGCTTGAAAGCGTTGCCGATGCATTTCTCAGGCACAACAGAAGAATATGCCGCAGGGTGGATGACAGTGTTTGTGCCGTGGTAAACGGCAAAGTAAGAATTATAAGAAGGGCAAGGGGATATGCCCCCGAGCCGTTATATATCGGAGCGGGCAAAGGCGATTTGCTTGCCTGCGGAGCTCAGCAGAAAAATACGTTCTGCCTGCTTCGCAACGGCTATGCTTTCGTTTCGGGTCATATGGGTGACCTTGATGAAGAGACAGCCGAAAAAAGCTATAAGAAAGAAATTGAAAGCTTTAAAAATCTGTTTTCAGCGAGACCCGAGCTTGCGGTGTGCGATATGCACCCCGATTATGTTTCGTCAAGATATGCTTTTGCTTCAGGTCTTTCCGTAAAACAGATTCAGCACCATAAGGCTCATTTTATAAGCGTGCTTGCCGAGCATTCGGTTTTTGATAAAGACGTTCTGGGCTTCGTTTTTGACGGTACGGGTCTTGGCGATGATATGAAGATATGGGGCGGCGAGATGTTTCTCGGTTCTGTTCATTCTTGCAAAAGGGCGGGGCATCTGCGTGAGTTTCACCTTGCAGGCGCGCAAGCCGCAATAAACGAGCCGTGGAGATGCGCTGTTGCCGTGGCAGAGCAGGCGGAAAAGGGGAGCGCAGCCAGACTTTTTGATAAAGCGGAAATTATTCTGCGCAGCATAGAAGCGGGTATCAACAGCCCCGAAACCTCGTCTATGGGAAGACTGTTTGATGCAGTTGCCGCAATAGCAGGGGTCTGCACCGAGGTGACCTATGAAGGCCAGGCGGCAATTCTCCTTGAACAGATTGCCGATGAAAGCGCAGAGGGCGAATATCGGTTTGAAATCTGCGAGGAGAATACACAGCTTATATTCGATTGGCGCAATCTTGTAAGATGCGCGGTTGAGGACAGGTTGTCAGGTGTCAGCGCAGGGGTTATATCAATGCGTTTTCACAGGGCAGTTATAAATCTTATGGCGCAGTGCGCCGAGATTGTATACAGAAAATACAACATTAAAAAAATCGCCCTTTCAGGCGGATGCTTTCAGAATTTCATCCTGCTTGAAAATGCCGAGAAGGTTTTGTCTCATAACGGATTTGAGGTTTATTCAAATGAGCGTATACCTGTAAATGACGGTGGAATTTCCTTCGGTCAGGCGGCAGCGGCGGTTTATTCGGAGTGATATTATGTGCCTTGCAATGCCGGGTAAAATAATAAAAATTGAAGATTCGCAGGCTGTTATTGATTACGGCGCGGTTGCAACCCGTGCGGATTTGCGGGTAAAGCCTGAGGCGAAAATCGGAGATACCGTTTTGGTGCACGCGGGCTTTGTAATTGAGATTCTTTCTCAGGAATCTGCGCAAGAGATTGAGATGCTTGTAAAAGAGACTATGGGTGAAACGTGATGAGAGCGGATGAAATAATTGCAGCCATTCACAAAAAAGCCGAAGGTCTCGGCAATATCGCGGTTATGGAAGTGTGCGGCACTCACACAAACGAGCTTCACCGCCACGCAATCCCTCAGGCGTTGCCTGATAATATCCGACTTGTTTCGGGGCCGGGATGCCCCGTGTGCGTAACGGCGCAGAGTGATATCCACGCAGCACTCACCATAGCAGGGATGAAGGATACCGTGCTTTGCTGCTACGGCGATATGCTCAGGGTGCCCTGCGGTGATACAAGTCTGCTCGGTATGAAGGGCGAGGGGGCTGACGTTAGAAGCGTAGTCAGCGCACTCGAGGTGCTTGAGATTGCGCGTGAAAATCCGTTGAAGCAGGTTGTGTTTTTTGCTGTGGGGTTTGAAACAACAACTCCTCACACAGCAGCGCTTATTGAGGATGCCCAGAGGGAAAACCTCAGTAACCTCAGCGTGCTCTGCTCTCATAAAACAATGCCGGCCGCCGTTACCGCTTTACTTTCGGGTAAATCGGGAGTGAATGCGCTTATGTGCCCCGGCCACGTTGCCTGCATTACAGGCAGAAAGGGCTTCGATTTTGTGCCTGAAAAGCTGAAAATCCCTGCCGTTATAGCAGGCTTTGAGGCTTACGATATGCTTTTCGCATTGCTTAAAATATGCGATATGATTGAAAAATCTCAGCTTGAGTGCTTTAATGCCTACACAAGGGCGGTAAGCGAAAACGGCAATGATGCCGCGCTCAGGCTTACTTATAAAATTTTTGAAAAAAGCGAATGCGAGTGGAGGGGCCTCGGAAGAATTCCTGAAAGCGGACTTGCTATACGTGAGGAATATTTTTTCTTTGATGCCCGCCGCCGTTTTGAAATTCCTGATTTTACTGAGAAAAGCGGCAAAAAATGCATTTGCTCAAAAATTCTTAGGGGAGAGGCGCTCCCGTCGGACTGCCCGAGCTTTGCATCAGTGTGCACTCCCGAAACTCCTTTGGGTGCGTGTATGGTATCCTCGGAGGGCAGCTGTGCCGCTTACTACAAGTATGAGAGGTGAAACCTATGCAGGGAAAAATAACGCTTGCCCACGGTTCGGGCGGTGAGCTTTACAGGGAAATGGTAAATGAAGTTTTCCTGCCTGCTTATTCAAATGAAATACTCTGCGAGCTTGGCGACAGTGCCGTGTGCACCGCAGGTGAAAAAGTAGCTTTCACTACAGACGGATTTGTGGTTAATCCCATATTCTTCCCCGGCGGAAATATCGGCAGGCTGTGCGTGTGCGGTACTGTAAATGACCTTGCGGTGAGCGGTGCCGTGCCGCGGTATCTGAGCGTATCAATGATAATAGAAGCAGGGTTTGAAACCGAAAAGCTTCGATGTATATGCAAAAGCATTGCCGAAGCCGCAGGCGAAGCGGGAGTTAAAATTGTTACGGGTGACACCAAGGTTGTGGAAGGCAGCAAGGCTGACGGTATATACATAACGACCTCCGGAGTCGGCGTTTTTACGGATGGCAGAAAGCCGCTCAGTCAGAAGGTTGTGCAGGGTGACGTGATAATCTGCTCAGCTCCTGTTGCTTCGCACGGTGTTGCCGTTACGGTTGCAAGGTCGGGGATGGATTTTTCACCCGTGCCTTGCAGTGATGTCAGGCCGCTTTCGGGTGTTGTTGATGCTTTACTTTCGAGCGGAGCCGAGGTACACGCAATGCGTGACCCTACACGCGGAGGTGTTGCCGCAACGCTTTGCGAATGGGCAAGAGACGGTGTTGATATAACCGTTGATTTAAAAAGCGTACCTGTTGAAGCTTCGGTTGGTGAAATATGCGCGGTGCTCGGATTTGACCCGTTGCAGCTTGCAAACGAGGGTGTGCTGCTTGCGAGCGTTGCAAAAAAGGACTGCGCAACGGCGCTCGAAGCGCTGAGAAATCATCAGTATTCATCCTCTGCGGCGGTTATTGCAGAGGTTGAGAGCGGAAATTCCGAAGTATGGGGAATTACCGACATAGGAACAAAAAGAAGAATTCTTATGCCGCGCGGGGAAATTCTGCCCCGTATTTGTTGAGGTGGTAAAAATATGAACTCTAATATTTTGATTGCGGGGGTTTGCACTCCTCTTTTCGGTGCATTCCTGCTTGTGTTGCTTGGAAAAATCAATCAGAAGCTCAGAAACGCGTGCTCACTCGCTTTTGTGGGCGTGTCGCTTTGCTGTGCGGTTGCGGCGCTTGTGAGCCTGCTCAGGGGTAATCCTCTTGAGGCGGGTCCCTGGGAATTCCCTCTGGGTCTTACCTTAGGCTTCAGAGCGGATGCTCTTGCCGTATTTATGGCGCTTACGGCTTGTGTTGTCAGTATGGTAATAATTATATATTCCTACGGCTACATAAAGGAGTATCCCAATCAGAACGAATACTATATGATGGTAACGCTCTTTATCGGAGCAATGACCGGGCTTGTTTATTCAACAAACCTCATTATGATTTATATATTCTGGGAGATATCTTCCCTTTGCTGCTGGAGACTTATCGGCTTCTACCGTGAGGAGATGATGATAAGGCGTGCGGATAAGGCCTTCGTTGTTACCGTGCTCGGAGCACTCGTGATGCTTATCGGCTTTATGGGTGTTTACGGCGAATACGGCACCTTTGACCTCAACGCACTCAGCGGCAGAAGCATACCCTCCTGGTGTGTATGGTGCATACTCTGCGGTATCCTTTCAAAATCCGCAACCTTCCCGCTTCACAGCTGGCTGCCCGATGCAGGTGTTGCACCGTCACCCGTCACCTCGCTTCTTCACGCGGCGGTGCTTGTTAAAATAGGCGTTTTCGCCTACGTAAGACTTTTTGTAAAGTGCTTCGAGGTTGATGAAATTTTTACAACCGCCGTACCCGTTATAGCGGCGGTCAGTGCCCTTGTAAGCGCAGGTGCCGCTCTCAAGGCGAATGATATCAAGAGAGTAGTTGCGTATTCAACAATAAGCCAGCTTGCGTTTATATTGCTCGGTCTTTCCTGCGGAAATGAAGTCGGCACCGTTGGCGGTCTGCTTTATATCCTTGCGCACAGTGTTGCAAAGGGAGGACTTTTCCTCTGCTGCGGTATTGTTGAGCACGCAGTTCATACGAAGGATATGAGCAAAATTTCGGGTATGATTAAAACTATGCCCAGAACTGCGGTTGCGTTTATTCTCTGCGCACTCTCGGTTATGGGTATTCCTCCCTTCTCCGGCTTTTTTGCAAAGTATCTTGTTATAGAGGCGATAGTTCAGACGGGTCAGTTATGGATAGCGGCTGTATTCATCATCGGCGCAGTTATGACCGTTATGTATCTTGTAAGACTTTTTGTAAAAGTATTTCTCGGTAAGCCCTCGTTCCCCAATGCCAAAGAGGGTTCACCCGTTATGGTTGCAAGTGTTCTGCTGCTCGGAGTGCTTGCTCTTGTGCTCGGTTTTGTAATCGCTGCACCTACGCAGCTTGCTATGGAGGTGATTTAAGTGAATGCGGTTTTTGAATTACTTTCAACGGGGCACAATCTGTTGATTTTTCAGGTTGGCCTGCCCGTGATTTTCGCGTTTGCCGTCTGGGCGGCTGGCAAAAAGGACAGTTTGCGTACGGTTGTTACCGCGGCGGCAGGGATAATAAATCTCATATTCGGCTGTTCGGTATATTTTGCAAAAACAGAGATTACCGATACCGTTAAAATGACAGGCTTCGGTCTTGATATTGATATTCTGACGGATGAATTCTCCGCTTTGTTTATATTCCTTACTGCAGCAGCTTTCTCCGTTATCGGCATTTATTGCTCCGCTTGGCTTAACGGTAAAAAATATGCAGGACTCTTTATGTTCTATCTTTTTGTAAGCCTTGCTATGATTAACGGCGCGTTTATGTGTGACAGCCTGGGCGCGATGCTCTTTTTCTGGGAGGGCTTGCTCTGCACCCTCTTCGGAATGCTGCTCATAAATAACCGTGAGAATTATAAATCCGCAGTCAAGGCGCTTACACTTTCAGGCATTGCCGATTTGCTTATGATGCTCGGTATAATTATAACCGCGTATATCGGCGGCAGCTCAAATATGAGCGGACTTTCAGGACTTGAGGTCAAGGGAGCGGGAATTGCAGGCTTTGCTTGCCTTATGCTCGGAGCACTCGGCAAATCAGGCTGTATGCCTTTCCATTCCTGGATTCCCGAAGCGGCAAGCAGCGCACCTGCGGCATTTATGGCTGCATTCCCCGGCGCTCTTGAAAAATTGCTTGGCTTATATCTCGGCGTAAGAGTTATGACTCAGGTTTATTCCGTCGAGTCGGGCAGTGCGGCAAGTATTGCGGTTATGACTCTCGGCGCTGTAACTCTTGTTTGCGCTGTTGCAATGGCACTTGTTCAGAAGGATATGAAAAAGCTTTTGTCCTATCACGCGGTAAGTCAGGTAGGATATATGGTGCTCGGCCTCGGCTCAGCATTGCCCGTAGGTATAGCGGGTGCGCTTTTCCATATGCTCAACAACGTTATTTATAAGAGTGCTCTCTTTATGATAGCGGGCTTTATGGAGAAAAAGCTCGGCACCACCGATTTGAGAAACTTTTCGGGTCTTTTCAAAAAAATGCCTGTTACCGCCGTTTGCTTTGCGGTTTGCGGATTTTCAATTGCAGGCGTACCCGGATTCAACGGCTTTTTCTCAAAGGAGCTTATTTTCGATGCCGCTCTTGAATCACATTGCAGGCTCAATTATCTTTTCTACGCGCTCGCTCTCGTCGGTGCGTTTATGACTGCCGTATCCTTCCTTAAAATGGGCAGGGGTGCATTCTCCGGCAAAGAGCAGTTGCCCGAAAAGGTTAAGTCTGCCGATGAAAAGGGCTTGCTTCTCAAGCTTCCGATTATTGTTATGTCGGCACTTTGCGTTGTTTTCGGAATTTTCAACAGTGTTGCGGTTGACGGCTGGTTTGCCTGCGCAACGGGCGCTGAAGAAAAGCTCGGCGGATGGCCGCATTCAGCTATTCTTGTAATAATTTCCGTATGCGTGCTTCTGCTTGCACTTGCGGATCATATTTACGGCTGCAAAAAGACAGGTAAGCCAATAAACGCGGCGGACCATATCCACTATGCCCCCGTGCTCAAGCAGATTTATTCTGCGGCGGAAAAGGGAAGGTTTGACCCTTATAACTGGATAAACGGCACAGCTCAGGGCTTCTCGTTTGTATGCGTAAAGATTGAGCAGGGAGTCAGCTTTGTTTATGATAAAGCAATTCCCGGCATTGTTAAAAAGACAGGCGATATGCTTCACCGTGCGGATAACGGCTCACTTTCAAGATACCTTGCAGGCGTGCTTCTCGGTGTGGTTGTAGCCGCGGTAATTCTTTTGTCAAAAGTACTTTAAAGGAGGGGATAAAAATGAATATGTTAAACTTAACCGTTCATGCCATGCTGGTGCTTCCCCTTGTGGTGCTTGCGGCAAACAATCTGCTTGCAAAGCAGACTGCAAGAAAAATCGCTTTATACGTGTGCGCGGCTGTTGCGTTTTTTCAGATAGCCGGAAGCGTTACTCTTTTCTTTATGTATACCCGTTTCGGTATAACACATTATGACTTCAATATTTTTGAACCCGGTCAGGTCGGTACGGACTATTTCTCGGTAAACCGCCTTGACTTATTCCTTATGGTTTGTATAGGAATTGTGACTTTTGTTTCCGTAATGCTTGCGTTGGAAACTATCAAAGACCATAAACGTTCTTACGTTAATCTGCTTATGTGTCTGCTTCTCGGAATGAACGGTATGGTAATGTCAACGGACCTTTTCAGCCTTTACGTGTTCCTTGAAATTGTTGGCATCACAAGCTTTGTTATGATTGCGATGTTCCGCTCAAAGGTTGGCCTTGAGGGCTCGTTCAAATATCTTGTTGTATCCTCGCTCGGAATTGTTCTTCTGCTCAGCGGTCTTTCGCTGATTTTTATGCAGACGGGCACACTCGATTTCAAGGCAATCGGGGAAAGCTTGCTCGATACGCAGGACAGTTCGCGCAGAGCGCTTACGTATTCAGCCATAATTCTTATGATTTCGGGCTTTGCCGTAAAAGCAGGCGCAGTGCCTTTCCACAGTTGGCTGCCCGATGCTCACCAGAGCGCAGATACTGCGGTATCCGTATTGCTCAGCGGTATAGTTATCAAGATTGCGGGCATTTACGGTCTTATAGTTGTGCTTGACCTTTTCGGATCGCTTGAAGCGGTAAGGATTATTTATCAGGTTATCGGTCTTATTTCAATAATAACAGGCGCGGTTCTTGCGGCAAGGCAGCACCATTTCAAGCGTATTGCCGCTTATTCGAGCGTAAGCCAGATGGGATATATCATCCTCGCTCTCAGTTCCGGAACAACTCTCGGTGTTGTCGGTGCGGCGGCACATATTTTCAGCCACGCAATATTCAAATCAACTCTTTTCTCAAACGCGGCGGCTATTCACGAGGAGGTCGGCGTGCTTGACGTTACCAAACTTGGCGGACTTGAAAAGAAAATGCCTGTAACGGCTTTCTCATCCGTTATTGCGTTTTTATCAACTGCCGGCGTTCCTCCTTTCTGCGGATTCTGGAGCAAGCTTCTCATAGTAATTGCCCTCTGGGAAAACGGCGATACCGTGTGGGCTGGCGCGGCTCTTGTGGCAAGTATTTTTACAGCCGTTTATTTCCTGCGCCTTCAGCGCAAGGTTTTCTTCGGCAAGCTTGCCGACGGTATGGAGGACGTTCACGAAGCAAAGAACTCTATCGGATTTATTGAGGCCGCTCTTACTGCGGTAACCGTGGGAGCGGGCTTGCTCTTCCCGTTTGCGCTGCAGTATCTGCAGACGGCAGGCATTATTTAAGGAAAGGAGCGAAATGTAATGGAAGAAATTATTATTTACATATCCCTTGCAGTGCTCCTTGTTTGCGGAGTGCTTGCGGTAATGCTCAGAAGCATAATCAAGGATGCAATCTGCCTTGCGGCGGCAAGTGCGGCGCTTGCAATAATTATGTATACTCTCGGCGCATCCTGGGCGGCACTTTTTGAGGTGTCCGTCTGTGCAGGTCTTATAACGGTAATTTTCATCAGCGGCATCAGCCTTTCGCACGATACTAAGGCTGAGGTAAGGCGCGAATACGATGATAAGCGCAGAATGGGAGTTCTGCCCGTTGTGCTTGTTGCGGCAGGAATTGTTATGATTGGCGCAGGTGCCGCGATTCATTTTGAAATGCCTGTTGCGCAGAGGCTTGTTCAGGATTTCAGAGAGGTTTTCTGGAACAGCAGGCAGGCTGATATCTGGGGTCAGATAATAGTTATGCTTACGGGCGGCACGGCCATTTCAGTTCTCATAAAGGAGGAAAAGAAAAAATCATGAATATGGAATTTGCTTTTCTGCTTGCAGGAGTTCTGCTTATACTTGCAGGATGCTTCTGCCTTATAAGAACTTACCATTTGCTTAAAATCATAATCGGTATGGAGCTTTCAATGAAGGCAGTTACCCTGCTGTTTGTGATTGCAGGCCATATCAACGGAAATATGGAGCTTTCTCAGGCGTTTATTATTACGATTATAGTTGTTGAGGTTGTTATAACTCTTGTAGCATCAGGCGTTGCGCTTGATTTGTATAAGAAATACGGCAACCTTGACGTGCGCAATCTGCGCAACTTGAGAGGATAGGTGAGAATATGAGTATAAAAGAAGTGCTTTATTCTCCTGCGGTGGTTTTCTTTCTTATCACTGCTTTGATTTCAGTATTTGCCCTGTTCCTCTCAAGATACAGCACAAAGGGCAAAAAAAGCAAAAGAACCCTTGATTCGTATGCCTGCGGTCAGCAGGGATTCAAGGAATACGTAAATCCTGATTACAGCCAGTTTTTTACCTTTGCATTTGTTTTTACAGTAATGCACGTTCTTACAATGGTAATTGCAACAGCTCCCGAAAAAATGACGGCAATGCCCATTCTTTATATCCTTGCAGGTTTGTACGTGCTGGTGATTGTTCTTAAGAGGTGAATTAGATATGGATTTGATAAGAAAAGCTTCGCAATGGGCGAGCGGAAAATCACCGTGGATTCTGCATTTTAATGCAGGCGCCTGCAACGGTTGTGACATTGAGGTTGTTGACTGTGTTACTCCGAGGTATGACCTTGAACGCTTCGGCGTTGTAAAGCAGGGCAGCCCCAGGCATGCTGACGTGCTTATATGCACGGGTGCCGTAACTCTTCAGACAAGGGACAGATTAAAGCAGATTTACGAGCAGATGCCGGAACCCAAGCGCGTTATAGCAGTAGGTACCTGTGCTTGCACTGGCGGTGTTTTTGACGGTTGCTACTGCGTTACGGGCGGCATTGATACAGTTATACCTGTTGATGTATACGTACCCGGATGCGCAGTAAGACCCGATGAAATAATAAGTGCGGTTGAACGCGCACTTTCTCTTAAAACAGACGGGGAGGGCGATAAAAAATGAGCAACGAAGAAAATAAGGTTTTGCAGATAATATCGAATTTTCCCAATCTTGACGGCAGAATCCGTCAGACTGCTCCCAAAAGAATTTTTACCGACCCTCTTGAAAGCGGTGAGTTTCATCAGCTTGTG
This sequence comes from Acutalibacteraceae bacterium, assembly GCA_045592385.1. Classification (GTDB taxonomy): domain Bacteria; phylum Bacillota; class Clostridia; order Oscillospirales; family Acutalibacteraceae; genus CAG-177. The sequence goes on from JAZNUP010000004.1 coordinate 44,795, forward strand.
TCGTATATTCACGATGAACTTGGCTTCTTCAGAGCGCACCACGCGGTAGGTGTTGATGACGGTGAAAATCTTGGATTTATCTACATCTTTTCCGATGAAGATAACACAATCCTTGCGGCAAAGCAGACTGTTCCCAAGGAAAATCCCGAAATTGAGTCGCTCAATAAGCTCTATCCTTCTTTACTTTTGCATGAGCTTGAGCTTGCCGACCTTTTCGGTGCCGTGATTTCGGGCTTGCCCGACGTGCCTCATTATCCATTGCCCGACGGTTGGCCGCAGGGCAGCTATCCTATGAGGAAGGAATGGAAGCCCGAGTATTTCAACAAAGAAACTATGACTTATGAGCCGCCCGAGGAGGTGCAGAAGAATGGCTGACGATAACAAAGTTATAATCCCTATAGGACCTCAGCACCCGTCACTTGATGAGCCTGCAAGCTTCACCGTAACGTTAAGCGGTGAAAGAGTTGATAATGTAGTTATAGGCATCGGTTACAATCACCGAGGCCTCGAAAAAGCCTGCGAAAGCAGAACCTACGTGCAGGATTTGTATATAGTTGAGCGTGTCTGCGGTATTTGCTCTCATTCTCACACCAGTGCTTTTTGTATGGGCGTTGAGCAGCTTGCAGGTGTTACAGTGCCTGACAGAGCGGAGTATATAAGAGCAATTGTTGCCGAGCTTGAAAGGCTTCACAGTCATCTTCTCTGGCTCGGAGTTGCAGGGCACGAAATAGGCTTTGATACTCTGTTTATGTATACGTGGAGGGACCGTGAAAAGGTGCTTGATCTTCTTGCGGCGATAGGCGGAAACAGAATAAACTATGCCGTAAATACCTTCGGCGGAGTACGCAGAGATTTGGATGAAAGTGTTTTTGCAAAAATCACTGCAACTCTCAATGAGCTTGAAAAGCAGATAAATTATTACCTTGAGCTCGCACAGACAGAGCTTACCCTTAAAGCAAGGCTTTCGGGTATCGGTTGTCTTTCAAAAGAGGATGCACTTAAATTCGGTGCAACGGGTCCCGTTCTTCGTGCGGCAGGTGTTGCTCAGGATATAAGAACGGCAGAGCCCTACGGCGCATATAAGAATTTTGAGGTGAACGTTATCACTCACACTGCTGCCGACGTTTTCGGACGTACCGCAGTCAGAATTCTTGAAATGCTTGAAAGCATCAGGATTATCCGCCATTGTATAAAGGAAATACCTGAGGGAGCAATCCTTGCAAAGGTTCCCAGAAGAATCCCTGAGGGAGAGGTTATTGTAAGAATGGAAGCCCCCAGAGGCGAAAACATCCATTATATCCGCTCCAACGGCACCGATAAGCCGGACAGAATCCGTGTACGTGCTCCGTCTGAAGCCAACTGGCACGGAATGCAGCATATGCTTAAGGGTGAGTATCTGGCGGACGTGCCCATAAGCATTGCCGCTATTGATCCCTGCTATTCCTGCACGGACAGAGCTATTACCGTAAATTCCGAGGGCACCCGTAAGGTTACCGATTGGCAGTCGATACGCAAGTACGGCATTGAATGGTATAAAAAACGCGGGCTTGATATGGCTGATATAAGGCTTGAAAGAGGGGTGTGAAATGGAAGTTTTACAGATGCTTTTTAAAGTGCTTTTGTTTCCCGGATTTCTCTTTCTTACGTCCTATGCCTTTGCGGCGGAATATATAGACCGCAAACTGCACGCAAGGATGCAGAACCGTAAAGGTCCCAAATGGTATATTCCTTTTGCGGATTTCTTTAAGCTTATAGGCAAGCAGACTATTATTCACGATGATGCACACGCAAGAATCATAAAGGCGATGCCCGTTGTATCTCTTGCAGGCGTTGCAACGGCATTCATTTATATTCCCGTTGTCGGTTCATCAGCAGTCTTTTCGTTTGAGGGCGATATAATCATCGTTTTGTATTTTCTTTCTTTGCCCGTGCTTACTCAGTTCCTTGCGGGCTGGTATTCAAGAAGCCTTTATGCAACAATAGGCGCTTCAAGAGTAATAACCCAGATGTTTGCGTATGAGGTGCCGCTGTTTATGTGTCTTCTTGCACCTTCGCTTATTGCAAATACCTGGTCCGTTTCGGGTATAACTCAGTATTATTCAGAGCATCCGCTTTATGCTCTTATCAATCTGCCTGCTTTTGCGGTTGCGCTCATAACCGTTCAGAGCAAGCTTTCAAAAGCTCCGTTTGATGCCCCTGAAGCGGAAACGGAAATCGTTTCGGGTCCCTACGTTGAATATACGGGCAGACCGCTTGCTTTTTTCAGAATGTCGGCAGACTGTGAAGAAGTTGTTCTCATTTCACTCGTGAGCGCGATATTCCTTCCGTTCCTCAGCGGAAACGCAGTTGTTGACGTGATTCTTTATTTTGTTAAAACCCTTGCAATTCTGTTTGTTCTCACTTTGATGAGAACCGTTACCGCAAGGCTCAGAGTTAACCAGACCGTTACACTCTGCTGGCGATATCTTGTGCCTGCTGCACTTTTGCAGATGATTGTCAATCTTATTGTGAGGGGGTGGCTTGCATGAAAAAAATCAATATGGCAGGCAGGATTGCCGCCGAAGCGCTCAGAAACCTTTTCAGAAAGCCTTCCTCGGAATCTGAGCAGGCTGTTGCCGTACCCGACGGATACAGAGGGCTTATCGTTTACAATCCCGAAAACTGCATAGCCTGCGGACTTTGCGTAAGAGATTGCCCTGCCGGTGCAATTAAAATTGTTAACGAAGGCACGAAAGAGGATAAAAAGCTCAACGCATCAATTGATACGGGCAGATGCATTTTCTGTTGTCAATGTGTTGACTCTTGTATGAAGGGCTGCCTTTCTGTTTCGGATAATTACAATCTCAACGCAGTGAGCCGTGAAGAGATGGTGAAGAAACTGTGAATATCCGTGAAAAAATAGAGCCGTATTTCAGTGAGGGCAAAAAATATGCCGTTATGGGTGTGGGTTCCGAGCTTCGCAACGATGACGCGGCAGGTATGATATTTGCCTCTGAACTTGAAACGCTTATAAAAAGTGACCGCCTCCTTGTGATAGGCGGCGGCTCTGCACCCGAGAATTTTACGGGAGTCATAAAGGAATTCAAACCCGATATCCTTTTTATTGTTGACGCCGCGTTTATGGGGCTTGAAACGGGTGAAATAAGCCTGCTTGATTCAAAGCAAATTGAGGGGATTTCTTTTTCAACCCATATGCTTCCTTTGCCGCTTATGCTTGATTACCTTAAAACCGAGGCGGGCTGTGAAACTGTGATAATCGGAATTCAGCCTGAAAATACGGGTCAGGGTCTTGAAGTGTGTGAGGCTGTAAGGCGCGGCGCGGTCGAACTGGCGCAGATTTTTGCATCGTTATTGTAGTCACTCTAACAGAACAGGTCAGTACGGAATTTTTCCGTGCTGACCTGATTTTTGTATCCGATTAAAAATCCGTATTGATAATTGTTAAAATAAATGTTATACTTTGCTTACAAGAAAATCAGGAGGTATATTCATGAAAGAATACGGCAAAAAGGTATGGCTTATCCCCGATTGTTTTCTCAATTCAGTTTCAAAAAATGAAAGCATCAGCCACGAGGCTATATGCGTTATAAACACTACTTCAAGAGAAGCGAAGATTGATTTCACACTTTTATTTGAAGACAGAGATGCCGTAACAGGCTACGGCGCGGTCTGCGGCGCAATGAAAACTCACCATATAAGAATGGATAAGCAGGTGAATGCGCAGGGTGTTAAAATTCCGAGGGATGTACCCTATGCTGTGCTTGTTGAATCAAGTGAGCCGATAGTTGTTCAGTACAGCAGGCTTGATACTTCCGCGGCTGAAATGGCACTTATGACTACTATTGCTTACCCCGTAGAATAATTATAATTGTATAAAATAATCAAGGCTTGTGCAGGAAAGAATCCTGTACAAGCCTTTTTGTTAAAAGTTAGTTTTATCAGTCGGCATTTGCGAGCCACTCGTGCTCTGCTTCATAAATCCTTGTTTTGTCCCACGGGTCACCATCAATGTGGCGGATCATCCAAACGTAATACATTGTATATCCGGGAGCGCAGACCTGCTGGTGCGCACAATGAGGCTCGATGCAAAGGAAGGAACCGTCAGTGCTTTTTTCAACGTCATCACCCATAAAAGCTGCGCCGAAGCCCTGAGGATAATCGAACTGATAGTAATAAACCTCGGGCTGGGGATGATGGTGAGGGGGATAGCTGGACCATTTGCCGGGGTGGTGGAATACTTCACCGAGCACCATATTTGAGTAAGGAGCGTTGCTCAAATCAAACATAGTGGCGCAGGTGCGGTGGCCGGTGCCGCCCCACTGAGAGTTGCCGAATTCCTGGTAAAGGCATTTTTCGGGAGTATAATAAACAGCGTCAAAGATACGCTCATTGTCAGTCTGCTGAATGATAAACTCACTGTCTTCCTTGGCTTCTATCTCAACGGCAGTGCCTCTGCACACGTGAAGCGCATAAGGTGTTTTTATAAAAGGAGATTCTCTTCTGGCGGTGGTGGCACATTCACCGTTCCACCTGAAAGCAAGCTGACCTTTTAAAAGGAGGTAAGCGGTTTCGTTGTTTTCGTCACAAAGAGTAAAAATTTCTCCTTGGCTGAGCTTCTTGACCTTTATATTCATAAGCATAGAGGCATTTTTGCCGTTCATTTCGCAAAGGATTCTTTCACCGTTTTCGTTGAATGAGGGTCTTTCAAGCATAAGTATCACTCCCTGATTAATGATACGGATATTCTATCACTTTTTTATTACGAATTCAATCCTTTACCCGAAAGCTTTCATTTTTTTTGCTTTTTCGGTTTACATTGACAAAAAAGTTCTATATAATTGTTTTGTCGATTATTATTCACGGAGGGCATTTTATGGAGAATACAAAGCTTTTTCAGGTAGGAGCAAACGGTTATAACTGCACTCAGGTTGATGAATATATCCGTATTCTTAAAGAGGAATATAAAAAGGTTTATGATTACGCAAAGGCAAAGGATACCTTGATTGCCAAGACCAACGAAAGGCTTGACGAAGTGCAGAAAGAGAATGAAGTGCTTAGCGTTGAAGCTTCGCGGCTTGTTGAAAAAGTAAAGCAGTTTGAGGCTCAGCTTGCACAAAAGATATCTGAGGCTGAAAAGATTAATGAAAAAATAAAACAGCTTGAGGCTCAGCTTGCTCTTACGGCATCAGCTCCCTCGGCTGTTGTGCAGGAATCTCAGGATAATTCTGTTTTGCTCAGAAGTATTTCCACTATGACTATGCTAAGCGAAGAAATCGTAAGGGAAAACAGAGAGCTTCGCAAAAGAGTAGAAGCGCTTGAGAATAAGTGAGAAAGGTTGGTTTAATTATGGAGAATTTTAAACCAAAATCTCTTGAAGAGCTTGACAGTGCGTTTGTTGAATCTGTAAGGGAGCTCAGCAGCGGAGCGCAGGAAACGCAAGCAACCGAGCCTGCAAAGCCTGCTGTTAAGCCTGAGAGTCAGCGTGAGAGTCTTTTGCCAAAGCCTGTTTTTTATAAGGCGGCACCTATGCAGGCAGATTTGCCCGTGTATGAAAAGCCTCAGCCTTCCTATTCAGAGGAGTTCAGAATCAACGTACCTCAATATACTCCGATGGAAGGCGGAACTCAGCAGGAGGAATATGATATTATGTCTGCAGGGCGCGCAGGTAAGGGCAGGTTTTTTGCGCGCGTTGTTGTGAGCGTTATGCTTGCTTTTACTGTTTTGCTGAGCGGCTTTTTTGCAGGGATGACGTATTTGTGCAAAAACAGTAAGAGAGAAGTCGGCGGTTATCATCTTTATCCTGTTTTGCTTACAACCGCATCTCCCGCCCTTTCAAGGGGCGATCTTGTGGCGGTTAAAGATATAGGCAAGCAGGATGTTGCGCGCGGGCTTATAATAGTTTACCTCGATGAGCAGGCGGAAGAATACCGTTGCGCAGTTGTCGAGAGTGCGGTGTCTGATGTTGAGAGTGATATCCTTATTACCGCAAGCTACGTTGATGCTTACGCAAAGCAACAAACCGTGCAGACCAAATGGAGTGCGGTGCAGGGTACGGCAAGTATTTATCTGCCTTACTGCCTGCACGTATATAACTTTATTTCTGAGTATACCCTTGCTTGCATAGCGGCGGCGGTGTTGCTTTGCCTTACCTGGTTGTTGCTTCTCATTTTGCTTTGTAAGAAGAGATATTAAGGAGAATTCTTATGATAAAAGCGGCAATTTTTGACCTTGACCATACTTTGTTTGACAGATATGCAACCCTTGCCGAAGTTGCGAAGAGATTCAGAACGCAGTTTGAGGTTGCAGACGGTGTTACGGATGAACAGATTACAAAGGAACTGGTCTGGGCGGATAAGCAGTACGTTCATTTTCATTGGCGCCATATCCATAAGCACCTTGTTGATTGCGGCTTGTTTTCGCAGGCGCCGTCTTTTGAAGAATACAGGGATTTTGTAGTGTCCTGCTTCTTTAAAATAGCAATACCCTTTGATTTTGCAATCCCTATGCTTGAGGGCTTGAGGAAATCAGGGATCAAGACCGGGCTTATAACTAACGGGAATCACGATTTGCAGTATGCAAAAATTAATCTTCTCGGCTTGCAGGATTCCTTTGACAGTATAATTGCAACCGGGGATATCGGCGTGCATAAGCCGGAAAGAGGTCCGTTTGACATTATGGCAGCAAGGCTTCAGCTTGATTCAAAGGAGATGCTTTACATAGGTGATAATCCTTTGAATGACGTTGAAGGCGCAAGGCTTGCAGGTTATATTCCGGTTTGGGTGAAAACCACGGGGACGTGGGTATTCCCCGAAATCGAAAAACCTGAGCTTCAGGTGGAAACGGTTGAAGAAATCCCTGCGCTGATTAAAAAACTCAATAACGCATAAAAATTAATCCCGTTGTGTAAACGTAACAGTTTGCAGGCGGGATTTTTGTTACTGTTGCCTGCAATAAAAGGGTGATAAGAATTGTTTTATTAATGAAAGGGGGACTGAAAATGAAAAGACTGATATCCTTGATTGTTGCAGTGCTTATGTGCGTTGCCTTTTACTCAACCGCTTTTGCGGACGTTATGGGAATATGGCAGATATTTGTGCCGTACGACGTAGTTGTAACTCAGCAGGGCGGCTCGCAGGTGTACGGCTATGACAACGGCGGAGAATTTGTTGATATGGACGGCTTTGTGCCTTTCGGCCAGCGTCTTACCGTGCAGTCGGAATATACCTTTGACGGCGAAAAATTCGTTTATGCCGTTCATCCCGATACGCGCAACGGTGCATACTATAAGGCGAGTACACTTACTCCTGCGGAGAAGTTGTATCCGCCCGAAAACGGAGTAAAGCACTTTTATAAAAAAGCTTACGTAAAGGATACGGGGCTTTTTCTGCTCAAGGGACCGTCGGATGCATTTGAGATATCAAGTGAAGAAATCCCCGTTGGCACTGAGCTTGAGTATGAGGTTTCAACCGCGAACGGCGGCACCTGGGGCTATACATCCTATAACGGAAAACACGGGTGGTTTATAATTCATGACAGTTATTTCGGCGGTGATTTATATAAGTATAAATGTAAAGTTGCCGAATGGGTTCATAACTATAACGATAACCTCGGCAAGCTTTATGTGATAGGAAACGGATATGAGCTTCATCAGCAGCCGGACAAATCCAGCCCTTGCGTCGGCGGCAAGATAGAGCCGCACACAGAGCTTTATTATCAGTATTCCTTTATTGAGGAAGATAATGAGTGGGTTCTTACCGAGCATGGCGGTATGAGCGGCTGGCTGTGCAGAAAAAACGGATACGACGGTGATGTTGTCAGAGGAGCGGTATCGGCAGTTCTTCCGCTTGACGTTTCCGAATTCACTCTTTACGAAAGACCGCTTGATACCTCAAGCAAGGTTGACGTAAAAATCCCCGAGAATCAGAGTCTTTCCTTTGATTACGAGATATATGACGACACAACGGGTGATTATTGGAGTAAGATATCAATCTATTTCGGCGGTCAGTGCGATTTTGACGGCTACTGGGCAAAATACAGCTCAGGTGCCGACGTTGCATATCCTTCCAGGGACAGATATATAACAGGTGCGGACAAAACACCGCTCTACGTTTTTCCGCGTGATACTGCAGAGATTGCGGATTATATGGAAAAGGATGTTGAAATAAAGGCGATGTATATTTACGCGGGTAACTCCGACCCGTGGATAGGCTTTGCGCATAACGGGAAAATCGTGTGGGCCGATTGCTGGGGGATGCAGTTTGTAAGCCACGGCACACTTGCCGAAACAACCGACCCGTATCCCGTTACACAGCCGTTTCCCGAGAGTGATTCTGAAATCACCGAAGCAGCCGTTACAAGTGAGGAGATGCAGAGCGAAGCTCCCGTTGTGAAGAAGACAACGCTGAAGCCCGTTATTTTCTTTTCAGCATTGGCGGCAGGAGTTATAATTGTTGCCGCAGGAATAATCGTATTCATAAAAAAACGCAATAAGTAAAAAAGACACGGTACAGAAACCCGTTTTCTGTACCGTGCCTTTTATATCTGTTACAGGAAGAAATGAAATGTGTTTATTCTGAAGATTCGCTGTGGCAGTTGCTGCAATTACTGCAGCAGCCTGAGCAACCGGAGCAGGAGCTTTTACCCTTTTTGCGGTTTCTTACCGAAGTGAAGATTATTGCAAAAAGAATTGCGGCTAAGATAACGCAAACAATAAAAGTGGGTAAATTCATATAATTGCTCCTTTCTTATTTTGATTTTTTGATGTGCTTGTTCTTTCTGAAAATGAGATAGAGAAGGAATGCAAGAACAACGATTGCGGCAGCTGTGCCGATTGTGAAATTGAGAGTGGTGAAGAAAGTGCCGAGCTGGTAAACGATAAGTGAAATTGCATAAGCAAAAGCGGTCATATATGCTATTGCGCCCGCGGTCCACTTTGCGTTGTTCATTTCTCTTTTGATAGCACCCATTGCGGCAAAGCAGGGTGCACAAAGAAGGTTGAAAATCATAAAGGAGAAAGCCTTGAGGCCGCTGCCGTCAAAGAATTCCTGACCGATGATGGAAAGTGAGCTGTCGCCTGCGTCAACCAGTTCGAATGCAAGGTCAGCATCTGCCATTGAGGAGAGAGAGCCGAATACGCCTACAACCTCTTCCTTTGCAAGAAGACCGAGTATGGTTGCAACGGCAGCCTGCCAGGAGTTGAAGCCGAGGGGAGCGAAAAGGATTGCGATAAATTCGCCTATAACGTTAAGTATGGATTTTGAATCACTTTCGCCTATGTAGTGGAATCCGCCTTCAAATGAAAGGCTGTTGAGAACCCAGATGATAACGCTTGCGGCAAGGATAACCGTTCCTGCACGCTTTATGAAGCTCCAGCCGCGCTCCCAGGTGGCACGGAAAATATTCCTTGCAAGGGGCATATGATAAGCAGGGAGTTCCATAACGAAGGGGGAGGGTTCACTTGCGAGGGATTTGAATTTCTTAAGAATTATACCTGATACGATAACTGCTGCAATTCCTATAAAGTAAGCAGCGGTTGCAACCCATGCGCCGCCTCCGAAAAGGGCGGAAGCGATAAGACCTACAATAGGCATTTTTGCACCGCAGGGAACAAAGCCTGTGGTCATAATGGTGATTTTACGGTCACGGTCGTTTTCAATTGTGCGTGAAGCCATAATTCCGGGAACTCCGCAGCCCGATGCTATAAGCATAGGGATAAAGCTCTTGCCCGAAAGACCGAATCTTCTGAAAATGCGGTCCATAATGAAAGCAACACGGCTCATATATCCTACGTCTTCGAGAATGGAAAGCAGGAAGAAAAGAATGAGCATCTGAGGAACGAATCCGAGTACGGCTCCGACACCGCCCACAACACCGTCAGCTACAAGGCTTACAAGCCAGTCTGCACAGCCGAGACCCTCAAGGAAGGACGTTGCAGCAGGAACGATTATACCGCCGAAAAGGGTATCGTTCATAAAATTGACTGTCCAGTCACCTATTGTTCCGATTGAAAGAGTATAAACAAGGAACATAATAACGATGAAAATGGGGAATGCGAGAATGCGGTTGGTAACGATTTTGTCAATCTTGTCAGAGGTTGAGTGCCTGCCCTTGTTACGCTTTTTATAAGCTTTTTCAACTATTCCTACAATGTAGTTGTAACGCTCGTTTGTGATAATGCTTTCCGCATCGTCATCGAGCAGAGTTTCAACGTCTGTGATATCGGTTTCAATGTGGGAAAGGGTTTCTTTTGAAATTCCGAGCGCTTCAATAACCTTGGGGTCACGCTCAAAGATTTTTACCGCATACCAACGCTGCTGCTCTGCAGGCAGATGATGCACGGTAGCCTCTTCGATATGAGCGAGAGCGTGTTCAACCTCACCGCTGAAAATGTGGCCGGGAACGTTCTTTGCGCCGTGTGCCGCTTCAATTGCCGCCTGAGCCGCTTCCTCAATGCCTGTGCCCTTGAGGGCGGAGATTTCAACAACCTTGCAGCCGAGCTGCCTTGAAAGCTCTTCGATATTTATCTTATCACCGTTTTTTCTTACAAGGTCCATCATATTGATGGCGATAACAACGGGGATACCAAGCTCCATAAGCTGAGTGGAGAGGTAAAGGTTTCTTTCAATATTGGTGCCGTCAACAATATTGAGTATTGCATCGGGGCGTTCATTTATAAGATAATCCCTTGCCACGATTTCTTCAAGCGTATAAGGTGAAAGGGAATAAATACCGGGAAGGTCGGTAAGGATGACGTTTGTATCTTTCTTAAGTTTGCCTTCCTTTTTTTCTACGGTAACACCGGGCCAGTTGCCTACGTACTGGTTTGAACCTGTAAGCGCATTGAAAAGCGTGGTCTTACCGCTGTTGGGGTTGCCGGCAAGGGCAATTTTGATGCTCATAAAATCCTCTCCTTAATCTTTTGGCGGTTAGTCTGAGCTAACCGAGGGCTGTAAAAAATAGCGGCGAACCGCTTTTTTTATTCAACTTCAATCATTTCAGCGTCTGATTTTCTGATTGAAAGCTCGTAATTTCTTACGGTAACTTCAATGGGGTCTCCGAGGGGAGCAACCTTGCGGACGTAGACTTCTACACCCTTTGTGATACCCATATCCATAATGCGGCGCTTTACTGCGCCCTCTCCGTGAAGCTTTACAACCTTTGCGGTTTTGCCGATTTTGGTTTCTCTCAAAGTTTTCATGCAAATTCCTCCGGAAAACAATTGGTTAGCATATGCTAACTGTGATATATGATACACTAAGTTGCAAAGTTTGTCAATATATTTTTTTGCAAAAACGGCAAATTTTTTTTGCGGATTATGAAACAACTGTGGTGCTTGATTTTTTTACTGCACTGTGGTATCTTATTAGTAATCAATAAAAATACGGAGGCAGTCATGCATTTACAGGAATCAGGCGAGATGTATCTCGAAACAATATATATCCTCTCTCAGCAAAGTGCTGCGGTACGCTCAATTGACGTTTGCGAATATATGGGCTTTTCAAAGCCGAGTGTCAGCCGTGCCATAGGTCTGCTTAAAAGCGGCGGTTACGTTGCTGTTGATGCGGCAGGTCACCTTTCACTTACGCAGCAGGGTAACGCAGTTGCCGCCAAGATATATGAGCGTCATAAGGTTATCACCGATTTTCTGGTAAAGCTCGGTGTTGATGAGGATATTGCATCCGAGGATGCCTGCAAAATCGAGCACGATATAAGCAACGAATCGTTTGAGGCAATAAGAAAATTCAATTCAGAATCCTGATGTAGGAAGCGGTTGAGCAAAACCGCTTCTTTTTTTGCGGATTTTTAAGGAGCTTATATTGCATAAGTAAGTGAAAAAGTATATTATTAAATCATAAAAGAGTTTTCAGGAGGTAAAAATATGTATCCCTTTTTTACAGCAATAAGGCAGTGGTCAAATAAAGCTCTGCTTGCAGTTGGCAGAGTGCTCTATAAATTAAGCCTGGGTCTTTTCCCTACTTCTATGTTTTCTATGACGGTTGATTCGGGTCATCTCAAGACTGACGTACGCATTGTCAGCGAGGATGAGGACAGCGTTACGATTGCAAAATTTGATGAAGGCGGCAGAATCAAGGACGGTAATTTCAAAATCCTTTCCACCACGGATCTGCATCTTGGCGATGACCCCAAGCTTCGCAAAAAGGCTTTTCAACTGCTTGCAAACCACATCTGCCAGAGCAAGCCAGACCTGATTGTTTTTACGGGCGATATAATCCTTTCAAAATTCCAGCAGATTGATGCCATTGAGTTTGCGCAGTTTATGGAGAAAATCGGCGTTTACTGGACTATTGTTTTCGGCAACCACGAGGCGAGGGAAGAAAAAGGCTTTTTCAAATATCTTCTGCTCAAAAGTGTCAGCGATTACAAGCATTGCCTTGCTAAATTCGGACCCGAGGAGCTTTTCGGCTACGGCAACTACTGTATTAATATACTGAATTCCGAAACGTCGCTTCAGCAGTCTCTTTTTATGTTTGATTCGGGAAGAGATATTCTGGATGAATACCGCAGTCAGTATGATATCCCTGCCGATATGGGCAGCTACGATTTTCTTAAAAAGGAGCAGATTGACTGGTACAGGGGCAAAATTGCATCCCTTCGTGAAAAGTACGGTGATTTCAAATCCCTTATGTATATGCACATCCCTCTCAAGGAGTATGAGCACGCAATAAGACAGAAAGAGGACGGAACGTTTGAGTTTACCGATGAGTGTAAAATCCTTTACGGCTCTGCGCACGAATCCGTGGGCTGCTCGGCTTATAACAGCGGAATGTTTGATGCAATACTTGAGGAGAAATCAACTCAGGCTGTTTTCAGCGGCCATGACCACGTTAACGATTTCTGTGCGGTGTATAAAGGAGTTTATCTTGTTTACAATCAGCCTTGCGGTTATGAAACATACCATATGGGCACCAATTTCGGCTGGGAGGAAAACCGCTGGAAGCAGGGCGTGACAATAACTCTTATTGACGCAAAGGGCGAGATTAAGCTTGCTCAGCGTTTCAACAATATGTATCTTAAGAAGCAGCCGCAGAAGCAGCAGTAAAAAATTTTTATAGGCTGCAATAATTCACTTTACTTGTGTGTTTTATAAGTGAAAGGGGGCAGACGTTATGAAAAAAATCATTTCTGTTTGTTTGATAGTTCTTATGCTGGCAGCCGTGCTTTGTGCGTGCGGTGCAAGCAAGGAAGCTGACGGATACGCACAGGATATCCATATGCAGACTGTTGTGGAAACTACTCAGGCATCTTCTGCCGGAGGATTTCTGACTATGGACAGTGCTGTGGGAGATACGGAAAACGGATACTTTGAAATGAAGGCGGAAGAGGAGTTTGCAGATTCTGCCGAATCGGGTGCCGTTGATTCTGCGGCGCTTGTATCATCGCGCAAACTCATAAGGAATGCAAGCCTTGAGGTGCAGACCAAGGGCTTTGATGCTTTCCTTACTCAGCTTGAAGCTAATGCGGAAAAAATCGGCGGCTACGTGGAGCAGTCCGAGGTCAGAGGCGATAACTATAATTACGTGTCTGACAGATATGCTTACCTTGTGCTCAGAATTCCGAGCACCGATTTTGATGCGTTTATCGGCGGTGTTTCCGAAATTGCAACCGTAACTTCAAAGGAAATCGGCTTGCAGGACGTTACTTCCTCTTATGTTGATACCGAGAGCAGGATAAAGGCTCTTGAAACCGAGCAGGAATCTTTGCTTTCACTTTTGAAAAAGGCAATTAACGTAAGTGAAGTTATTGAGATTCAGGACAGACTCACTCAGGTAAGAGGCGAGCTCGAGTCATACAAGGCTCAGCTCAAGCTCTATGATGAGCAGATTGCTTATTCCACCGTTACCGTAAACGTATACGAGGTGGAAAGGGTAACTCTTCCCGAGCAGGAGGGATTCCTTGATGAGGTCAAGGAAAGGCTTTCGGATAATCTTTACGATATCGGCGAAGGCTTCAGAGAGTTTGCGGTATGGTTTATCAGCTCCTTGCCGTATCTTCTTATGTTTGCGGTTGCCGCAGTTGCCGTTATTCTGATTATCAGAGCATCAGTCAGAAAGCGCAGGAAGAAGAGAAATATCTACACAGGCGCAGATACACAAAAGTAAATCAGTAAAATTGCGCTTCGTGGCATAAACACGAAGGGGGAAGCCCGATGGCCGTTAAGCTCAGGGGGAGGGACGCCTTCTCTTATGCATTTAACGAATATATGGATACCGTGTACCGGGTAGCTTATCATAATACACAGTCCGAGGCTGACGCGCAGGATATAACGCAGGAAACCTTTATGAAGCTTCTTGATGACTCAAGGAGCTTCAAGGATGCCGAGCATCTCAAGGCGTGGCTCATAAAAGTTACGATTAACCTGTGCCATAATCTTTACCGCTCATCCAAAAAGACCGTGCAGCTTGATGAGAGCTTTGCTATGCCCGAAAATATTCAGGCGGAATCGGTACTGGATTATGTCAGGGCGCTTCCCGAAAACTATAAAAATGCCATATACCTGCATTACTACGAGGGCTACACCGCCGAAGAAATCGGGGGAATTCTCGGCGCTAAAACAAATACCGTGCTTTCGTGGCTCAGCAGGGGAAGAGAGATTCTTCGCAGGCAAATGACAGGAGGCTTTGACGGTGAATAAAAACGATTATATAAATCGGGTTGATTCGCTCAAAGCGAGCGAGGAATTGAAAACAAGAATTGCTCTTGAAGCGGTGCAAAGGAGCAAAAGAAAAACGGGGATTGTAAAATATGCCGTTGCGGCGGCTTGCATTATGCTTGTGATTATTGCAGGTGTGCCGCTGTTTATTGCAACCAGGGGTGCAAAAAGCGCAGACCAGGCTATGCCGTTTGAGATGTTTGCCGATTCGGCGGAAAATGAAGCGGCAGACGTTATAAGCGAAGTTTATGATTACGAGGCTGAAAACGGTAAGGTGTGTCAGGAGGAAACGGAGGCTGTTGTTGAGGGCTCAGGTGCAATTGGAGACGGGGCTGAATATTCCTTCGGCTTTGGCGGAGCGTATGACGGCTTGCTTGACGGTGCCGTTGAGGCAACAACCTTTTCTGTTACGGCGCACAGTACGAATTCAGCCGCGTGGAGTGCACTGTCACAGCCCGTTGAGGTGGTTACTGCAACAACGGATTCGCAGCCGTATTCATATTCGCAAATGCTCGGATATTACGGTATTGCTCAATTGCCTGCCGACGTTACGGGTATGACACGTGAGAGCGGTGAGTATGCGGTTGATGACGCTTCGGGCGATGTGAACAGTTTTGTTTTCAGCTCTTATGAAAAGCAGATAATCATAACCGTTTCAAAAGAGACAAAAATTAATTATATTCCCGATTCCTGCACGGTTACCGAAATCCCGTGCGCGGATACCGTTGTCGGAGTGCAGTTTGCGTGTTACGGCGATAAATGCTATGCCGAATTTGTACTTGGCGGCAATTGCTGTCTTGTTGAGTTCAAGGGCTTTTCGCCTGCTCAGGCAGAGGAGAATATACGCAATGCCTTGCTTGCAGTTTGTGATAATCAATAAAGGAAAGAGAAAATAAAAAAGAATCAGGATGGTTCTCTCAAAAACTGTCGGTGCCGTGTGCATCGGCAGTTTTTGCGTTTATTGATACTTGTATAATTGAATAAAAGAATGTATAATTAAAATACAAAAACCCAAAATGATTATACAGGAGAATATATGATTACTTTTGAAGAGATAAAGCGCAACGAGGCAGTGCGCACATACATCACCGAAGCGGATAAAACTCTGCAGAGCCTCGGCTTTACCGAGCACAGCTTTGCTCACGTTGTCAAGGTGGCGGAAACGGCAGGTTATATTCTTGAAACTCTCGGCCACGATGAGCATACCGTAGAGCTTGCAAAGATTGCAGGGTATCTTCACGATATCGGCAACCTTGTGAACAGAATTGAGCATTCTCAGAGCGGAGCGGTAATGGCTTTCAGGATTCTTGATAATCTCGGTATGCCTGCGCGTGATATTGCAAGAATAGTCAGCGCAATAGGTAATCACGATGAAGGTACGGGCCAGCCCGTAAACGATATAAGTGCCGCCCTTATTCTTGCCGATAAATCCGACGTGCGCAGAAGCAGAGTGAGAAATGCCGATAAAACCTCCTTTGATATTCACGACAGAGTGAATTACTCCGTAAAGAAATCTTCACTTAAAATCAAGGAAGATGACAAGGTGATAAAGCTTAAGCTTTCCGTTGATACGGAATACGGAAGCATAATGGATTACTTTGAGATTTTTATGGGCAGAATGCTTCTTTGCAGAAAGGCTGCGGAAGAACTCGGCCTTTCATTCAAACTTGAAATAAACGATCAACAACTGATATAATATCAGGTATACAAGATGCCCTCTGTTTGTGCTGACGTTGCAAACAGAGGGCTTTTGCTTTTGCTACACGGATTCGGTTTTGTAAATGAATGCAACCGAGGTTTCCGCATCTTTGGGAGCGTCTGTGAAAATGCGGTAGCTTTCGCCGAAGCTGAACCACTTTTCCGCAAGCTCCATAACGGTTTTTGCATCTTTTGAAAGAGGGGAGTATTCCTGCGAAAGAGCCTCGAGATCGCTCTCTTTCAGTGCTTTAAGCAGCTCGTTAATGGATTTTGCGTTTTGCGGTGTAAGAAAATCGGCAAGAGCATCCACGGTGGATGAATTCTTCTCAAGTGTTTCTTTTATTTCGTTGAGTTTTTTTACTGTTTGCGGAAGCGAAGATATTGTCTTTTGAATTTCGGGGGAATTCAGATCTTTTGCGAGCTTTTTCAGCAATTCAAGGGATGATTTAAGTTCCGGAATTTGCGATAGGATCTCCTGCGCTTCGGGGGAGGCTATAATCTCCAGAGCCGCTTTTGTTTCTTCGCTGCTTATAAAGCTTAAAAAATCAGCGATTTTTTCACTGTTTTCGCCCGTCATATAATGCATAAACAGTTCGATTAGTGATTTGTTCTGAGTGTAGAGTTTGCTTGCATCTTGCGTTACGGCAATCAGCTCATCTATGCCGTCGGGGTCGGCGGCAAGAGCGGAGATGAGTCTGTCAGGGTCAAGGGATTGGAAGGATGCCCCGAGCTTTTCAAACGTGCTCAGCAGGGATTGCAGGTCGCCCGAATCAAAAGCAAGTTCAAGGTCAAGGTTGAGGGATGAGAGCGGAATTGCGGAAAAGTACATATTGCTGAGTGAGAAATCCTCAACGTCTGCTGATATTTTAACTGTATCCGCATCGAGCAGGTTGCCGAGCGAGCCGAAAACCGCTTTCGCATTGCCGAGGCTTTTGCCTGCCGCGGGGATTGATACGAAAACTGCGGTCTGTTTTGATGCGTCACCAATAATGCGGGCATTTTCTGCTTTGATTGATGAGAATTTGTTTTCGGGCATAGTGACGGCACCCACAACAAGAACGGGCAGATATATTTTATGGCTCTTTCCGCCTGCTTCAACGGATTTGCTCATATTGTTTTTTAAGTTTATTTCTATTTCGATTTTGCCGTTTTTTCCTTTAGCATCTTCGGCGCTGACTGCCTTTGAATTGAGCCGGTAGGATATATCAATCGTTACGGGCAAATCGGAATTCTTATCTGCGCCTGCGCTGTAATAAATATCTTCGTCTGCGCTGTGCCATATAATATTCTCGCCGTCAATTACAGGGGTTAGGTTCCCTTTTGTGTCCGTTATACCCGTAAGAGGGCTTACGTCCTCCACGCGCACGTTGCCTTTATCCGTGCTGATATGGTCGCTTACGGTGATTGCCTGCACGGTGCCCGCACTGTCAAGGCTTACGTAAACGGTTTCGTTTTTTGTCACCGTGTTCGGGACTTCGGTAAAAATGCTGTTCTGAGAGTCTGGCTTTGGACTTCCATCAGGTTGAACGGGATTTTCTGCGGGCGGCTTTGAACACGCTGCAAGAAAAACGCTGAGGCACAGCGGGATGCACAGAGCTTTTTTAAACGTTGATTTTTTCAGCATATCTTGTTTTTTCCTTTCTTTTCAGTTTGAATTCGTTATATACGGCAAGCAGTGAAGGGAGGAAGATTATTACCGCCGCCGCACTTATGGCGCATCCGCTTGCAAGCAGCAGGCATACGTCTTTGATAATTGAGATATTTCCTGTAAAGTAAACCGCCAGTGCAGCCGCAATAAAAACTGCGGCACTTTGCAGAATGGGACTTACTGCAAGCTTTGCCGCGTTTACCGCACTTTCTGCAGGGGATAAGCCTTTTGCTTTTTCTTCACGGAATCTGGATGATAAAAGAATAGCATAATCTACAGTGGCGCCAAGCTGAATGCTGCTTACCACTGTCGGCACTATGAAGGAAACGCCGTCAGGTGAGAGGAGAGAAAGCGAGTCGTTGAGCATAGATGCAAGCCTTACGCAAAGCACAAGCATTCCTGCAAGCGGCAATGATTTGAAAAACACCGCAAGCACAAGGAAAACTGCGGCAATGCCGATTGCGCCTGTAACTGCAAAGTCTTTTTGAGTTACCGCGGCAAGGTCTTTGGAAAGAGCGGAATCTCCCGTAATAAATGCGTCGGGGTCGTAGTATGATACTGTTTTGTGAAGAGAATCAAGCAATGCGTTTTGCTCAGTACTTGAGGCTGAGAAAACGGAATTCACCGCCATAAGCTCATAACCGCCCTGCATACAGATTTCTTTGATTTGTGCAGGCAGCATATCTGCCGAGAAAGCAGGGCCCACAAATGAATTTAAAGCTATTACCGATGATACTCCGTCAAGCGATTCTATTTCTTCAATCATATTTAAAGTGTCACCGTCGGGCAAATTCTCATCGGTTATAATAAAAGAAGTGCTTGCCATACCGAAACCGTTTTTTAATTTTTCGGCGGCGGCAAGGCTTGGTATGCCTGAAGGCATCGCGGCAGTTATATCATAGTTGAGCTTTATGAAGCTTTGAGCGGCAACGGCAGGTATGAGTAAAACGGCGAAAACAATAACGGTACGTTTTCTGTGTTTTACGGTAAAATGAATAAACTTCCTGAAAAGCGGCGCGGTGAATCCGGCATTGTCGTTTTTTGGGTTTTTACAGAAAATAATAAGCATAGACGGCAGCACGGTAAGCGAACATAAGAGCCCGAGCAGTACGCCTTTTGACATCACGGCGCCCAGGTCAAAGCCGAGTGAAAAACTCATAAAGCAAAGGGCGGTAAAACCGCAAACCGTTGTCAGGGCGCTTGTGGAAAGTGAGCTTATTGCGGCAGAAACGGCAACCCTGCACGCCTGTGCGGCGGGCGCACCTTTTCGGAGTTCTTCTCTGTATCTGTCGGCGAGGAAAACGGAGTAATCCAATGTTACTGCCAGCTGCAAAACAACTGCAATGCTTTGCGTAATATACGAAATTCCGTTTGGAAAAATAAAGTTTGTTCCCATATTGTAAACGGCGGCAAATCCTGCACAAACGAGTATAATCAAAGAGACAGAGAAGCTTCTTAGCGAAAAACTCAGTACGGCAAAGGCGAGTGCACCGCTCAGGGCAATATATAAAGGCATTTCTTTAAGTATCTCGTCTTTTGTCTGTGACATCATTGCGGACATTCCGCTTAACAATCCTTGTTTACCGACGGCTTTTTCAATTTCCTTTATTGCCTGCGCGGTTTCGGCAGAGGCGGCGCTGTCGGCAAACTGAATCAGCAGAAGGGTTGAAGTGTTGTCAGCGGAATAAAAAATATCGCAAACCTCATCGGGCAGCATATGCGCGGGGATTGAGATATCTGAAATATCATCCACCCATATTACTCTGCTTACACCGTGAATCTGCGATATACGTTCCTTTATTTTAATAACGTCCTTCGGCAGAGCGTTTTCTGCAATAAGAAAAGCACTTCCTGAAACCGAAAAAACTTCATCAAGTATTCTTTCACCCTCAACCGAGTTCAGATTTTCAGGCAGGTATGAGAGTAAGTCGTAATTGACGAAAGTCTGATTAATCAAACTTAAGCTTGCCGCAAAAATCAAAACGGCACAAATAAGAATTGCCGTGTATCTTTTTGCAACAAAAGAAGCAAATCTTTCTCCTTTCAAAGTGTCACCTCCGCATATGATTATACTTTATCCGCTGCGGAGCATTCAACTGCTTTTGATGAATGTTTACCGTTATGTAACAGTGGCGTAACAGTAAAATATTATTATTTATTCAAGATAATTGATTTTTTACCTTGCCTGTGCTAAACTAAATAGAAAGCTGTACCAAATACTTATTTTGAAAGGCGGCACATACGTGCCGGAGTGAAACTATGAAAAAGCTTATTGCACTTATTCTTTGCGTTGCCATGGCTCTTGCTTTATGCGCATGCAACAATAATAATTCCGAAGAAGAAACCACTACCGTGAATTACGATACCGTAAGCACGGATTCTGTTGTTATCGGCCCTGCTGAGGATGCAAAAATCTTTGAGGGAGACGACGGCTCAAGCAGCGCTTATTATTATGATGAAAACGGTCAGCTGGTGCTTGTCTGCAGCTATGCCGCAGGTGACGTGCTCAAGGAAGCCCGTGAATACAGCTATGATGAAAACGGCAACTGTGTTGCGGAAAGAGTTTACGGCGCGCAGAAGGAATTCAAATCCTCTAAGATTTATTTCTACAATCAGAAGGGTGATATCCTTAAGATAAATTTCTACAATGCGGAAGGTAAGCTTGATTATTTCAGCGAGTACCGTTACGGCGATAACGGTGTTCTGCTTGCTACTCCTTATTATGAGGAGGACGGCAGACTTATCAACGAGGCTGTTATTCAGGGTGCATCATCTTCCTCAACATCTACCACCGCTGCGGAGGCTGAATAATGTATTATTTTAACGTTTATTATCATCTCTTGCCCGGCAAAAGGGATGAGTTTATGCAGAAGCTTTCCGAGCTTAAAGTGGCTGAGCTTTCGAGAGAAGAAGACGGTTGTTTACAGTATGATTATTTTATTTCCGTGGATTCTCCTGATATCCTTCTGCTTGCCGAGTGCTGGAGTGATGAAGATGCGCAGAAGGCTCATTGCAGTTCTTCACACTGCATTGCTCTTCAGCAGATAAAGGCTCAGTACGTAGAAAAAACCGAATTTAAAAAATAAAATCTGACGCTCCGGAATCTGTCGAATTAACGGATTTTGGAGCGTATTTTCTTTTGTGCAAATAAAGCGCTTTACATATTTACTTTTTTATTGTATAATGCTACGGTAAAATGGAGGTGTATGTTTTGCTAAACGCTGTCAGCAAAGCTTTAACTGTTATATTAGCGCTTATACAGTCTTTGTCGGGAACGTTTTCTTTTGTCCGTACCCCTCAGAGACTTTGGGTTGATGAATCCGTTACCTACCAGATTTTCGAGAATTTCGGTACAAGCAGTGCGTGGTGGGCGCAGACTGTTGATGATGAAGCCGCTGCAAGGGAAATTGCAAAAGCACTTTTTGATGATGAAACAGGCCTCGGGCTTGACGTTTTTCGCTACAACGTAGGCGGCGGTGAGGCTGATAATCCGTCTTCGCGCGTGCATTTTCCGGAAAGACGCACAGAAAGCTTTTATGTTTTCAACAGCGAAACGGGCGAATATGAATACGATTTTACCCGCGATGCAAATGCACGCAGGATGCTTGACCTTGCTTTGGAATACGGTGCTGAGGAGGTTATCCTTTTTGCAAACTCTCCGCATTATTCCATGACGGTGAGCGGTCAGGCCTCAGGTAATCTTGAATCGGGAGTTGACAACCTTCCGAAGGAAAATTATCAGGCTTTTGTTGATTATATGCTCACAATTGCCGATTGGTTTGTTGAACAAGGCTATCCCGTGGTTGCCATATCGCCTATAAATGAGCCTATGTGGGGCTGGGGCGGAGACTGGGTAGGTCAGGAAGGCTGCCATTATTCTCCCGAAAGTATGGTGGAGGTGCTCGAACTTTTTGCGCTTACCATGCAGGAGAGGGGAACTCCTTACAGGCTTGCCGCTTATGAGTGCGGTCAGATGGATTCCAATTATTATTACTACACCGAAGCGTTTTTCAACAGCGAAATTCTTAATAATTACTGTGAGTATCTTGACGGTCATTCTTATTGGATGGATCACAATATAAACGGCAAAGCCGAAAGCCGCGCATGGCTTGATGAAAAATATCCGGGCAAGAAAATCGCAATGACAGAGTGGTGTGAGCTGCCGTTGATTATTGACAGTAATACTGTTGACAGCGGCATAAATATGGCAAGAGTTATTGTGGAAGACTTAACCTTGTTCAATGCCGTTTCGTGGCAGAGCTGGACCGCTGTAAACGGCGACGGTCTTATGGATTTCAATGGAGACTCTACCTTTAAGTATTATAACAGATACTATGCTTTCAAGCATTTTACGTCTTTTATAAAACCGGGAAGTGTCAGGGTTCAGCTTGAAGATACCTATGCCGAAAAGAGCGGCATAATGAGCGTTGCTTTCAAAAACGGCAATGAAACCGTTATAGTGGTTGTAAATCCGAATGACTGTGAGAAAAAGATTCACTTCGGCGGCGTGTATTCGGAGCTTGAAAGATACACAACGGATGAATCAAAAAATTGTGAGCTTACTTACAGTGGCAGATTTAAACGCAGAGCGGTCCTTTCTGCAAAAAGTATCAATACTTTTGTTTTAACGGAGAATGAAGAATGAAGAAACTGTTAAAATATTTAAAACCGTACAAAGCGGCGGTGATCTGGGCTATAGTTCTTACGTTGCTCAGCAATGCAATGACTCTCGTGCTGCCTATGCTTATGTCGCTTATTGTTAATAACGGAATAACCCAGGGTGACCTTGAAACGGTGAAAAACATCGGCGCCGTTATGCTTGCTGTGTCTGCGGCGGCGGTTCTTATTTCAGTTGCCTGCAGCTACTTTTCGTCAAAAGCATCAATGGGCTTCGGAGCGCAGGTGAGGTATGCTGTTTTCACAAAAGTGGAAACTCTTGCACAGTGCGATATTGATTTGATAGGAACTCCGTCGCTTATAACAAGATGTACAAATGATATCAACAGAATTCAGGAACTCCTTATAACAGGAATACGTATTATAATCAGTGCGCCGATAATGCTTTTCGGCGGAATAATTATGTCTGTCATACTCAATCCCAAGCTTTCGTTATGTATATTGGCAATCTTCCCCGTTGTCGGTGTTATTGCGCTGGTTATTTCCAAAAAAGTAATGCCTCTGTTTTCGGTTGAGCAGAAAAAAACAGATAACCTCAACCGCGTTCTGCGTGAAAAGCTTACGGGAATCAGAGTAATCAGGGCGTTCAATAAAACTGCCTATGAGGATGGACGCTTCAGGCAGGCAAACCTTGACCTTACAAGCATAGCTTTAAAAATCAACCGTATTTTTGCGGGCCTTATCCCTCTTGCTGTGTTTCTTGTTTTCTCGTTTATAATTCTTGTAATATGGTACGGCGGTAATCAGATAGCCGTGCTTGATGCTGCAACTCACGCCAAAGAGATTTCGGACCTTGTAGGTGATTTGCAGGCTTTTGTAATTTACCTTATTATGATTGTTTTCTCGGTTTCAATGGCAGCGGCTATGTTTATTCTTTTACCCAGGGCAGGTGTTTCGGCAAAGAGAATAAACGAAGTTCTCGATATGGAAACCGCTATAAAGGAGCCTGAAAAATCCAAGGGCTTCAACGGTGAGAAGAGCGGCGAGTTAAGATTTGAAAACGTGTCCTTCGGATATCCCGGAGCGGAGGAAAACGTAATCAGTAACGTAAGCTTTGTATCCCGACCGGGTGAGGTTACTGCAGTAATCGGCTCAACCGGCGGCGGAAAATCAACCCTCGTCAATCTTATACCGAGGTTTTATGATGTCACTCAGGGTGCTGTGTATGTCAGTGGTACCGACGTACGTGACGTTACCGCCAAGGAGCTTCATTCAAAAATCGGATTTGTGCCGCAAAAAGCCTCTCTTTTCAGCGGAAGCGTTGCGGATAATATCCGTTTCGGCAAGCCTGATGCAACGGATGAAGAAATCTGGAAAGCTCTAGAAATAGCCTGCGCGGCCGATTTTGTAAGAGAAACAGAAGGCGGTCTTGATGCCGTTGTTTCGCAGAACGGAATGAACTTTTCAGGCGGTCAGAAGCAGAGGCTTTCAATAGCCAGAGCTATTGTGAGCGAAAGTGAAATTTTTGTTTTTGATGACAGCTTTTCAGCTCTTGACTTTGCAACCGATGCAAAGGTACGCAGAAATATCAGAGAGCACCTTTCTCACGCAAATGTGATAATTGTTGCCCAGCGAGTCGGTACCATTATGGATGCGGATCGTATTATTGTGCTTGATGAAGGCTCGGTTGCAGGTATAGGCACCCACTCTCAGCTTATGGCGGAGTGTTCGGTTTACCGCGAAATTGTTGAATCCCAGCTTACAAAGGAGGATTTGGCAAAATGAGCAGCAGAAAAAGAAAAAATGATTCCAATACTCTCGCTAAAGTGCGTAACAGATACGCAAAGCGCAACGAAACCCGTAAAAGACCCGATGAGAAACCTTCGGATTTCAAATCTGCGGCTAAAAGGCTGCTTTCCGAACTTGGCGCTTTCAAATGGCTTATGCTGCTTGTTCTTGTTGCGGGTGTTTTCTCAACGGTTGCATCGACCTTCGGTCCTTTGCTTCTCGGTGACGTAGTTGACGCAATAAGTGATCAGGTTCAGCTCAAGCTTGCCGGCAGCCAGATAGACCTCGCGTCAATCGGCAAGGCACTGCTCGCGGTTTTTGCCGTTTATTTTGTCAGCTCGATTATGTCCTATATCCAGCAGTACACAATGGCGGGCATAACCCAGAAGGTTGTTTGCAGTCTGCGCGAAAAAATCAATGCAAAAATCTCTGTGATGCCCTTCAGCTATCTGGATTCACAGAGCAAGGGTGAGCTTCTCAGCAGAATGATGAATGATATCGATAATATCAGCAACACTCTGCAAAACAATATAATTCAGGTTATCACTTCTGTTATCAGCTTTTTCGGAATATTTGCCGTAATGCTGTGGGTCAGCTGGAAGCTTACCCTGCTTTCTCTTGCGGTTATCCCTCCTGCGGGAATTATAGCGCTGATTCTTCTTAAACATTCAAAACGCTATTTCCGTAAGCAGTGGAATACTACGGGCGATATCAATGCTCATATCGAGGAAATGTTTACGGGTCACAGGATTGTACGTGCGTTCAATCACGAGCAGATTGCCATTGACGAGTTCACCAAAATTAACGACCGCCTTAATGAGGAAAGCAGAAAAGCCCAGTTCATTTCGGGAATTCTTATGCCGTTTATCAATTTTATCAGCAACATCGGTTACATTGTAATCTGCGTTGCGGGCGGTATGTTTGTAATGGGCGGCTCAATGTCTATCGGCGGAATAACCTCTTTTATTACCTATTCAAAGCTTTTTGTTCAGCCTCTTATTGACCTTGCAAATATCGCAAACAGACTTCAGTCTTCTCTCGCCAGTGCGGAGCGTGTCTTTGCTCTGCTTGATGCTGATGAGGAAACGGCTGACGTTGATGCAGGTGAGATTTCAGCCGAGCCTTCGGCGGTTGAATTCAGCAATGTTTCATTCCGTTACGTAGAGGAAGCTCCGCTTATTGAGAATTTCAATCTTAAGGTTGAAAAGGGTCAGCTTGTAGCTATCGTTGGCCCTACCGGCGCCGGCAAAACAACTATCGTAAATCTTCTTATGCGTTTTTACGATGTTGATTCTGGATGCATCAGCATAGACGGTACGGACATCAGAAATATCACGCGAGAAAAACTCAGAAGCGTATTCGGTATGGTTTTGCAGGATACGTGGCTGTTTGAGGGCACAATCCGTGATAATATAGCTTACGGACGCGCTGATGCAACCGAAGAGGAAATAGTGAAAGCGGCAAAGGCGGCAAAGGTTCACCGCTTTATAAAGACTCTGGCTGACGGATACGATACTGTTCTTGAGGAAAACGGAACCAACATTTCCCAGGGCCAGCGTCAGCTTATCACTATTGCCCGTTCGCTTCTTGCAGATCCTGCAATTCTTATACTTGATGAAGCGACAAGCTCAGTTGACACCAGAACGGAAATTCAGATTCAGCAGGCAATGCAGACTCTTATGGAGGGCAGAACCAATTTTGTTATTGCTCACCGACTTTCAACTATCAGTAAAGCGGATATGATCCTTGTAATGAACCACGGCAGTATAGTTGAAACCGGAACTCACGATGAACTTATGAGCAAAAACGGCTTCTATGCCGAGCTTTACAATAGCCAGTTTGCAGGTAACGAAATCTGATTTAACACAAAAAAGCACGGTCGACCGACCGTGCTTTAATTTTTATATCAGTTTATTTTACTTTTAATAATACCTATTGCAATTCCCGCCACAGCCAGGGCACCAATTGCAATTCCTGCCTTTTTGATGAGAGGCTTTGCAGCATCAACCGAACTCGGAGCGTGCTCGTAAATGAAAAACTTCAGCTTGTTCTTAACCTTTTCACCAAGTACGTCTCTGTAAGTAACAATTCTCGTGCGGTAGCCCGTACTGTTTTCGTCCAGTTCAAAAATTCTTACGGCTCTGTCGTAGCCGGGTCCGTATACGTTGAAGCCTGCACCGGGTGTATATCCGAGGTCTACTCCTCTGAGATTGCCGATGAAACAGTTGATATGGTCGTGTCCGAAAAATGCGCCGAGAACGCTTTTGAGTGAAACCCAGCTTTCAAACTGTCTTGTTGTTTTGTCAGGGCAAGCTATGTTTTCTTTCATATATTCGCCGCGCTTTGCCATTTCGTCGGTTACGGTATAGTATTTTTCTCTGTGGGAGCTGTTTCCTTCAAGCGCACCGGGAGTGTCCTTATCGACGCACTTTAATACTTCGTACATTTCATATACGGGTATATGCTGAAACACAATCGTGGGCACAAGCTTTCCGTTGTTCACTTTCGTAAGGGCGTTGATGGTGCGTTCTGTCCATTCAATCTGTTCTTCGCTTACTCCGTCATATTTTCCGTTTGTCTTGGCTTGAGAGTCTATGAGGATTATTGCAAACTTGATTCCGTCGCCGTTTTCACAACGGATTGTAAGGCAAATTCCGTCAGTTGCATTGAGAGTGGAAAAACTTTCTGAATTCACACAAAGCGGATAGCTTTCGTAAATTCTTGTCTGTTCGGATTTTTTGGCGCCATAGGGTACGTCGTGGTTACCGTATGTAAAAGTGAAGGGGACGTTGCGGCTTATTGCGGGCTCGAGGATGTTTCTTATTGTTTTTTCAATGTTCTTGCTTTTGTTGCCAATAAGCATAGAGATGCCGTAGCTTTTTACCTGGTCGCCTGTGAAAATGACAAGGTCAGGATTTTCTTTGTCGATCGCAGCTCCAATAAAATTGATTGTATCCTGTGAGGTTATCCACGTATCCTGAACGTCGGCAATCTGCATTATTTTGAATTT
>JAZNUP010000005.1:0-4022 GCA_045592385.1 Acutalibacteraceae bacterium
TTTGACGGTTTATTGTTAAGACGGTTTTCTGTTGAGTTTCTTTCAAGTCTTATCTCCTGCGATGCAACAAGCTCAACATAATAAATTTCTGCACCTTGCTCTTTGAACAAATCGGAAACATATTTTATGTAGTCCCAATCGCCTTGATGGTCGAAAGCCCATACATAGGTGAATATCATTCCGTAGTTATTGCTTTTTGAAAACTCCTCAAAGAAAACCTGACGCAATCTGTGTACCGTTTTACCCTCATAGTATCCAAAAATCTCTATAACGGGCTCTATGGTCATATGATTATGAAACAGTTTTAAATCCGTGATTTTTGCAAGCTCCTGCCCGACCGTCATTTTACCGACAGCCAGATTGCCGAATATTATAACTAATTTCATAGCGTCACCTTATTTCTTTTATGTAGTTATCCGCTTCTTCTCTTGATTTAAAAACCGTTATTTGCACTTTGCTTTTGTATTTCTCAAGAAGCTCATAAATCTTCGGTAAAGACGTTTTTGAAAAATCTCTGATAAACGTTTCAAATTCCGGGTCCAATTCTTTTTCTATCCACGGCAGGTCGTAACGTCCTTTGCCGAGCCTGTCCGTTGCGCCCTGAATACACACCTCGGCAGGCAAATCAAAAAGAAAAACCGTATCGCACTGCTGAAGCCTTGTTTCTATTGTCCGGTTATAATTGCCGTCGATTATCCATTCGGGAGTTGCAAATATCTCTGATATTCTGCGGTCAAACTCTTCCCTCGGGATGTGAGTTTTATCGGGTTTATGCCATATAGCGTCAAGATAGTATAACGGCAGCCCCGTAAGCTTATTAAGTTATTCGGCAAAGGTTGTTTTTCCGCTCCCCGGGCAGCCGATTACTATAACTTTTTTCATAATTTTTCCTCAGTGCAATCAAAGATTTTCTCCATTATCACGCTTCCGCCGTAATCTTCAATCACTTTAAATCCGTTTCTCTCATACATACCGTACGATACGGTGGTATGCTTGAAAGTATTGAGCACCATTTTTGAAAATCCTTTTTCGCGGGCATCCTCCTGAATCTTCAGAAATGCACTTTTTCCGTAGCCCTTACCCCTGTATTCCTCTTTGATAACGTTCTCGGTTACAAAAGTGGCATTTTCTTCAAACGGACTTTTCTGATAACCGATAACACCAATTTTTTCATCATTCTCATTCACAACGATATAGAGGTAGTTATCGGCAGAATCTGCGCCGTGCGGAAAAACATCCTTGAATTCCGCCTTTGCTTCCTTTTTTGCTTTCCACATAAACCTCTCGTCACCCGATTTTATCAGGTGCTCGGCATATGCCTTTACAGACCATTTTGAATATATCGGAAATTCATCACTGTTCATACGTTTGAAGCTGATTTGTTTTAATTTATCTTTCATAAAAACCACCTTAATATCATCATTTTATAAATATCTCTGCATATAAACCAAGTTCTGATATGTTCCGTCTTTTAATTTAAGGAAATTTGGCTTGACCGATTTGACTTGAAATCCAAATTTTTCGTAAAGTGCCTTTGCTCTGAAGTTTCCTTCCACAAACTCGAGATCAATATATTCTGTTCCTTCGTGATTTTTTGCCGCTTTTATCAGTTCATTGAACATTGCTGAACCGATACCGATATTCCAATACTTCTTCTGAATTGCGATTCCTACCGTGGATTTGTGCGACGTTTTACTGCCGGTTTTAAACGTTATATCACAGCTGCCTACAGCCTGACCGTTTACAAAGCAAGATATTACCAAAGTATTTTGGGACTCTCGGACATTGCGAATCCAATCCTTTTCATCCTCGGCAGTAAAGCCGGCCCAATCTTCCGGACCTCGTGAAAAGAAATCCGTTTGAGAAGCGGTGAGTTTAATATTATCGAGTAATGTTTGCGCATCATCAATTTCAGGAGTTTTCAATATGGCAGTCGTGCCGTCTTTTAATGTGATTTTCTTTTCTTCAAATATCATAATAAAACCTCATTTCCTTGCTAATTGTAAATCTATTGTGTCATAAATTGTAATCTCTCCGCCGTGACGATTAATTGCATCTTCTATCTTTGAAAAGAACTCATCTCGGATAGTTTTTTCAATAGAGATATGGTCTGAATATGTGCCGAGAAGCATTTTATATTCTTTTGCTGAGAATGTGCGGGTACGGTAAAACAGCTTGTATTGAATATCTGTAAAGCCATATTTCTCGGCAATCAATGCTCTGTTCCGAGCCTGAGCTTCGGAATATTCAACAAGTGGTTCTTGTTTCTTGTTGTGGTATTGGTAATAGTATTCCGCATAGATTTCGTTGATTTCTTCTAACAAAGCAGGGTTACATTTATCACGGTACGGATGATTTGCAAATCGGGCAAAAACACCGCCGTCTTTCAGCATATCATAAACCTTTTTATATCCGATTTCTTCTGGTATCCAATGAAATGCCGAAGCGGAATAAATTAAGTCATACTCACCGCTCAACTCAATATCTTCAAATTTTCCTGAAACTGCTGAAAAGTTCGAATAACTTTTAAATTTCTCACGGCAGATTTCGCAGAAGTTTTCACCGTAATCAACTGCGGTAAGATTACAACCCGTTTCCAGAAAAGGTAATGTTGCCTGACCGCCGCCAATACCGATTTCAACAACACGGCTTGTATTGTTGAGTGGTGCGTAATCAAAGATAGTTTGATACAACTCATCAACATATCCGGGTCGCAGTTTTTCGTAGGTGTCTGCAACTGTATCAAAAGTCCAATTCAAACTATTATTATTCATAATTATTCCTCAATAAAATCTATCAACTGTTTTAGATTATGAATAGTCCATTCATCGTTGTTTTTTTCACTTCGATCAAGGAAAAAGGCTGTAAAGCCTTGTTCTCTTGCGCCGTCGGCTTCTTCCTTACAGTCGTCAACAAATATGCTTTCAAATGCGGTTACGCCTTGTGCTTCAAGTGCAGCATTGAAAATAATCGGACTCGGTTTTCCGGCACCGACCAACGAGCTTGCAGTAAACGACGTGAAGTATTTTGCAATACCAAGCTGTTGCAATGTGAATTCAAGCGACGGAGATGTATCGCTTATAACACCCATTTTGTAGCCACGGCTTTTGAAATACTCAAGCACCTCAACCGTTTCTGAAAATAAAGTTCTGTCACCGTTGCACCAAAGCTCATTCAAAAGGCAATCCGCTTTTTCATCAATGTTTTCCGTTACACCCTCACCGACAAGAAGGTGACAGTAATATCTTCTGAAAAATTCACGCTCATCATCAAGCGTTTTATACCAAGGCTTTCTGCCTTCACTTGCAAGGTGAAACAAAGACATCATTTTATCGTAATCAAGTTTAAACGGCTTACCGCTCCAAGAGCTGATTTGCCTGTCACGCCAAGCCTCTTTTTCAGCAGTAAAATATGTCAGTGTTCCGTCACGGTCAAAGAATATTGCTTTGTGTTTCATATTCGAGCCTCATTTCTTATGCAGTATATGCCAGACATCATTACCGACAAATCCGCATTTTCTGTATAGTGCTTCGGGGTTTGTTTCATTATCAACTTTGCCCGAAACGGTTGCAAAATCAGCAACATCCTTCATTCTGAATAATAGTTCTGTAACTATCAACTGTCCGATTTTCTTGCCACGGTATTCAGGTAACACTTGTATCCATTCAAGTACAATCTCTTTTGCTTCCATATCATAGTCAGCCAAACCGCAACCGACAAATTTATCAGTTGCTTTTTCTTTAACCATTATCCATAAGTTTTCGTTGTAAACAGGTGTTTTGGTATAACTCTTGATAAGTTCCGAGTTTACTGAAATGTCCGTATATGAATCGTTTATTATCTGCACAATTGCTTTAATATCTTTTTGTGTTGCGGTTGCAATTTCAAAATCATCCGTTGCAATTTCAGGTATATCTTTAAGACTATGATACAAACGAAAAAACTTTTCATCAGTGTATTCAGATAATATGTCAGATAAAAAATCTCTGTCGTGTAGAATTCTCATATCCGGCGGAATGGTT
>JAZNUP010000006.1:0-29518 GCA_045592385.1 Acutalibacteraceae bacterium
GTTTGCAGCCAGCATATCCTGAGAGCGCTGGTTGAGAATTCCGTTGAGCGTGTTGCCCGAAACGTTGAAGGTCATACTGTATGCACAGGGATAAAGATTCATTTCGTTCAAATCCTGATGAACGTAAATGTTGGTTATAATTCTGCGGCTTGCGGGGTTATGCTTCAAATCGTAAAGCACACGGTCAACCTGATCAAAATCGCCCTCTTTATAATGATGCTTTACTCCAAGCTGATAACCGTAAGCCTTACCGATGGAGCCGCTTTCATCAGCCCAGGAATCCCATATAGCACCCCTGAGATCGTTTACGTTGTTCGACTTCTTCTGCCATATCCACAGCAATTCATCGACAGCGCTCTTAATAAAAGTTTTTCTGAGAGTGAGCGCGGGGAACTCCTTGCGTAAATCATAGCGGTTTACCAAACAGAATTTTTTAACTGTATGAGCGGGAGTTCCGTCCTCCCAACGGGGTCTTACATCACAGTCGGTATCCCAAAAACCGTTCTGAAGAATATCCTTGCAGTTTTCTATAAAAACCTTATCGGCATAGCTCATAATAAACACATCCTGTTACGAATATTTTAAAGTATTTTACCACATCAAAAAAACACTGTCAACAAAAGTGTTCGTGCAGATACCACGCAACTTTTTCAGCACAAAGCTTCAAATCCTCAAGCGCCCTGCCCTTTATAGACTCAAAATCAAGATGCGCTTCGTTGGTTTCAAACACCTTGTGAAGCGAGTATTCTTCCGGATTTTCAAGCTTTGATATTCCGACTACGGCAATAACGGGTTTGCCCGCGCTTGCACTTACAACGCCGTCAATAACCTTGCCGGAAAAGCTCTGAGAATCAAGGCAGCCCTCGCCGGTTATAACAACGTCGGCATCGCAAACCGCTCTTCTGAAATCAGACATTTCAAGCACGGTATCAATTCCGCTTTTAAGTGTTGCTTCAAAAAACGCAAGCATGCCTGCACCCATTCCGCCTGCGGCACCTGCACCCTGTACTTCGGCAACTTTTTTGCCATAGCGTCTGAGCACTTGCGAAAAGCGGCGCATACCGTTATCAAGCAAGGCTACGTCTGCCTCATCGGCACCCTTCTGAGGAGCAAAAACATAAGCCGCTCCGTTCCTGCCGTAAAGCGGATTTTTAACGTCACACAAAACAGTGATATCTGTTTTTTCGGTAAAATCAATTTTTTCAACAAGCGAAAGAGTCTTACCCACAGGCACAAAGCTTTCGCCCTGCGCAT
The DNA here is from genome assembly GCA_045592385.1 of Acutalibacteraceae bacterium. Classification (GTDB taxonomy): domain Bacteria; phylum Bacillota; class Clostridia; order Oscillospirales; family Acutalibacteraceae; genus CAG-177. The sequence goes on from JAZNUP010000006.1 coordinate 1,255, forward strand.
CGAAAAAACGCACACCCATAGCAGCCGCAGCTCCGCAGCCGCAATCATTGGTGGCACTGCCGCCGATGCCGAGTATTATACGCTTTGCGCCGCGTTTCTTTGCTTCGCAGATAAGCTCACCCACGCCGTAGGTGGTGGTGCTTTTTGCATCCTTGGGATTTGCGAGCGGCAGCCCCGCCGCCTGAGCCGTTTCAACCACGGCAGTTTCACCGCAGAGCAAGAATTTTGCTTTTACACGCTGAAAATTAGGTCCCGTGACCTCCTTTTCAACCGTTTCGCCGCCCATAAAACTCTGAAAACACTCGAGTGTACCCTCACCGCCGTCCGCAACGGGCAGCAGCTTTATTTCGCATCCGGGGCAAGCGGCTTTCACCGCCTGCCCGAGTATTTCTGCAACAGTTGAAGCTGAAAGTGTTCCTTTGAAACTGTCAGGAATAATTATAGCTTTCATATTATTTAAGGATAAGCTTCAGTGTCTTGATTTCAAAGGGCTTGAAGGTAAGATTAATACCGTTGTTATCAACGTCAACGGGAACGTCCTTTTCTTCAAGAAGGTTGCACTCATAAGCCTGAGCAATATCCTTTCCGAAATCAACACGGCAGGGAGTTCTTCTGTTCCAGGTTTCATAAAGACGTACGATGAGAGCGTTACTGTCCTCCGCCTTCTTAACGGTTTCAATGATAACGTTGCTCTTATCAACGCTTACAAGTGAGAATTCAGAGCCGAGTTCGCCCTTATGAGCCTCGGTGAATACGCAGTAAAGAGGAACATTGAGTGAATATCCCTCTTCAACAACCGCGCTCGAGCTGACTGCGCCCGAATGGGGATAAAGAGCGTAAGTAAAGGTATGGCGCTCTCTGTCCTGAAGATGGTTGGGAGCGGTTGCGCTTCTGAGAAGGGTGGGCTTAATGTGTCCGTCCTTTACAGTCCAGCCGTACTTACAATCGTTGAGTACGGAGAAGCCGAAGCTGTTATCGGAAAGGTCTGCCCACTTATGGCCGCAAACCTCAAACTGAGCATAATCCCAGGTAGTATTATTGTGAGCGTTACGTTCAATGTTACCGAACTGAATATCAAAGGTTGCCTTAACGGTATTTACATCAACGGGATAATCAGCCTTAAGGGCTATGCGCTTTTCTTTCCAGTCAACGTCGTAAGCAACGTCAATTCTTGCGGTGTGGGGATAGAAAATAAAGTACTGTGTGATTTTTGAAAGATTGAAAGTGCGTTCAACCTTGAATACGGTACGCACTGCGCCGCTTTCAACGATTTCCTTACTGTCAACCTTATCAACGTTCCAGAACTTTTCGCCGTAATAGCACTTGATATCCCAGGCTTCGTGGTTATGAGGTCTGTCCTCATAAGCGATAAGTCTGTTAAGAAGCTCGCCCTCGGGAGCAACGCATCTGCCGCTCTCTTTATGATAAAGAGAAGTGATGTTCATATCTTCATCAAAATCAACCTTGTAGAAATCATTCTCAAAGCTGTTGATTGCAGTTACCGCAGGCACATTCTGAGCCGAGCCGTCAATAATTCTGAATGCTTTGAAGCCCTTTGAGGGAACATTCTTAGCAAAGAAAGCAAGTCTGCCGTCATAGGTCTTCTGCCAGGCGCAGGCATTACCCTGCTCATCAACAATGGCAAAATCAGCCCTTGCAGGCATATCGGTAATAACAACGTCATCCCTTGCAAAGCCGAGAGTGTTGAATACAACGAGCGAATCAGCTTCGGTATTGATACCGTCTGCAAGCACTTTGAGAGCACCTGCAACAATTTCTCTTCCGTCTTTGCCGATTTGCTCATACTGCTCCTTGGAATCCTCATAAACAGCGGCAATTGACGAGCCGGGAATGATATCGTGGAACTGATTGAGAAGAATTATCTTCCACGCTTCAAGGATTTCGTTTGAGGGATATTTTTCGCCCTTGAGGATATTTGCAATTTCACAAAGAGTTTCGGCATCGTGATAGAGCAGCTCACTCTTGCGGTTATACTTCTTGTTTCTTGCCTGTGCGGTAAGAGTTCCTCTGTGGAATTCAAGATAAAGCTCACCTGCCCACTCGGGTAAACGGTCACTTCCCTTTACCTCCTGCGCAAGGCGGTCAAAGAAATCTCTTGCAAACTCCATCTTTACGTTAGGACATCCGGGCACGCCCTTTGCCATTCTCCTGCCGTTTTCAAGCATTCCTCTGGTGGGTCCGCCGCCGCCGTCACCGTGGCCGAAGGAGCAGAGATAGTTTCTGTTAAGGTCCTTATTACTGTAACGCTTCCAGCCGCCGATTACGTTGCAGGGGTTGAGATTTGTGTTATAAGTGGTCTGATATCTGTCATCCTCACAGCTCTTTGAGGGGCTGAAATGAGAAAGGATCTTAGTACCGTCAATGCCCTTCCACATAAACGTATCAAAGGGGAAACGGTTATACTCATTCCACGAAATTTTGGTGGTCATAAAATAGTTGATATCGGCAAGCTTCATAATCTGAGGAAGCGCCGCACTGTAACCGAAAACATCGGGAAGCCACATAATTTTATTATCCGCGCCGAATTCATCCCTAAAGAAACGCTTGCCTACAAGGAACTGGCGCACAAGGGATTCGCCCGAAACAACGTTGGTATCGGACTCAACCCACATACTGCCCTCAGCTTCCCATCTGCCCTGCTTTACCATCTCCTTGATTTCGTTGTAAAGCTCGGGATAATCCTGCTTGACGTAATCGTAAAGCTGTGCCTGAGGGGACATAAATTTATACTCAGGGAATTCTTTCATAAGGTTTACAACCGTTGCAAATGAACGGCCTGCCTTATCCCTTGTCTGACGGATTCTCCAAAGCCAGGCAGTGTCAATATGAGTGTGACCGATTGCAGAAGATACTACGCCACTGTCGGCACCGTAAATCTTTTCGGCAACAAATTCCCTTACCTGCTTTACAGTCTGATGAAAATATTCATCATCGCTTGTGTTCATATCAAGCATCGAAACAGCCTCGTTAAGAAGCTTCATTGAATCTATTCTGTCAAGATCGTCACTCTCATGGAAATGAGCTGCATCCCACGCAACAAGCAAATCATAATAAAGTCCGCTTACTTCATCGTCAATTGTTTTGAGAGAAGTTCTCAGCTGAACGGGGCCGCGGTATTCATGGTCATCACAGTAAGCACTCAGCGCGATTTCAAAGGTTTCGCCGCCCTTTGCGTTTTCAACGAGGCGGATATAATCGTGGTTTAGGTCAACACCCTGCACCATTTTACCGTCAACGTAAACTATAAACTGCTCGCCTCTGGTGTTCCAGCCGGAATCGGGTCTGGGAGTGACGGAATAAACAACGTTCTTACCTGAAAATCTTTCAGGCACGGTAACGGTCTGTTTGAACCAGCAATACTGCTCGCGGTAGCCCCAGTAATCATCCTTGCCGAAAGGCTTCCATTCGCCCTCGTTTATTTTTGAAATATCCGACTGACCGTCACGCATAAGGAAATCGCCAGCGCACTCACTGTCACTAAAAATGCGGTGGGAAACGTGGTCAATTATCTGCCTTACTCGCTGAGGGAGCATCTTGCGCTCAGAGTTTCTGTCAACAAAAGGTATGTCAAAATGTGCCATATTCTTTCTCCTATCAAAAATCCCTTCGCCGCAAAAACAACGAAGGGATTATTTTTATGATTAATTAAAGCATGGAAGCTGCAGCTTCATCAAGGAATACGGTAACGTCTGCGTGATTCTGAAGAATTGATGCGGGACACTTGGGAGTAACTTCGCCCTTGATCATATCATGAACAGCCTGAGCCTTTGAATCGCCGGTAGCAATGAAGATAATCTTCTTAGCCTTCATAATTGAACCGATACCCATAGTCATTGCGTAACGGGGCATTGCGATATCGTCAAAGTAAATGGAGTTTGCTTCGATTGTGCTGTCAGTAAGCTTGATTTTGTATGCTTCGCCTGAGAATTCATCAGCGGGCTCGTTGAATGCGATGTGACCGTTTCTGCCGATACCGAGAAGCTGAATATCAATGCCACCCTTTGCTTCAATGGATGCTGCATATCTTGCGCTCTCAGCTTCGGGGTCTGTATTACCGTCAAGGAAATCAATATTTTCGGGCTTGAGGTCTACCTTTGAGAAAAGGTTGTCATACATAAACATATAGAAGCTGTTCTTGTGCTCCTTGGGAAGATCGCAGTATTCATCAAGATTGAAGGTTTTAACGTCCTTGAAGGTTACGTTGCCCTTGTTGCACTGGTCAGCCATATAGCTGTAGGTGGGAACGGGAGTTGCACCTGTTGCAAAGCCGAGAACACAGTCAGGCTTTGAATTTACGAAATCGCAGAACATTTTACCTGCTGCTGCGCCGATTTCTTCTTCTGTCTTAAAAATTCTTACATCCATTTTAAAATACCTCCAAAAATTTATCTTTCAATAACGATTTCTCTGTGTTGCTCCGAAGAATCATAGATTGCCTGAAGAATTCTTGAAGTTTCAACAGCGTAATCAATATATGCCTGGTTGTGAGTACGGTTCTTTATGCAGTCAACAAAGGAGAGAACTTCTTCCTCATAGAAATTATTCGTTCTGTAAGACGTTGCCATTTCGGTAAGCATACCGTTCTTGACTCCGTAATATACAAAATCACCGCAGTACTGAAGTCTGATACCGCCCTTGGTACCGATAAAGTCAATATATGTTTCTTTCTGGTTGATGTTCTGTGCCCATGCACCGTTGAAGCTGATAACGGGACCTTCGGTTCTTACAAGACCTACAACACTGTCGTCAACATCATAAACACCGTCTTCTTCCTTGGTTTCCTCAGCCCACATACTTGTGTAAACATAATCCTTTATGTTCTTGCCGAGCTTGCAGAATGCCTCGCCGGAAGCGGTAATGGGCTTGGGCTCGCCGCAGCAGTAAAGAATGAGATCGATATAATGAACTCCCCAGTCAATAAGAGCACCGCCGCCCGCAGAAGCTTTTCTTGTAAAATCGCCGCCGATTCCGGGAATGGAACGGTATGCCCTGAAGCTTGCATATACGTGGTAAACCTCACCGAGTTCACCGTCATCAATCATCTTTTTGACCTGATTTACCTGAGTACCAAAACGGTTGCAAACGCCGATATTGAGGATTGCACCTGTTTCGTGAGCAACCTTCTGCATCTCAAGCGCTTCGCTGAGGATGCGTGCGGCAGGCTTTTCGCAAAGAACGTCCTTGCCGGCTCTCATAAAATCAATTGAAATAATTGAATGGAAATCATTGTGAGTACATACGGAAACCGCATCAAGCTCAGGGTCGTTGAGAATTTCGTGATAATCGTAAACCGCTGTGCCGCAGCCGTACTTTTCAACAGCCCTATCCGCTCTTTCAGGGATGATATCGCAGAAATATTTGATTTCCACCCCGGGAGCTTTAAGATAAGCAGGAATGTGGGCAGAATTTGCAATAGTACCGCAACCGATAATTGCAATTTTAACGTCTTTTGACATAATTATAACCTCCGTTAAAATACTTACTTTATAAATATACCATACCTGCAAAAAAAGTAAAGTAAAGTTTTAAAAAAATATTGAATTAAGTGTGTTTTTTTGTTATCATTGTAATCGCAATACTTTGTAAAGGAGTTATTTTTATGGGCAGATTTCCTATTGGTGTTATAATTAACAGTTTCCGTACCGACATCGCAACCGCAGTTCAGAAGGCAGCGGCAGTAGGCGCTAACGGTATTCAGGTTTATGCTACAAGCGGTGAGATGGCTCCCGAGAATATGACCGCTCAGAGCAAGGCTGATTTCAGAAACCTTGTTGCAGATAACGGTCTTGTAATCTCCGCTCTTTGCGGAGATCTCGGCGGCGGCTTTATCCGTCCTGACGAAAATCCCTGGAGAATTGAAAAATCCAAGAGAATCCTTGACCTCGCAAAAGAGCTCGGAACAGACGTTGTTACAACTCACATCGGCGTTGTTCCTTCAGACCCCAACCACGACAGATATAAAATTATGCAGGAAGCCTGCGCAGAGCTCGCTGAATATGCTGACAGCGTGGAGGCTCATTTCGCAATCGAAACCGGCCCCGAAACCTCCGCTGTTCTCAAGGAATTCCTTGACGGTCTCCATTCCACAGGCGTTGCAGTAAACCTTGACCCCGCTAACCTCGTTATGGTATGCGGTGACGATCCCGTTCAGGCAGTTCACAACCTCAAGGATTACATAGTTCATACCCACGCCAAGGACGGTAAGCAGCTCTTCTATAAGGATCCCGAAATCGTTTACGGCCTTACCAAAGATCCTATCGTTACCGGCCCCTCTTACCTTGAAGTTCCTCTTGGTGAAGGTCAGGTTCCGTGGGCTGAATACCTCAACGCACTTGAGGAAATCGGCTTCAAGGGCTTCCTTACCATTGAGCGCGAGGTAGGCGACAATCCCGAGAGAGATATCAGAAGCGCCGTTGAATTTCTTAAGTCACACGGCTGCTAAGGAGGTTTAAAACCGATGAAAACCTGTGTAAGCAGTTACAGCTATTCAAAGCTCCTTTCAGCCGGTAAATACGACCAGCTTACCGTTATGCAGCTTGCAAAGGATATGGGCTTTGATGCCATTGAATTCACCGATTTGCAGCCCCCTGAGGGTGAAAGCGAAGCGGATTTTGCAAGGCGCATAAAAGCTGAAAGCGAAAGAATAGGTCTCCCGATAGCAAGTTACACAATCGGAGCGGATTTTCTTAATGCTGAAAGTCTTGAAGATGAAATTGAGAGACTCAAGCGCAAGGTTGATATTGCAGAAATCCTCGGTGTAAAGGTAATGCGCCACGATGCAACGGGCGGCTACAAAACAGCCGAGAAAGCATACAAAGGCTTTGACCAGGCACTTCCCATTCTTGCTGAAGGCTGCAGAGCGGTAACCGAATATGCCGCAGCCAAGGGAATTGCAACCACCGTTGAAAATCACGGTTTCTTCTGCCAGGAGAGTATGAGAGTTGAAAAGCTCGTAAATGCGGTTGCTCACGAGAATTTCGGTCTGCTTGTTGATATAGGCAACTTCGCCTGCGCGGATGACCCCTCACCCGTAGCGGTAGGCAGAGTTGCAAGCTACGCAAAGCACGTTCACGTAAAGGATTTCCATATCAAGAGCGGCAACAGCTTCAACCCCGGCAAAGGCTTTTTCAGGAGCAGAGGCGGTAACTATCTCAGAGGCGCTATCCTCTGCCACGGTGATATCCCCGTTATGCAGTGCCTTTCAATCCTCAAATCAAGCGGCTATGACGGATACGTAAGCATTGAGTTTGAGGGAATGGAGGACCCTGTTGAAGGAATCTCAACCGGTCTTGAAAACCTCAAAAAAATTCTTGAAATGATTTAAAACATAAAAAGACCTGCGGAATAAAAGCCGCAGGTCTTTTGTTATCCCTCACAGAAGATTTTACATTTAAGTGCGCATCCCGTAGGAGTTGCCGCACAACCGCCAAGTGCAGTTTCTCTTAATTCGTTGGGAAGCTTGCAGCCAACGGTATACATTGACTGTGCCATTTCATCAAACGGAATTACCGCTTTTATGCCGCTGAGTGCCATCTCGGCACTTGTGAGCGCATTTGCAGCACCGATTGCATTTCTGCTCTGGCACGGAGCTTCAACAAGACCCGCAATGGGGTCGCACACAAGGCCAAGCAGATTGCTCAAAGATACGGATGCCGCATCAAGGCATTCTTTCACACCGCCGCCCATCATAGCAACCGCGGCAGCCGCAGCCATTGCGGAAGCCGAACCGACCTCTGCCTGGCAACCCGCCTGCGCGCCTGCAACAGAGGCATTGCGCATAAGCAGATATCCCACTGCGCCCGCGGTAAACAGACCGTCAATCACGGTTTCATAGCTCAGCTCAAATTCTTCTTCAAGAGCGAAAAGCACAGCAGGCAGAACACCTGCCGAGCCGGCTGTGGGAGCGGCAACGATTACACCCATTGAAGCATTCATTTCAGGTACAGCCTGGGAATAAATCAGAGCTTTGGAAAGCACACCCGAGCAGATGGACTTGCCGGCCATTCTGTGGGCATTGAGTTTAGCAGCCTCACCGCCGATAAGTCCGCCGGTTGAACGCAATGCGCTCTTAATGGGAGTGTGAGCAGATTCGCGCATTATTTCAAGCGCTTTTCTCATTTTCTCCTCAACGGTTGCAGCATCGGTTTCACCCAGCACTATTTCGCGCTCTCTCATAATATCAGCAACGGATTTTCCGCTTTTTTCGCAAAGTTCTATAAGCTCGCAAGCATTTGTAAAATCCATAAACTTATCTCCTTACAACCATAATATCTTCAATCACCGAGTTCTTCTTCATTTCCTCAACGGCATCGGCGGTAATCTCTTCATCCGATTCAATTATTGTATACGCAAGGCCGCCCTTGGACTCTCTGAAAACTCTGAGGTAAGCAATATTCACGTCATAATTACTCAGCACGGTTGTAACGCTCGCAACAACACCGGGCACGTCGCGGTATTTAACAATCAACGCGTGGTATTCGCCGGTAAAGTGAACCTTTACGGAATTGATTCTGGTAAGCCTTACTTTTCCACCGCCTATGGATTCGCCCCTTACAACAAGCTTTCTTCCGCTGACGCTTTCCATTTCAATATCAACGGTATTGGGGTAAATATCCTCCTCGGCATCGTTACACTCGTAGGAATACTCAATATTCTCCCACTTGGCAAGCTCAAAAGAATCTCTTATGCGTACGTCATCCGTGGAAAAGCCGAGAATTCCGCCGAGCAATGCTCTGTCAGTACCGTGACCCTTGTATGTTTTTGCAAAAGAGCCGTAAAGAACGAAATTCACCTTTTTAATCTGCTCACCTATCATCTTGCGTGCAAGCAGGCCGATTGTTGCGGCACCTGCTGTATGCGAGCTGGAGGGACCTACCATATTGGGACCGATAACGTCAAACACACTTATAAAAGCCATTTTTATTTCTCCTTTGAGCCGTCATAAACCATATAATAGTTATGAATTTTTTCACTCTTCCAATAATCGAATTTAACGGTTTTAAAACCGAGTTTTTCATAAAAGCCTACATTGTCCGGATTCTGTGTTTCAAGCCCGAGTTTATACCCCTGAGGCACAAGTTCATCAATCCCGCGCTGAATAAGCTTCGTTGCAACGCCCTGCCCCTGATGCTTTTTATCAACAAAAACAGGTGAAATTATGAGAGTATTCTTTTCAAACACCTTGGAATCGAGATGACTGTATGCTTTGAGGGTTTTGGCGGTGTGCCACCAATAAAAAGCCAGAAAAACCCAGTTGGGACACTTTAGAAAATCGAACATTGTGTATTCATTGTGAGCATCGCGCCACACGCAAAGTCCGCGCTCCTGCTCATCAAAATATATAATATCCTCACGGTTTGAGGTAGCAAGCCTTTCCATCATAAAATGATAAACGTACTTCTTCCTTCTCTCAACCGATTTGGTTGCGTAAGAATGAACGGGGTCGTCAACGTAACTCTCCGCCGCCATCCTCGCGTAATATTTAAGCTTTTCTCTGTTCATTTTCTTCATATTCTGCCCTCTTCAAAACAATCTTTTTTTATTTTAACACATATCCCCGCCGATTGCTACACCTAAAGCAAACAAAAACACGGAAAATCACGCATCAGAAGCGAATTTTCCGTGTTACGTTATAAATGTCAGATTAACTCAGCGATATCGAGGATGAGTTTTTCGGTCTTTTCCCAGCCGAGGCAGGGGTCGGTGATTGACTGACCGTAAACAGGCTCGCAAGAACCAAGCTTCTGCGCACCGTCAACAAGGTAGCTTTCAACCATAAAGCCCTTTACGATTTTTGCAATATCCGTATTGTGGCGGCAGGAATGAAGCACTTCCTTGCAGATTCTGGGCTGCTCGGCATACTTTTTGCCAGAGTTTGCATGGTTGGCATCCACTATAACGGCAGGATTTGAAAGGTTTGTTTTTGCATACATTTCACAAAGCTGTTCAAGATCCTCATAATGATAGTTGGGGTGGCTCTTGCCTGTTTCGTCAACGTAGCCTCTGAGGATTGCGTGAGCAAGAGGATTGCCTGTGGTTTCAACGTCCCAGCCTCTGTAAATGAAAGAGTGACTGTGCTGTGCGGCGGTGATTGAATTCATCATAACCGAAAGGTCGCCTGCAGTGGGATTCTTCATACCCACAGGCACGGAGATACCGCTCGAAACAAGTCTGTGCTCCTGATTTTCACTTGAACGCGCACCAACGGCAACGTAGGACATAAGGTCGGAAAGATATCTGTGATTATCGGGGTAGAGCATTTCGTCAGCAGTGGACATACCGAGTTCTGTGAGCACGCGAGTATGGAGATGACGGATTGCAAGAATTCCCTTGAACGGGTCGGGTTTTTCGTTGGGGTCCGGCTGGTGAAGCATTCCCTTATAGCCGTCTCCCGTTGTTCTGGGTTTGTTGGTATAAATTCTGGGCACGATTACGAGTTTATCCTCAACCTTTTCCTGCACAGCCTTGAGCTTTTCGCAGTATTCCATTACCGCATCCTCTCTGTCCGCAGAGCAAGGACCGATAACAAGGAGCATTTTTTTACTTGTACCCTCAAAAATATCCTGAACCTCTTTATCTATATGAGCTTTTCTCTGTGATGCAGCAAATGATACGGGGTACTTTTCCTTGACTTCCATAGGGATGGGAAGCTTTCTTTTAAAATCCATTGACATCATAATTTCCTCCTCACTTATATCAGTTATACTTTTCTCTTAAATATTCAATTGCCTCGCGGTATCCGTCAAAACCGTGACCCGCTATTGTTTTTTCAGCATAGAGGGAAACAAAAGAATGCTTCCTGAATTCTTCACGCTGAGAAATATCCGTAAGATGCACCTCAACCGCAGGGATTGAAACCGCCTTGAGCGCATCAAGAATGGCGACGCTTGTGTGAGTATATGCGGCAGGATTTATAACTATCGCATTCACGTTACCGTAGGACTGCTGAATTTTATCAACTATATCCCCTTCGTGGTTGGACTGATAAATTTCATATTCAATTCCGTCGCACGCTTTAGAGATAAGCTCACACAACGCGGCATAATCGTTTTTGCCGTAAAGCTCAGGCTCTCTGAGACCGAGCATATTAAGGTTAGGGCCGTTAATCACAAGCAGTTTCATATTTTCTCCCTTCCGCCTCAAGGGCATTTAAAATATTCTGAACGGTTTTTTCAACCTCAGGCTCACACTGCGCCTTCGCATCGCTGAACTTAATATAAAGCGGAAGACGCTCTTCATAAAGCTTTTTAAGCGGATTTGCCTGAGAAAGAGGTCTGCCGTCAACGGGCAGAGTGTTTATATCTCTGTCAAGAAAAACGATTTTGGAATTCTGGCTGAGCGGTATATAATTCTCTTCTCTCTTTATAATTCCGCCGCCCGTAGCGATAACGAGCGAGCTTCTTTTGCCTGCTTCGCATGCCGCAAGATGCTCTCTTTTCCTGAATTCATCTTCGCCGTATTTTTCAAAAATCTCAGGAATTGTGATACCCGACGCTGCTTCAACCATTGAATCGGTATCAACAAATTCTCTGCCGAGCTTTTGTGCAAGAGCTCGGCCCGCGGTGGATTTTCCGCTGCCGGGCATTCCGACAAGAACTATATTTTCGCTTTGCGCCTCCATTATGCCAAGCACACGGTTGATTTCTTCATCGGGGATTGCGCCTCCCATAAAAAGCTCACTTGCAAGCTTTGCCTGCGCCACGAGCATAGAGAGTCCGTTTGCATACTTTATACCGAGTCTTTTCGCGTCACAAAGAAGCTTTGTTCTTGCAGGGTTATATATAAGATCCAGAACACCCTCGCAAACCTTGAAATCATCAAGACAAACTGCCGCTTTACCGTTTTCGGGATACATTCCGACAGGAGTTGTGTTGACTATAACCTCGGCATCGTAATGGACTGAAATATTACCGTAATTATTATCGCCGCTTCTTGAAACGGTTATAATCTGACCTGCATTCAGATCCGCAAGCACGGCTTTTACCGTAACAGATGCACCGCCTGAGCCGAGCACAAGCACCTTTTTGCCCTCAACCTCAATACCTGAGCGTCTGAGCATAAAGGAGAATCCGTAATAATCGGTATTATCACCGCGAAGTCCGCTTTCTGTACGGGTAATTGTATTTACAGAGCCGATTTTTCTTGCCTGCTCAGATATTTCGGCAAGGTACGGCATAACTGCTTTTTTATAAGGAATGGTTACGTTGAGAGCATCAAACTCACCTTTTTGAAGAAACTCCCCAACCTCTTCGGGCTCAAGCTCCTGAAGACGGTATTCATAATCCGCAAGCAAAGCATGAATCTGAGGAGAAAAGCTGTGAGAAAGCTTTCTGCCGAGCAATGCAACCTTCAAATCCTTCTGATTCTTCAAGCTTATTCCTCCCTATCCGATACGCTCGCTGTAGCTGCCGAGATATCTGAATCTGTCACTCTGCTTTTCGAGCTCACCGATAACTGCGGCAAGCTTAGGGGAATAAACGGAAACGTCTATATCAAAATAGAACAGGAATTCAAAATCACGTTCCGGGATGGGTCTTGATTCCAGCTTTGTGAGGTTTACACCCTCCGCATAAAAAAGCGAAAGCAACGAATACAAAGCACCGGGTTTATTGGGAGCAACCGTCATAATAGAAGTTTTATCCGCTCCGGGATAAATCTCCAGGTCTCTTGAAATGCAGATAAAGCGTGTGTAATTATTTGCGTTATCCTGCACGTTGGGAACAAGATTGTTAAGACCGTAGGTCTCCGCACAGTCCCTTGAAGAAAGAGCTGCAACGTCGCTTCTGTCGCTCGAAGCGGCAAAGCGCGCCGCCATAGCCGTGTTTGCACACTCAACAACCTTTATCTGAGGATTCTCGCGCAGGAATGCGGCGCACTGATTTATCGCCTGCTCGTGAGAATAAACCTCGCGAATTTCCTCAAGCTTTACACCGGGCTTTGCAAGGAGATTATGGTCAATCTTAAGTCTCCAGGATTTTACAATGTAAAACTGATGCTTATTCATAAGGTCATAGATTTTTGTAACAGAGCCTGCTGTGCTGTTCTCAAGCGGCAGAACTCCGTAGCGGCACTTGCCGGATTCAATGGCATCAAAAACCTCACCGAAGCTTGTGTAATACTGAATATCCGGAAGCTCAAACATCTTCTGAGCCGCAATCTGCGAATACGCCCCCTCTATACCCTGGCAGGCAACTACCGCCGAAGGCGGGAAAAGCGGATTTGTATTTTTAATTGCTTCATCAATTCTTACAACACTTTCCGTCGTGCCGCTTATAAGCTTTTGCTGATACGAACGGGAAAGAGAAAAAATGGTGGAATAAAGAGCCCTTACGTAGCTTGCAAAATCCTCGCCAGCCATTTCGGAAACTTTGGAAAGCAACGAGCGCTCCCTACCTGCATCAAGCACGGGCAACCCCCTCTGACGCTTATACTCAGCAACGCCTGAAGAAACCTCCATTCTTTCTGCAAAAAGCTTTACAAGCTCTGTATCAATTGCATCTATTTTTCCTCTGAGTTCTTCTATTGAAAGATTTTCATTAATCATCTTAAAATTCCTCCGTCTGCCAGTATATCACAAACAGCCAACGCAACCGCCGCCTCAACAACGGGTACTGCACGGAAAACTATGCAAGGATCGTGCCTGCCCTTTATACTGAACGTTACGTTTTTCATTTCAGACAATGAAACGCTCTGCTGTTCTTTTGCAATTGACGGTGTAGGTTTGAATGCCGCGCGCACCACAATGGGCATCGAATTGGTCATTCCGCCTAAAATACCGCCGCAATTATTGGTGAGAGTGCTCACCTTTACGCCGTCTGTTACAAACGGGTCATTATTCTCGGACCCTCTGAGACCTGCGCTCGCAAAGCCAGCACCGAATTCAACACCCTTTACCGCAGGCACCGCAAAAAGTGCCGATGCGACGCGCGCTTCAACACCTGCAAACATATGCTCACCCAAGCCTGCCTCAAGCCCCGTAACCGCACATTCGACAACTCCACCTACAGAATCGCCCTCGCTTTTGGCTTTGGCTATCTCTGCCTTCATACGCTCGCAAGACTCATCATCAATAACGGGATATTCTTTACCTGAGAGAGCAGCAAAATCGGGATTCACTGCATCAAAAGGAGTATCTTTAACATCTGCTATACTGTAAACGTGAGCATAGATTTCAATACCTTTTTTCTTAAGATACTGAATGCACAAACCGCCTGCAACGCAAAGCATTGCAGTAAGCCTGCCTGAGTAATGGCCTCCGCCCCTCAGGTCTACGTCCGCTCCGTATTTACTGATAGCGGAAAAATCGGCGTGAGAAGGTCTAGGAATATCCTTAACCTGCGAATAATCAGAGGAATGCTGATTGCTGTTACGGATTACGGCGTGAATTCTTCTGCCCTGAGTAACACCGTTTTCAACACCCGTTAAGAACTCAGGCACATCACCCTCATTTCTTGAGGTTGAGAATTCATTTCTACCCGGTGCACGCCTTTGCATAAAACTTAAAAGCTCATCGGTATTTATTTGAAAGCCTGCGGGGAAGCCGTCGAGATACATCTCGATTTTATCATCGTGTGAGCCGCCCTCTATATATAATTTTAAGTTATATCCGTAGGGATAAAGCATTGTTATGCTCCTTCACTCATTTTTTCAAAATCCTCCCAGAATGCAGGATAGGATTTACTTACCGCCTGCGCTCCCGTTATCTCAACGGAGCCTTTGCATACTGTTGAGGCAACGGCGGCGCTCATTGCTATTCTGTGGTCACCTGCAGAATCCGCAGTACCACCTGTAAGACAGTCAACACCTTGTACAAGAAGCCCGTCTTCGGTTATTTCAACCTTTGCGCCGAAAGCCGTGAGCATATTGCAAACAGTTTCAAGTCTGTCACTTTCCTTAAGTCTCAGACGTGAAGCGCCGTAAATACGGGTTGTTCCTTTTGCAACACTTGCAGCAACCGCAACAACCGGTACAAGGTCGGGCACCTGAGCGGCATCTACTTGAGTCGCTGTAAGCTCTGAAGGATAAGCGGTAACCGCCCTGCCCTGAGCCTCTATTTTCGCTCCGAAACTCTCAAGAATACCGACTATTCCTTTGTCACCCTGAACTGAAGAAAGCTCAAGCCCGTCAACCGTTACGGGATTTTTACCGATTGCGCCCGCAACAATAAAAAACGCTGCGTTTGACCAATCTCCTCCCGTTACCATTTTGCCGTCAGGGCAGCAAAGAGGGTTATTCTTAACTGTATAAATTCTGCCGTCATTCTTAATATCCGCCGAAAAATCTTTGAGAGCTTTAACAGTCATATCAATATAAGCCGCACTTTCCACCTTGCCCGTAAGCTCAAGCGTGCCGCCGATTATACTTAGCATAAACAGCAATCCGCTTACATACTGTGAAGAAATGCCTGCATCTATTTTCCACTGTGTACCTTGCGCTTTTCCTTTTGTGTAAAGATGCTCCCCCTCCTGCCATATCTGCACAGAATGGGCGCAAAGCTCATTGGTAAGAGCGGTCATAGGTCTTTGAGAAAGTCTTCCTCTCATAATGAAATCCGCTTCAATTCCCAGAGCACACACAACGGGAAGCAGAAATCTGAGCGTTGAGCCTGATTCGCCACAGTCAAGCACGGCTTTTTCCTCAGGCTGAGTAATGGGAGTTACTTTGTATACACCGTTTATATACTCAATTTCTGCGCCCATTGCGCAAAGGCATCTTGCGGTGGCTTCAATATCCATACTAGTCTGAGGACAAACAATCTCAACAGTAGATTTACTCAATGCCGCACATATAAGCTGGCGGTGCGCCTCAGATTTTGACGGTATGGCTCTTATTTTTCCGCCGAGTGACGGCGAATTGAGTACTTTAGTCATTTTCCCACGCTCCAGAAATAAAATCCAAAAGCTTATCTACGTCATAGGGCACAAGCTCGCTTTTACCTAACTTCTCGGGAATTACAAGCGTAATTCTGTTGCCTTTTCTTTTTTTGTCGTTAAATGCTGCGCTGCAAATTTCCTGCACTGTAAAATCACACGATGTAGGCAGGCTGAATTTTTCAAGCAATCTTATCAAAACTTCAAGAACGACGTTTTCGCAAATTCCTGCTCTTATTGCCGCACGGGTTATAATCACCATACCCGCCGCTACGGCACTGCCGTGAGTTATTGAATAGCCCGAGCAACGCTCAATACCGTGACCTACCGTGTGACCGAGATTTAGAAGCTGACGCAGACCGTTATCCTTTTCATCAAGCGAGACAATGTCCCTTTTATCTTCAACGCAAATTTCAATAACGTCCGCAATATCAAAATCACTCTCAAGCAAGCTGAGCAATCCGGGGCGGTTTATAAAACCGTACTTTATAACCTCTGCCATTCCGTCAGAGTAAACCTGAGGCGAAAGAGTGTTCAGCGCTTCGGGGTCGCAAATAACAAGAGAGGGCTGATAAAACGCACCTGCAAGGTTTTTACCCGCTTTTAAATCAACTGCCGTTTTGCCGCCGACAGAAGAATCAACCATTGCCAACAGGGTTGTGGGAATCTGGATATACTCTATTCCTCTGAGATACGTAGCCGCCGCAAAACCCGAAAGGTCTCCCACAACACCGCCGCCAAGAGCAACGATTATGTCACTTCGTGTAAGAGAATTCTCCGCAAGCGATTCCCATATAAAAGCAAGATTTGCGGCATTTTTGGATTCCTCACCCGCCTCGATAATGAAGCTTACCGTTTCAAAGCCCGATGCGCGAAGGGAATCCGTAACCGTTTTTTCATAAAGCGGTGCAACGTTAGTATCACTTATAATCATAGCCTTGCAGGGCTTATGCACTGCTGCTATCATTTCACCTGCATTTTTGAGAATTCCTCTTTCAATGCATACATTATATTCTCTTGATGCCTTCACGTTAACGGTTTTCATTTTACACACACCCGCCTGTTAAAAATTAAAAACGCCGCAGTTTTTTACTGCGGCGCATTAAATCGATAAAACAACGCTTTTACATACAGCAAAAAACCCTTACTCTATTTTTCTGAGCAAAAGTAAAAGTAAAAATATGCTGTTGCAAAAATATTATTCATAAAAATACTTCCTGAAACGATTTGTTGATTTATTGTATTAAAGTATAACACCGCATAATCCGTATGTCAAGAAAAAGTTTTGTTTTTATTTGTTGTTTATGCAATTACAACAGTTCTTTTTGATTAATCGTCTGCACGACTCAGCATTTACGTCAAAAAAACATTAAAAAACCGAATTAAATTGTTGACTTTGTTTGAAAATTATACCATAATATATATGAAAATTATTTGTTGGGAGGAGTTCTTATGGATCTCAAAAAACTCATTGCAAAAAAAGACGAATATGCAGATTATATGATTAAAGAAATCACTCATATCTGCAAAACATTCGAAAAGCGTGAACCCGGTTCAAAGGGTGAAGAGCAGGCTTGCCGTTATATGGCTGACGTGCTCAAAAACGAATGCGGCTGTGAAAACGTATCCGTTGAATCCTTCAAAGAAAATCCCCGTTCATTCTACGGCTGGATTTATTTCACAATGACTTTCGTTCTCGCCGCTGTTGTTCTTTTCTTCTTCTTCCCCCTTGCAAGCATTCTTCTTATTGCTGCAGGTCTTTTCCTTGTTCTCGCTCAGTTCGGCGTTTACAAGAAGCTTATCGACCCTCTTTTCCCTGAAAAAACAGGTCACAACGTAACCGCTATCAAGAAGTGCACAGGCGAAGTTAAAAGAAGAATCATCTTCAACGGTCATCCTGACGTTGCCTGGGAATGGCCCGTAAACTATGCTCTGGGCGGCGTTGGCTTTGAAGGTCACGCAATCCTTGCAGGCGTAGGCGCAATCTACTACCTTGTAATTTCCATCATCTACATAGTTAAGAACGGTATTGCTTTCAACGTTGCAGATACATCTGATCCTCTTGTTAAAGCAGCCCTCTGGGGTCTTCTGTTCGTTCCTTTCTTTATCGGTCTTTACTTTATGGTAAACTACAAGCGTCCCGTTGACGGCGCAAACGATAACCTTTCCGGCTGCTATATGGGCATTGCTGTTCTTAAGGCTCTTAAGGACGCAGGCGTAGAGCTTGAAAACACCGAAGTAGGCGTTATCCTTACCGGCTCCGAAGAGGCAGGCCTCAGAGGCGCAAAGGCATGGTGTGAAGATCACAAGAACGATTTCCAGGATGTTCCCACCTTCATCTATGCTTACGATACAATCCACGACCCCAAGTACCTTATGGCAAACTACCGTGACCTTAACGGCACCGTAAAGGCTGACGCTGACGTTGCTGACCTCTTTATGGAAGCAGCAGCTGACCTTAACATCAAGTGCACAAAGGGTATGGTTCCTCCTCTCGGCGGTGCAACCGACTCAGCAGCATTTGCTCAGGCAGGCTTCAGAGCAGCAGGTATCACAGGTCTCAACCACAAGCTTGAGGATTATTACCACACCAGACGCGACACTTACGACAATATGAACAAGCAGGGTCTTGCAGATTGCTATGCAATAAGCGTAAGAGTGCTTGAGAAATTTGACGCAGGCGCTAAGCAGTAATGCCGTAATATAATAAAAGACAAAGAAAGAGGTAGATAATTTATGAAAAAACTTATCAGTATCCTTCTTGTTATGTGCCTTTCTCTCGGCGTTTTCACAGTTGCAGTAAGCGCAGAGCAGACAAAATTGGAAAAATTTGTTGACAACCTTAGCAACGCTGAATTAATTTATCTTTCAGTTACCGATGAATACCTCAAGGAAATCTTTGATCTTGGCGATATTCCTGTTAAGGACGTAGAGCTTGCCGTAAAAGCAATCGGAGATACAGACACTGCAGCACTGGCAGTAAAAGGAAAAGTTTCAATCTTCAACTTTCACCTTATTTCGACCCCTGAAAACACAACGCTTTATATCCCTACCCTGCTGTGCCGGGTAGATCTCAGCAAATTATACGACGCCTCGGCATATTCTGCACTTGACTACGTTTTATCCTCCTCAGCAGCTTCGTCTGACAGTACGGATAGTTCGCTTCCTTTCCTCAACCTTGAATCCACATCAACAGAAAATGTGGAAGGCTACGGGGAGCTTTATTGCGAAACCTATACCGTAGACCTCAAAAAAGCTGTTGAAGATATGGTTGCTTCGGGAGACATAGCGCTTGAAGAAAACGTAGTTATTGATGATATGACCGAAGAAGAGCTTGTTGAGCTCCTTTATTCTTCGGGACTGGATAAAGAAACCGTAAAGCTTATCCTGTCAACAACAAAAGCATATTTTGACGGCGATGAATTTGTCGGCCTGGTATTCATATCTGATGGTCAGGAAATTGACAGGTTTTTCAACGGTGATCCCGTCACAATTTCATTTAATAAAGGGGAAAATCTCTTCAAAAAGCCCTTTACTCTGTTTGACCTCTCGTGGTTATTTCCCCTCTTTCTTTCTTTTATTTAACTGAATCAAGCTTACACCCTGCCCGGATCGCAAGATTCGGGCAGGGATTTTTTATTGTTACTGTAATTTAAAATATAAAACCGATTGATTTTGTCCGTCGGTTATGATATCATTTTTTCGTTATAAAATGCGGTTGATTTTTCATCCGACATTAAACCGAAAGGCGGTAAAAATTATGCAAATTCTTCTTTACATTCTCGGCGCCGTGGTGGCCACCGTAGTCACACTGCTTCTTATTGCCGTAATCCGTGCGGCCGCAATCAAAGCAAAGCCCAACACCGACAAAACCGTAATCAGCTACACTGAGCAGGAAGAAAATGAATACGCTTCCAAGCTTTCTGAGATGATTAAAGTTCCCACCATCTCCCTCAGAGGTCAGGACGACCTTACTCAGTTCCGCATTCTTCAGGACAAAATGAAGGAATTATTCCCTCTTGTTCACGAAAAAATGGAAAGAGTTGACATTGACGGCAACCTTCTTTACCGTTGGAAGAGCGCTCATCCCGAGCGTGACGGTCTGCTCCTTATGGGTCACCAGGACGTTGTTACCGCAACCGAAAAAGAATGGGAACACGAGCCCTTCTCCGGCGATATTGAAAACGGTATAATCCACGGTAGAGGATCAATGGACTGCAAATGCACCGTTATGGCTGAATTCCAGGCTATTGAAGAGCTTATGAAAGAGGGCTTTGAGCCCGAGAGAGATATCTACCTTGCAAGCTCCGTAAACGAAGAAATCTCAGGCGGCGGCGCTATAAAGACGGTTGAATATCTCAAGAGCCAGGGCAAAAGAATGGTTGCCGTTATGGACGAAGGCGGCGCCGTGCTTGCAGATGCTTTCCCCGGCCTCAAAGGCTACATCTCTGCTATAGGTATTGTTGAAAAAGGATATGCAGATATCAAAATCACCGCCAAGGGCAACGGCGGTCACTCCTCCACTCCTCCCAAGAATACTCCCGTTGCAAGACTTGCAGCTTTCGTAAACGAAATGGAAACAAAGCGTCCGTTTGATAAGAAGCTCGGCGGTCCCGTTAAGGCGATGTTCACAACAATCGCTCCTCATCTCACATTCCCTCTTCGCCTTGTTCTCGGCAACCTCTGGCTTTTCAAGCCCGTTGTTATCAAGGTGCTTCCCGCACTTTCATCCTTCGGTGAAGCTTTCCTTTCTACCACCTTTGCTTTCACTATGTGCGAAGGCTCGCAGACTCCCAACGTAATCCCCGACCAGGCTTACGTAATCTGCAATATCCGCCCCTCGATTCACCAGAATTCCGCACAGTCTGTTGAAATCATCAAGAAAATCGCCGCTAAATACGACCTTGAGGTTGAAGTTATCTATTCAAGGGACGCATCAGGCATTGTTGATATCAACGGTGAAGAATTCAAATATATGGTTGAATGCGCAAGCAAATGCTATCCCGATGCCGTTCCCACCCCCTACTTTATGTTCGGCGGCACAGACTGCAGATATTACGAAGAAGTCAGCGACAATTGCCTGCGTATCTGCCCCATCAGACTTTCTCAGCAGCAGCTCAAGGCAATGCACGCAGCTAACGAAAATATCAATACCTCCGCACTTGCAGAAAGTGTAAAATTCTATAAGCACTACGTTAAGAATCACTCATAATTTTACGAAAGGATTCACGGCTTATGATGAACAGTATTCCGCGCCCCGAATATCCCCGTCCGAGGCTTGTGCGCAAAGACTGGCAGAACCTCAACGGCAAATGGGAATTTGAAATTGACCACGGTAACTCAGGCATAGAGCGCAAGTTCTACGAGAGAGAAAAGCTCAACTCTGAAATCCTTGTACCTTTTGCCCCCGAATCAAAGCTTTCGGGAATTGAGTACGTCGATTTTATGAAGAGCGTTTGGTACAAGCGCACCTTCTCACTCACAAAAGAAAACCTTGCAGGCAGAGTTCTTATCCATTTCGGCGCAGTTGACTGGATGGCAACGGTATGGATCAACGGTACAAAAATCGGCTCTCACAAGGGCGGCTACACTCCGTTTTACTTCGATATTACCGATAAGGTTACAGAAGGTGAAAACACCGTGGTTCTCAACGCTTATGACGATATTGCATCACCTCTTCAGGCAAGAGGCAAGCAGAGCGAAGAATACTACAATCACGGCTGTGATTACACAAGAACAACAGGAATATGGCAGACCGTCTGGCTTGAATTTGTTCCTGACAGCTTTGTTGAAAAGCTTAAGCTTACCCCCGATGTCGACAACGAAAAGCTTCACATCAGCGCTCTTTTAAACAAAGAGGGTGCAAAGGAATTCAAAGCTGAAGCTTTCTTTGAAGGAAAACCAGTTGCTCAGGTAAATGCAAGAATAACGGGCAAACAGGTACAGACCTCGCTGGATATCCCCTCTCCCATACTCTGGGAGCCGGGCAAGCCCGCTCTGTACGATTTAAAAATCACCGCAGGTGAGGACAGTTTCACCAGTTACTTCGGTATGAGAAAGGTTGAAATTGACGGTTACGCAGTTAAAATCAACGGCAAATCCTTTTTTCAGCGCCTCGTGCTTGACCAGGGATTCTACCCCGATTCAATAATCACCGCTCCGTCAGACGATGATTTGAAAAAGGATATAGAGCTTTCTATGGCGGCAGGCTTCAACGGCGCAAGGCTTCATATGAAGGTTTTTGAACCCGGCACAATTTACTGGGCGGACAAGCTCGGCTACATAATCTGGGGTGAATATCCGAATTGGGGCCTTGATATCTCAAGAGCGGATGCTCTTCTCACTATGCTTCCCGAATGGCTTGAAGCGGTCGAAAGAGATTACAACAGCCCTGCAATAATCGGCTGGTGTCCTTTCAATGAAACCTACGACACAAGAAGACTTTCTGATATCCTTACTACCGTTTATACGGTTACAAGAGCTGTTGACCAGACAAGGCCCATAATAGACACAAGCGGATACATTCACGCAAAAACCGATATTTACGACGTTCATAATTACGAGCAGGACGTTGAAAAATTCACCGCCGCTTTTGAGCCTCTTCTCAACGGCAACGAAAAGGACGTTTACGTAAACTTCCCTAAAATCGAGAAGTATGAAGGTCAGCCCTATTTTGTTTCGGAATTCGGCGGAGCCTGGTGGAATATAGACAATGACAACAGCGCAAGTTGGGGCTACGGCAAAACGCCTGAAGATATAGAAGAATTCTACAAGCGTTTTGACGGACTTTGCAGCGCCCTGCTCAACAATAAAAGGATATGCGCTTATTGCTACACTCAGCTTACCGACGTTTTCCAGGAAAGGAACGGAATTTACTCCTTCTCACGTGCTGTGAAATTCGACCTTGAGCGTCTCAGCAAAATCCAGAAGCAAAAAGCAGCTATTGAAGATTAAAAAAGTACAAGCCTCAACCGTTTCAGGTTGAGGCTTGTTTCATATCAGGGTATAAAAAAGCGGCAATCATTTAAAATGACTGCCGCTTAAAATTTAAATCTTATCAGCCGCCGATAAGGTCAAGAAGCTGCTGGAAGAAGGGGAACAAACCAACAAGTCTTACAATATTATCGGGGATAAAGCTTGCAAGGAACCAAAGGTCAACGTAGCTGTTATCCTGAGCCTCGGGAGCTCCGTCATACTCAAGGGTGAACGGCTGAGTGTAAACGATGCCGCCCTTACCAAAGATTTCAGCACGTACATAGCTGCCGATAGAATCGCTGTAATCGTCAAGGTCAATAGTGTTGCCTGTAGCAATGCACTCACCGTCTGCAATCCATCTGATATTCAACGCATCAGCGGAGGTTACAAGAGTAATGGTATCAAGCTCATCAGAGACGATAACAGCATTAACGGTAGGAGCATCAACGTTTGCGGGGGCTTCGTATCCGTCGCCATCTTCGCCGTTTGCATTCTGAACTTCAATATTCTTGTAAATCTTTGTGAGCTCTTCGCCCATCGCCTTCTTTTCGGGATCTGTTTCTTTTGTAAGGAAATCAGCGATTTCTTTAAGCTCTTCATAGTTGCCAAGATTCTTGCTTGCTGCAAAGAATTCACCGTTCTTCATACAGTTGTAAAGATTATCAACAGTATTGGACTCCATACACATCATGGTGTAGCCTGTGTAAACAACGCCGGTACTGTGAGCATCGCTGGTTGCGATACCAAGAACATTTCTGCCGGTGGGAACAACTCTCTGAAGGAGAATATCCCAGAGCTTTCTGTCAAAACGGGTTCTGCCGTCACCCTTACTGTTCATATCAACGCCGATGCAGCTTTCATAATCTGTAAGAATGCCTGCAAACTTGTTGATTTTGTAATTGTAAGCGGCATCTTCAATATTATAAGCATCCGCTGCATAGATTTCATCACGGGCATTTGTGTATTCACCGGGATGATTGATTACGGTAAGTCCGCCGCCCATTTCGTCAATAGTCTTGATGGGAGTAATGTAATCGCTTGTACCGCCGAGTCTTCCGTCGCCCCAGTCAACAAACCAGGAGTTTACGTGAGCATTGTTGATGGATGTGGGATTATGCTCGTTTGCAAAGGGAACACGCATCATAGCCTGACCGGCATTGCCGTTTGCATCGTACTGAGTGTAATAATCGCCGTTTGCGGTTTCTTCATACTTATAAGAGTTGCCGTTTGCAGCAGTGCCACTGTAATCAAGGTCTTCAATGTACTCGCCTCTGCCGTTCTTGAACGCTTTGATAAAGAAACGCATAGCAGGGATATAATTCTGCTCTACCCAGCCGTAATCGGTAACACCGTGGTCACTTACAGCAACAATATCAAAACCTGCTGCGTAGTGAGCTTCGGTCATATCCTTAAGAGTATCAGAACCGTCACTTGCGGTAGTGTGACTGTGAAGATCTGCCTTATACTGCTTATAGGTAAGCCAGTTAACGTCTTCATAAGGGTTGCCAATTGTATAATCAATACCCGTATCAAGTGAAACGTCTATATCTGCCGCACCTGCGGAAACTGCCGACATAAGCATTACGGCAACGCAAAGAAGAGCAACGATTTTTCTGAATTTTTTCATAATCTTTCCTCCCTGTGTAAGTTAAAATGCTTGAAAACTGTTGTTTAGAAAGTATCTTCAGTAATGTAAACGTAGAGAAGCTCGGGAACCATTGCAAGGAACCTGGGAAGCCAGTTGGTGAATGCATAAGCTGCAAGGCCGAGGAATGAGGGAACAATACCAAGATTGTATTCAGCTTCGGTTGTTGTGTTGTCCCCGGAGAAGGTTGCCTTATTCTGGCCGGTTGTCTTTGTAACGGTGTATTCATCAATCTGAGTTACTTCCTGAGTTTCATCGCAAAGGATGTAGGACTTAAGGGTAAGTGTTCCGCCGTCAATGCTTACGGTGTTGAAGCAGCCGCCGATGTTGGTTTCCTTGGTGCTGTTCCAGTCAGTGCCGTTCCAGTAGTTGCCGTAGCCGTCCTTCTGAACAGTCATAGCACCGATAAAATCAGTATCAAGGAAATGGCCCGCAAGGAAGCTTCTTACTTCATATCTCTTTGCGCCAGCAGTACCTGAGAGAACGTAGGTTACGCCGTTATCGTTAAGCTTGTTGCCGGTGAGGGGCTTTGTTCTGAGATACATATGATCGTGACCGGACATAACAAGGTCAACGTCACACGCATCAAGAACTCTTGTAAGTGACTCCTGAAGATAAAGAGCATCGGGCCACTTTGCATCCTTACCGAGACTGTAAGGAGACTTGTGCATAAGAACGATTTTCCAATCCTTATCGGTGCTGTTCATATCGTTCTTGAGCCAGTTGAGCTGGGGAATGGAAATTGAAAGAATGTCATTTGTGTTAAGAACTGCAACGTGAACGTTGCCGTAATCGTATGAATAGTTTACACCGTCAGAGGTCTGAACACTTTCGGTAGTATCAAGATTGAACATATTGTTGAACCAATTCTCAACACCGAGACCGTCGTGGTTACCTGCTATGGGAGCGAGAGTGTAATGAAGATTCATTGCGCCGAAGGAATTATCGTAATAATCCCATTCTTCATTGTCACTGTCATCGGTAAAGTCACCGAGGTTTGCTACGAAATCAGCAGCGGGCATATACTCAAAAGCCTTTGCAAGAACTGCTGCGCCCTTGTCAAAATTCTCCTGGTTGCCTGCCTGAACGTCAGCGATAGCAATGAAATTAACTTTATCGTCCTCATTATCGGTAGTAAACGTGCCGATATCGCTCCATACCTCGCCGTCGCCTACACGGTAGGTATAAGCCTTGCCTGCTTCAAGACCGCTTACGGTAGCCTTGTGAACATACATACCTTCCCATTCGAAAACGTCAGCTTCTTTTACCGTTGCGTCAACAGGCAAACCGAGAAGGTCGAAAACCTCAACCTTTGTTGCGGTATTTTCCTTGGTATACCAGCAAAGACCTCTTGAAGAAGCGGTATCGCCGTTAATAACGTTGGAAATTCTTACGGGTTCTTTGCCTGTTGCTTCAGTTTCAGCCTCATCAGCCCATACGCCTGCGCAGCAAGCGCACATTACCATAGCAATGCACAAAACAATGCTTACGGATTTTTTGAACAGTTTTTTCATCTTTACCTCCAGATTTCAACAGCGGATTTTTGCAAATCTGCCAATATAACAGAGATATTTTAATACAATTTATTTATATTGTCAAGGAAAAAGATGTTCTCTGCACCTGATATGTCAATCACACCGTGCAGACGCTTTGGGTGTTTTTCACAAAAAAAGCGCAAAATTTTGTTGTTAATAATTAATTTACATATTGATTTTTATTGACAGATAATGTTACAATATCTTTACATACAACACTTGATTTTTAATGCAGGTGTGAGTTAAAGTTTTCCACTTTCACTTCAATTTGAAAGGATGAATTGTTATGGAGTACAAAATGAATCTTACGCAGGAGGAGCTTGATATTCTCAACGGCTCCAAGGGCGAAGCCATGGCAAAGGTTATGAAAACCCTCGTTCTTTACGGCGAAGCTTTCGGCGCAACCAAAATGGTTCCCGTTGAGAGCAAAATGGGTCACCTTGTTACAAGCTTCGGTCTTAAAGTTATGAAGCCCGTTTATGATCTTATGGATCAGCTTATCGCTGGCGGCGCTATTTCTCAGCAGAAGTTCTCTGTTGACCCCAAGCCTCTCGATAAAAACGTGCCCGCTAACTTCCTTCAGAAGCTTATTTTCAACAAGTTTATGTACAGCATGCAGAACAGTTACGACGCTCAGCTTTCAAAGCTCGGCCTTATTGATGACAAATCCTACACCTGCACCTGCTACATGGACGAAGTAGGCAACGTTCCCAAGAAGGGCGAAGTTCTTTCATGGGCTGAATCCTCAGCTGTTGTTTACGCTAACTCCGTTCTCGGCGCTCGCTGCAACAGAAACTCCGGCATCATCGAGCTTTTCGGCTCAATCGTTGGCAGAGTTCCCTATTTCGGTCTTGTTACCGATGAAGGCAGAAAGGCCACCTGGATTGTTGAAGTTAAAACCACAAAGAAGCCTGAGGCTCAGATTCTCGGCTCCGCAATCGGTATGAAGGTAATGGAAGACGTTCCCTTCATCAAAGGTCTTGATAAGTGGATCGGCACCGAGCTTGACGGTGACACCAAGGCTTACCTTAAGGATTTCGGCGCTGCTACCGCTTCAAACGGTGCTGTTGGTCTTTATCATATCGAAAATCTTACTCCCGAAGCTGTTGAAATGGGCGAAAGCCTCATTGAAGAAGGCGCTAAGGTATACGTTGTTGACGATGCAGAGCTTGAAAGAGTTCAGGCTAACTACCCCGTTATGTGGAAAGATAAGAACGCAACCCCCAAGCTTTGCTTCGTAGGCTGCCCTCATCTTTCACACGCTCAGCTTATTGAGTGGACCGATAACGTTGTTGAAGGTCTTAAGAAGAACGGCCTCAAGAAGGTTTCCGTTCCTACTGTTTTCACCGCAGCTCCCGCTGTTGTTGAAGCTTTCAACAAAACTCCTTACGCTGCAAAGCTTAAGGCAACAGGCGTTGTTCTCAGCTACATCTGCCCTCTTATGTATATGAACAACCCTCTTTGCAAGAAGATGCCCGTTATTACCAACTCCAACAAGCTCAGAACATACACCACTTCCCGTTACTACAAGAGTGACGAGATTCTTGACATAATCACAAAGGAGGCAAAGTAAGATGAAACAGTTTAAAGGACGCCCCGTTGTTGCAGGCAAATGCACAGCTAACGCACTCGTTTCTCACGGCGGTTTCAACACCCTCGCTTCCTTCCAGAACGCTCTTCAGTTCGGTGATAAAGAAGCAAAATGCGGCGATCAGAACAACGCTGATCTTTACAACAAGCCCATGGTAGGAACAGCTCTCTGCCTTCCTCAGACCATCGGCTCCACCACAGGCGGTATGGTTCTCTACTGCGCAAACGCTATGAAGAGAAACCCCACCTGCATGCTCTTCTCCGAGCATATTGACTCCCTTGCTTGCGCAGGCGCAGTTCTTGCAGCAGTATGGGCTGACGAACCCATGGTAACAGTTGACTGCCTCGGTCAGGAATTCCTTGACTACGTTAAGGACGGAATGAAGATTACCGTTGACGAAGACGGCACAGTTACAGTTGAATAATCAAAAAATCACCGCCCGCAGATGTAAAAATCTGTGGGCGGTATTTTTTTGCTTTATAGAGTAACTGCATTCGAACTAAATACGCCGCAAAGGTCGGATTTCCGACCCACCGAAGCGTTTTTTTCTTCGCCATACGACAGTATGGCTTCATAAAAGAAACGCTCCGCTGAATCAAAACTGCGACCTTTTCGGTGCTTCGCAGTT
>JAZNUP010000007.1:0-7634 GCA_045592385.1 Acutalibacteraceae bacterium
GAATGGTGTTGGGCTCATTGAGAAGGATTGCTCCGTCGCTCTTTCTCACAAAGAAATCAACCCTTGCAAGCCCTGCGCAGCCGAGTGCTTTGTATGCGTTGCAGGCGGCGCGCTGAATCTCAGCAAGCTTTTCTTCACTGAGCCTTGCGGGTATGTGAAGCTCGCTTTCGTTTGCGAGGTATTTTGCATCAAAATCGTAGAATTCGTTGCAGGGTACGATTTCACCTACAACGGATGCCACGGGTTCATCGTTGCCGAGCACTGCGCACTCAACCTCAATGCCGTCAATGCCCTCTTCAAGCACAACCTTTTTATCGTGCTCAAATGCCTTTTCAAGCGCGGCGGCAAGCTCCTCAACGGTTTTTGCCTTTGAGATGCCTACGGACGAGCCTGCGTTTGCGGGTTTGATGAAAATGGGGAAGCCGAGCGTGCTTACTGATTTTTCAAGCAGCGCATCGGGAGTTTTTCTGTACTGATAAAGGTCGAAGCTGAGCCACTTTGCCTGAGCAATGCCCGAATAATCGGCTACAGTGTTCGTCATAGCCTTATCCATACATACCGCGGAGGAAAGTGCGCCGCAGCCGACGTAAGGGATTCCTGCAAGCTCCAGCAGGCCCTGTACGGTGCCGTCCTCGCCGTTTTTGCCGTGAAGCACGGGGAAAACAACGTCCACTCTTTCAACGCTTGTTTCGGCGCCCATAAGTATAATTCCGTGGTGCGAAGCGTCGGGAGAGATAACGGCAGGGGTGAGATTTTCCGAATCCTCAAGCCATTTATCCTCGGGAAGATTGGCAGTGTCGCCAGTGTAAAGATACCAGTGGCCGTCCTTGGAGATGCCGAGCATCTGTACGCTGTAACGGTCACGGGGGATATTTTCAATTACTGATTTTGCGGAAACAACCGAAACGTCGTGCTCGCTGGAAACTCCGCCGAATATAACAAGGGCTTTTTTCATAAACAGACACCTCTGACAGCAGCCGAAACTGCCCATAATAATCAAGTTAATAAGTTAAAATATGATATCACAACACTAAGATTTAGTCAATATTTTATCTTAATTGATGTTTAAATATATGCTATATATTTTAAATTAAACAATCTATACTTATATTTAGTATATATTTTAATAATAAATGCATTTTAATTCTTTTAAAGAAATTAAAAATAAAGTTTGTATGTTATAATTACTTCGAATAATTTGAAGTATTGCGAGGTATGTCAAATGGCTGATATTTATGAGCTTATAGGAAAAATCTGCAACAGTCTCAAGCCCGTGCTTTCCGAGTGCGGCTTCACTCCCGTTTATCCCGAGGGAGCATCAAAGGATGAGCTTCCCATCCAGACCAAAAACGGAAAAATCACCGTTGATTACAAGGGAGAAAACAGAGCTGTAAGGCTTGAGCATTTCAACGGCAAGCTTTTTCTTTACGGCGTGCTTAAAGAGGGCGAAATCCTGCAGGGCGATTACGCTCAGATTACCGTTACTCTCCTTGAGCCTGAAACCGCTGACGAAAAGGACGTTAAATACGCCGTAAACGAATTCAGCGAGAGTCTTGTGCTCAGATTCGGAGCAAAGGCAAAGGTGAAGAAGAAGCTTCCCTCAACCGTATCAAAGAGTGCGGTTGAAAACGGCGCGGTTTCCTACGATGCAAATACTCTTGTAAGCCGTTTCACGGGTCTTTACCCCGAGCTTCGCGCTGCATATAAAGAGAATTTTGAAAAGTACGACATACTTCTTTCTGAGGAATTCTTCGTTGAGCACGGCAACGCTGTTGTTATTGAAGCTATCAGAAGAAACAACCCCACAGAGATGAAGAAGCTTTTCAATCTTTTCAACGAAATGTACCTTGACGGTACAAACGATACTCAGAGTCTTGTTGCGGTTACAATTCTCGGCTCGCTCAACGTTATCGACCCTGAGGAGCAGATGCTTGCAAACTGCCTTGATTACACCTGCGCCGAGCTTACGTCTGCGCTTATAAGCGTTAATAAATATCTCGCATCAAGCAAGAGCGCGAGAATGAGACTTGAAAATCCGCCCAAATACAAGCCTAAGAAAAAGAGCAAGGGTCTGGGCAGCCGTATAGGGCAATAAAAATCCGGGGAGGTAAAAGCTTTGGATATTGAAAAGACTGAACTCAACGAGCTTGACGAAGCTCAGGAAATCCCGGCTGAAAAGCAGGAGGAGCTCAACAGAGCCGCTCAGGAGCGTGCCGCTGCTGCAACTGCAAGCGATGAGGATATCGAAACCATGAACACTGCGGTTTCCGATGACTATAACGCAAGCCAGATTCAGGTGCTTGAGGGTCTTGAGGCTGTACGTAAAAGACCCGGTATGTATATCGGTTCAACAGGCCCCAGAGGTCTTCACCACCTTGTTTACGAAATTGTGGATAACTCCATAGACGAAGCCCTTGCAGGCTTCTGTACTCATATTGAAGTTGAAATCGAGCCCGGCGATGTTATCTCCGTAAGGGATAACGGAAGAGGTATCCCCGTTGATATCAACGAAAAAATGGGTCTGCCCTCTGTTACCGTTGTTCTTACCGTGCTTCACGCAGGCGGTAAATTCGGCGGCAGCGGCTATAAGGTTTCAGGCGGACTTCACGGCGTTGGTTCCTCCGTTGTTAACGCCCTTTCCGAATGGTTTGAGGTTGAGGTTTCAAGAAACGGCAAGGTTCACCGTCAGCGCTTCTCAAACGGCGGCAACATTGAAACTGACCTTGAGATTGTAGGCGAGACTGACACCACGGGTACTTTTATCCGCTTCAAGCCCGACCCTGAAATCTTCACGGAAACCACCGTGTTTGATTTTGAAACTCTCGAAACAAGGCTCAGGCAGTCCGCATTCCTTAATGCAGGTCTTAAGCTGACCCTTACCGACCGCCGCGATCCCGAAAACATCGTGGAAAACGTTTACTGCTACGAGGGCGGTCTTTCAAGCTTTGCGGAGTATCTCAACAACAGCAGGGGACTTATATCCCTTCACGAAACCCCCATACATTTTTCAACCGTAAGCGGTGACCGTGCCGCAGAGGTTGCTATGCTTTACAGCAGTGACAGTTATAATGAAATAATGCTCTCCTTCGCCAACAACGTACGCACTGTTGACGGCGGTACCCACGAAACAGGCTTCAAGACCGCTTTGACAAGAGTTTTCAACGATTACGGCAAGAAGTACGGCATCCTCAAGGACGGCGATAAAAAGCTCTCCGGTGAGGACGTAAGAGAAGGCCTTACCGTTGTAATCTCCGTTAAGCTTACCGAGGCTCAGTTTGAGGGTCAGACCAAGAGCAAGCTCGGCAATACCGAAATCACACAGCTTGTTTCATCGTCTGTTTACGAGCATCTTATGGCTTACTTTGAGGAGAATCCCTCCGTTGCCAAGGCTATATTCAGCAAGGCACTTGATGCGTCAAGAGCCCGTGAAGCGGCAAGAAAGGCGAGAGACCTTGCAAGGCGTAAATCCGCCCTTGAGGGTAACGCTCTGCCCGGCAAGCTTGCCGACTGCACCGAAAAGCAGGCTGCGGGTACCGAGATTTACATTGTAGAGGGTGACTCTGCAGGCGGCTCCGCAAAGGAAGGCAGAGACAGAACCTATCAGGCAATCCTCCCTCTCTGGGGTAAAATGCTCAACGTTGAAAAGGCAAGGCTTGACCGTGTTATCGGTAACGACAAGCTTCAGCCCGTCGTTATGGCTCTCGGTACGGGTATAGGTGACGATTTTGATATCAACAAAATCCGCTATGAAAAAGTTGTTATTATGGCCGATGCCGACGTTGACGGCGCCCACATCAGAGTTCTTCTTTTAACATTCTTCTTCCGCTATATGCGTCCTCTTATTGAGAACGGCCACGTTTATCTGGCTCAGCCACCTCTTTTCAAGGTCAGCAAGGGCAAGAAGTTCGCCTATGCCTTCTCCGATGAAGAGCGTGACCAGAAGATTGAGGAATTCGGCGGCAGCTGTGATATTCAGAGATATAAAGGTCTCGGTGAAATGGACCCCGAGCAGCTTTGGGAAACCACTATGGACCCTGCTACAAGAGTTATGCTGCGCGTAACCCTTGCAGATGCCATGGAGGCTGATCAGACCTTCTCAATCCTTATGGGTGACAAGGTTGAGCCCCGCCGCGAATTTATTGAAAAGAATGCTAAATTCGTTGAGAATCTGGATATATGATTTTTTCGGAAAGGATAATCTGAAATGAACTTTGGTGACGCACGAGACACTCAAAAAATTATAAATGTTGATTTAAACAGGGAAGTGCGCAAATCGTTCCTCGACTATTCGATGACGGTTATCACCTCGCGTGCTCTTCCCGACGTAAGGGACGGACTCAAGCCCGTTCACCGCAGAATTCTTTATACAATGCACGAAAACGGACTTACTCCCGATAAGGCATACAGGAAGTGCGCCGATACGGTAGGTTCCGTTCTCGGCCGCTACCATCCCCACGGCGACGCATCGGTTTACGATGCTATGGTACGCCTTGCGCAGACCTTCTCAATGAGATACACTCTCGTTGACGGTCACGGTAACTTCGGCTCCGTTGACGGTGACCCCCCCGCTGCTTACCGTTACACAGAGTCAAGAATGAGCAAAATCGCTCTGCGTATGCTCACCGATATTGATAAGGACACCGTTGACTTTACTACAAACTATGATGACCGTCTTAAGGAGCCCACCGTGCTTCCCTCAAGATTCCCCAATCTTCTGGTAAACGGCTCGGTAGGTATCGCTGTTGGTATGGCATCCAATATCCCTCCCCACAATATGGGCGAGGTTATTGACGGTATGTGCGCTCTTATTGATAACCCTGATATTGACCTTGACGGTCTTATGGAGCACATCAAGGGTCCCGATTTCCCCACAAAGGGTATTGTTATGGGCAGAGCGGGCATCAGAGCAGCTTACAGCACGGGCAGAGGCAAAATCACCCTGCGCGCAAAGACGGAAATAGTTGAAAAAAAGAACGGCAGATTTGAAATCCAGGTAACCGAAATTCCTTATATGGTAAACAAGGCAAGGCTTATTGAAAGCATTGCAAATCTTGTTAAGGATAAGAGAATTGAGGGTATTTCCGACGTAAACGACTACTCTTCAAAGAAGGGTATGCTCATTTCAATAGACCTTAAGAGGGATGCAAATCCGCAGGTTGTTCTCAATCAGCTTTTCAATTACACACAGATGCAGGATACCTTCGGAGCTATTATGATAGCTCTCGTAAACGGCGAGCCCAAGCAGCTCTCACTTAAGGAAATCCTTAATCACTACATTAAATTCCAGGAAGAGGTTATAGTCCGCAGAACGAGATTTGACCTCAAAAAAGCTCAGGACAGAGCTCATATTCTTGAAGGTCTTGCAAAGGCTATTGATATTGTTGATGAGATTATCGCAACAATCAGAGCCTGCACGGGCGGTCAGGCAGAAGCCAAAACCGCACTTATGGAGAAATTTGACTTTGACGAGCCTCAGGCAGCGGCAATCGTTGCTTTCCGCTTAGGTCAGCTGGCAGGTCTTGAAATTCTCAAGATTACAAACGAGCTCGATGAGCTTAAGGCAAAAATTGCCGAGTACAACGAGATTCTTGCAGATGAAGCAAAGGTGCTTGAAATCGTAAAGACCGAAGCTATGGCAATCCGCGATAAGTTCGCTGACGAAAGAAAGACTGAAATTGTAAACGTTTCCGGCGAGGTTGATATTGAGGACCTTATCCCCAGGGAAAACTGCGTTTACACAATGACCTCCCTCGGCTACATCAAGAGGATGCCCGTTGCAGAATACAACGTTCAGCACAGAGGCGGCAAGGGTATAAAGGGTCTTTCGCGCCGCGAAGAGGATGACGTTCAGACTCTGTTCACCTGCTCCACTCACGATTACATTATGTTCTTCACCACCAAGGGCAGAACCTACCGCCTCAAGGGCTATGAGATTCCCGAGGGCTCAAGAACAAGCAAGGGTATGAACATTGTAAACATTCTTCCCATTGAGGGAGACGAAAAGGTTTCCACAATGATAAGAGTTCCTATGCTTGACGGCGAAGGCTACCTTTGCATGGTCACAAGAAAGGGTATCATCAAGCGCACAAGCGTTGATGCTTACAGAAACGTACGCAAGAGCGGCGTTTATGCCATTACCCTTGATGATGATGACGAGCTTGCATGGGTCAAGCACACCTCGGGCAATCAGGATCTTCTTATTGCCACAAGGAACGGTAAGTGCATCCGCTTCAACGAAAACGATGCAAGACCTATCGGCAGAACGGCAAGGGGTGTTAAGGCAATCACTCTTATGGGTGACGATGAGGTTATCGGCATGGACGTTGTTGAAGAAGGCAAAACCGTGCTCACCGTCAGCGAAATCGGTAACGGCAAACGCTGCGAGCCCGATAAATATTCACTCCAGCACAGAGGCGGTCAGGGTCTTAAGAATTACGATATTTCCAAGTACGGCAAGGTTGCCGCATTTGAGGTTGTTGATGAAAATGATGACCTTATCCTTATTGCATCAGACGGCATTATAATCCGAATCCCCGTTTCCGCAGTAAACCTTGTGGGCAGAGACTCAAAGGGTGTGCGTGTGATGAAGGTAAGCGAGGGCGAAAAGGTTATAATGGCAATTTCCGTTGAAAACGTTGAGGATGAAGCGGATTCCGAAGTTCAGACCGAGGGCGGCGAAGCGGAAAATTCCACCGAAAATGCTCAGACCGAGGCAGAGGAAACTGCGGCAGAGGAATAATTCTGAGTAAAAATATGTAAAAAACTCACGATAAATTGTAAAAAACTCTTGCCAAGATTTTGTGCATTTGTTATTATAAGAACAGGGTTATAAAAATAGGGAGGCGAATTTATGAACATTGCTTTGATAGCCCATGACGCAAAAAAGGAACTTATGGCTCAATTCTGCATCGCTTATTGCGGAATTCTCAGCCGTCACAATATCTGCGCCACCGGCACCACCGGCAAAATCGTTGCGGAGGCAACGGGCCTTAAAATTCAGCGCTATCTCAGCGGTTCCCAGGGCGGCGACCAGCAGATAGGCGCAGCTATCGCCTGCAACGAAATAGATTTGCTTCTGTTTTTCCGTGACCCTCTCACGGCAAAGCCTCACGAGCCCAAGGAAGAAACTCTGCTCAGGCTCTGTGACGTTCACAGCGTTCCCGTAGCTACCAATATTGCTACCGGCGAAGCGCTTATTCACAGCCTTGCAAGAGGCGATCTTGACTGGCGTGATATTGTAAATCCCAAAAACTGAGGGAAAAAATCATCTATATAACTCAGGGGGTCGTCATGCGGCGTCCCCCTTTTAATATCCGATTTCAGGGGAATGATAATTATGGCACTTCTTACCAAAGCAATCAAAGGCACTCAGGACGTTCTTCCGTCCGAGAGCTACAAGCACCAGTACGTTGAGGCAACTCTTTTCAATATTGCCTCTCTTTTCGGTTTCAAGGAAATAAGGACTCCCGTTTTCGAGCACACCGAGCTTTTTCAGCGCGGAGTCGGCGGCACTACCGACGTCGTTCAGAAGGAAATGTATACCTTTGACGACAAGGGCGGCAGGTCAATCACCCTGCGTCCCGAGGGCACGGCAGGCGCGGTAAGGGCTTACCTTGAGCATGGTCTCTTTAATG
>JAZNUP010000008.1:0-7063 GCA_045592385.1 Acutalibacteraceae bacterium
CCTATCTGACCGATGCTGAAGGGAAGCTTTGCTCTCATTGTTCTCTGAACGTTGAGGTAGTTTACGTACTCACCCTGTGCGTTTTCGGGGCGCAGATAAATAACGTTCTTACTGTCATTTGTAACGCCTCTGAAGGTCTGGAACATAAGGTTGAATTCTCTGATATCGGTAAAATCGTGCTTGCCGCAGTGAGGGCAGGGGATTGAATGAGCCTTGATGTACTCAAACATTTCCTCTTTTGTCATACCGTCAGCGTGTGCATCGGGGTTGAAATCGTCAATAAGATTGTCAGCCCTGTGGCGCTTCTTGCACTCCTTGCAGTCAAGCAGAGGGTCGGAGAAGCTGGCAACGTGGCCGCTTGCTTCCCATACTCTGGGATGCATAAGGATATCTGCATCCACTTCGTAGCTGTTCTTTCTTTCCTGAATGAATCTCTTGCGCCTGGTGTCCTTTACGTTGTTCTTCATTCTTGCACCGAGAGGGCCGTAATCCCAGGTGTTTGCAAGGCCGCCGTAAATTTCGCTGCCTGCGAAAATAAAGCCTCTGCCTTTGCAAAGAGCAACGATTTTGTCCATTGTTTTTTCAGTATTTTTCATTGTGCACTACTCCTGCCATTATGAATTTTATACCTTTCTATCATACCTAAAAAAGCCTTGATTGTCAATGCTTGCGGCATTAAAAATCACCCTTATTCCTGCCCCTTTCGTTGCCGTGCGACAAAAAAATTTCAATCCTTGTCCAAAAAACATTTACAAAGGTATATAAATCTGTTATTATTTAATAAATATGAATACACGGAGGGATATTATGTCCGGCAAAAAAAACGCAATCCCCGAAGGCGGAATTTACAACGCCAAAGAGCTCGGCGTCCCCAAGATGCTCGTTCTCGGCATTCAGCACATGTTCGCAATGTTCGGCGCAACCGTGCTTGTTCCCATCCTTACGGGTCTTGACGTTGCAACAACTCTTTTAATGGCAGGCGCAGGCACTCTGTTTTTCCACCTTGTTACCAAGGGTAAGGTTCCTGCTTTCCTCGGTTCTTCCTTTGCATTCCTTGCAGGCTATGCCGCTATTGCTCCCGCAGCAGGCGCTTACGGTATGACCCAGAAAGAGCTTCTCCCCTATGCGTGCCTCGGCGTTGCGGCAGCAGGCCTTGTTTACCTTGTGCTTGCAGCTCTCATTAAGCTTGTTGGCATCAAGAAGATTATGAAGTTCTTCCCCCCTGTTGTTACAGGCCCTATCATCATTGCCATCGGTCTGGGTCTTGCAGGCTCCGCCGTTTCCAACTGTAAAGATTACGGCACCGGCAATATGATCCTCGCCGTTGTTGCTCTTCTTGTTGTTATCGTTTTCAACATCTGGGGCAAGGGAATGTTCAAAATCATCCCCATTCTCCTCGGCGTTATTATCGCTTACGTTGTAGGTATCGGCCTTGATTTCGCAGGCTTCGACGTTGTTGATTTCACCGCTATCAAGGAAGCTGACATTATCGGCCTCCCCGTTCATACCGAAAACACAATCCTCGGCATTGACTGGTCACGCACCGACCTTATCGTAAGATCCCTTGTTGCCATTATCCCCATTGCTCTTGCCACTATGATGGAGCACATCGGCGATATCTCCGCTATCAGTGCTACCTGCGGCAAGAATTACATCAAGGATCCCGGTCTCCACAGAACCCTTATCGGTGACGGTCTTGCAACCTCAATCTCCGCTGTTTTCGGCGGCCCCGCAAACACCACCTACGGTGAAAACACAGGCGTTCTTGCTCTCTCCAGAGTATACGACCCCAAGGTTATCCGCCTTGCAGCAGTTTTTGCTATTATCCTTTCAATCTTCCCCAAGTTCTCCGCAGCCATTGAAACTATCCCCACCGGCATCATCGGCGGCATCTCCTTCGTTCTTTACGGAATGATTTCCGCAATCGGTGTGCGCAACCTTGTTGAAAATAAGGTTGATTTCTCCAAGAGCCGCAACCTCATTATTGCCGCAGTTATTCTTGTTTCCGCTCTCGGTATCAAAATGGGCACCGCAGACGGCTCCGTTGACATCGCGCTCGGCAGCTTCAACGTAAGCCTTACTCCCCTTGCAATAGCTGCAGTTGCAGGCATCGTTCTCAACGCAATTCTTCCCGGCAAGGATTTTGACTTCAACGACGAAGCAGAAAGCAAATAATCCGCATCCTTTCCGCCGTCTCTACGGCGGCGGATAATATATCAAAAGAGAGGTAAAATAATGAAGAAGTTCCTTATCAGCCTTGTATCTGTTGTACTCGTTCTGAGTATGGTACTCGGCACCACACTTTCATCCGCATCCGCTGCAGAGCAGGACACTTTCCAGAGAGTTGCATCAGGCGCACTCGGCGGAATCGTTCAGGGCCTTATCGGCGGCATCAACGCAATTTTCCCCAACGGCAGACACTTTGTTGACAAAGAAGATTTCGACCCTGACAAGAATTTCTACGAGGGTACAGGCATCCTCGAGGGCGAAAACACCAACGGTCAGTGGAAGCTCGGCCACAACGAAGTAAGCCTTGTTCCCGATGACTGGAAAGAGCACACCTACTATCTCGGCGGCTTCATCGCTATTGAAAACGGCTTCTCCAACAACGTTGAAGGCGTTTACGACGATATGAAGGCAAGAATAGTTGCTATCGAGGACGGCAGCGGCAGAGGCATAAACGTTTTTGCTACTATCGACTGCATCGGTATCACCAATTCCGACATTAAGGAAATCCGCAGACAGCTTGCTGAGCTTGCAGGCGACAAGTACGATTTCGCATCAATCAACGTTTTCGCAACTCACGCTCACAGCGGTATCGACACCGAAGGTCTCTGGACCAACCTCTTCGGCAAGATTTTCAAGAATATGTTCCTCTCCCTTATCAGAAGCGATAAGCTTGAGCAGGGCACCGACCCCCACTATATGGAGTTCCTTTATAAGACCGTAGCAAACGGTATGCTCACCGCTTGCGATAATATGGAAACAGGCTCCATGTCCTACGCACGCAAGGATATCGGCGAAGAGTATTTCGATAATAAGAACCGCTCCTCCGCATCCGCTCTTATCACTGATATGGTAAGACTTACCTTCACCCCCGATGATGAAAATTCCGACCCCACTATGATAGTTAACATCGCAGGTCATCCCGACGTTGCAGGTCTCCCCACTGAGGATAACTCAGGCCGTGAGGTCAGCGGTGACTACGTTTACTACATCGGCGAAGTTCTCAACGAAGCAGGCTACAACTGCATGTTCTT
The DNA here is from genome assembly GCA_045592385.1 of Acutalibacteraceae bacterium. GTDB lineage: Bacteria > Bacillota > Clostridia > Oscillospirales > Acutalibacteraceae > CAG-177. The sequence goes on from JAZNUP010000008.1 coordinate 3,261, forward strand.
CAACGGCGCTATTGCAGGTATCTATATGAACAGAGGCGCAACCAACGACGCTCAGGATATGGAGCACCGCGCAGAGCAGTCCGCACGCTACGGCAGAGAAATCGGCAAGATTGCCCTTGCTCTCACTATGGACCTTGATGAAATCAAGACCGGCGAGCTCAAGGAAATCCTTTATAACGAAGAGGAAATCAAAGCTGAAATCGCTATGGCTGAGAAGAACGGCGGTGAATATTCTCTCTGGTGCGAAGGCTGGACAAAGGCTACCGAATACGGCGAGGTTGATCCCCTTCTCAACGTTGTAATTGAGCAGGTTTACGTTCCCGTTACCAATCCTCTTATTCAGCTTGCAGGTAAGCTCAAGCTTGCTAACTACGACGTTCTCGTAACAGGCTTCAGAAGCTACGAAATCTGCGTTGAAATCGGTTATATGGAATTCGGCGATGAGCTTCAGGTTGTTATGATGCCCGGCGAAATCGTTCAGGACCTTGTTGTAGGCGGCGATTCTCTTACCGCTTCAGGCTCCTACTCAGGCAAGGATTTCGAGTATCCCTGCATCACCGAGATGTTCAAGAACGAAGACATCATCTGCTTCGGCCTTGCAAACGATGCTATCGGCTACGTTGTTCCCGATAACGACTATTCAATGGCTATCGTTTACGACCATTATCAGGAGCTTATCTCCCTTGGCAAGTATGCTGCAAGCTCCATTATGGAAGGCTTTGAAAAGCTTGCAAAGGACGTTGCTTAACCCTTAATTAAAAAAATTATTCCCGGAGGCTTACGCTTCCGGGAATTTTTTTGCAAAAAATCAGCGGCAAGCACAGGAATATCCTGTGCCTGCCGCTTGATTGGTTTAATTATTTATATTTGGGTCTGGGAGTGTAGGAGGTGTGAAGAACTTCGTGAGCGGTATGGCTGCCGGGTTCGCCGAAGAACTCCTCGTATACTCTCTTAACAGCTTCACTTTCGTGTGACTTTCTTACGGGGAGATTCTTATCTGCCTCGTAAAGAGCTGCGCCTCTGATGCCCTTAAGGTTTACGAAGTTGTGAACAACTGCTGCCTGAACAGGCTGACCGCCGCCGTTTACGCAACCGCCGGGGCAAGCCATAATTTCAATAAACTGATAATCAGCTGTGCCGTTCTTAACCTTTTCCATAACCTCGTGAGCGTTCTTAAGACCGCTTACTGCAGCAACCTTAACCTCAACGCCGCCTACGGTGTAGGTAGCTTCCTTGATGCCGTCGGTTCCTCTTACCTCTGTGAAATCAAGGCTTGCAAGCTCTTCGCCTGTAAGCTTTTCAACAGCGGTTCTCAGAGCTGCTTCCATAACGCCGCCTGTTGCGCCGAAGATAACAGCTGCGCCGGTGGATTCACCGAGAGGATTGTCAAACTCTTCCTCGGGAAGCTTGGGGAAGAAGAGACCTGCGGACTCAATCATTCTTGCAAGCTCTCTGGTGGTAAGAGCGTAGTCAACGTCGGGATAGCCTGATGCATCCTGATCGTCTCTCTGAGTTTCAAACTTCTTTGCAGTACAGGGCATAATGCCAACTACAACGATGTTTGCGGGGTCAAGATTCATCTTCTTTGCGTACCAGGTCTTGATAACTGCGCCGAACATCTGCTGAGGAGACTTGCAGCTTGAAAGATGAGCAAGCTGATCAGGATAATAATGCTCGCAGTACTTGATCCAACCGGGTGAGCAGGAAGTAATCATGGGAAGAACGCCGCCGTTCTGGATTCTCTCAAGGAGCTCGTTTGCTTCCTCAACGATTGTAAGGTCAGCTGCGAAATCGGTATCAAATACCTTATCGAAGCCAAGTCTTCTGAGAGCTGCTACCATCTTGCCCTGAACGTTGGTGCCAAGGTGCATACCGAATGCCTCACCGAGAGTAACACGGATTGAGGGAGCGGTCTGAACAACAACAAACTTTGAGGGATCGTTGATAGCTGCGAATACCTTCTCGGTATCGTCCTTTTCGGAGAGAGCGCCTGTGGGGCAGTTTACGATGCACTGACCGCAGGATACGCAGGAAACGTCTGCAAGGTCCTTATCAAATGCGGAGCTGATGTGAGTATCAAAGCCTCTTGCATTTGCACCGATTACGGAAACAGCCTGATTTTCGCAGGCAGCAACGCAGCGGCGGCAAAGGATGCACTTGCTGTTGTCTCTGATCATATGAGCGGCGGAATCGTCAAACTCAAACTGGGGCATCCTGCCCTTATAATGGTCCTCATCCTGAATGCCGAATTCCTTGCAGAGCTTCTGAAGCTCGCAGTTTCCGCTGCGTACGCAGGAGAGGCAGTTCTTGCGGTGGGTGGAAAGAATAAGCTCAAGAGTATGCTTGCGGCTTGTTCTTACCTTTTCGGAGTTTGTGAAAACTTCCATACCCTCGTTTACGGGGTAAACGCATGCGGTTACGAGTGAACGGGCACCCTTAACCTCTACCATGCAGATACGGCATGCGCCGATTTCGTTGATATCCTTGAGGAAGCAAAGAGTGGGAATCTCGATGCCGGCAAATCTTGCCGCTTCAAGAATAGAAATACCCTTAGGCACGCTCAGAGGAGTGCCGTTAATTTTAATGTTTACCATTTCCATTTTTAACTTCCTCCTTTCTTAACCTTTAATAATAGCATTGAACTTACAGTTATCCATGCAGACGCCGCACTTGATGCACTTCTCGGGGTCGATGGTGTGAAGCTCTCTTACCTTGCCGCTGATAGCGTTAACGGGGCAGTTTCTTGCGCAGAGTGTGCAGCCCTTGCACTTCTCAGCGTCGATTGTGTAGGAAACCATAGCCTTGCATACGCCTGCGGGGCACTTCTTGTCAACAACGTGAGCAATGTATTCCTCACGGAAGAACTTGAGTGTTGCAAGAACAGGGTTGGGAGCAGTCTGACCGAGACCGCAGAGGGAGTTCTGCTTGATGTATTCGCCAAGCTCTTCAAGCTTGTCAATATCCTCAAGAGTGCCCTTGCCTTCAGTAATCTTCTCAAGGATTTCGAGCATTCTCATTGTACCGATACGGCAGGGTGAGCACTTACCGCAGGACTCGTCAACGGTGAAATCGAGGAAGAACTTTGCAATGTCAACCATGCAGGTGTCCTCGTCCATAACAATAAGTCCGCCGGAGCCCATCATACAGCCGATAGCGGTGAGGTTATCATAGTCAATGGGAGTATCAATAAGGCTTGCGGGGATGCAGCCGCCGGAAGGCCCGCCGGGCTGAGCAGCCTTGAACTTCTTGCCGTTGGGAACGCCGCCGCCGATATTGTCAATAATCTCGCGAAGGGTTGTGCCCATGGGGATTTCAACAAGACCTGTGTTGTTGATTTTGCCGCCGAGAGCGAAAACCTTGGTGCCCTTTGACTTCTCGGTACCCATGGAAGCGAACCACTCTGCACCGTTGAGGATAATCTGGGGAATGTTTGCGAAGGTTTCAACGTTGTTTTCGGTGGTGGGCTTGCCAAAGAGACCCTTAACTGCGGGATAGGGAGGACGGGGACGGGGCTCGCCTCTGTTGCCCTCGATGGAGGTCATAAGAGCGGTTTCCTCGCCGCATACGAATGCGCCTGCGCCAAGGCGGATGAAGAGGTCAAAATCAAAGCCTGAATCGAAGATGTTCTTGCCGAGAAGGCCGTATTCCCTTGCCTGCTCAATAGCAATCTCAAGGCGTTTAACAGCGATGGGGTACTCAGCGCGAACGTATACGTAACCTTCGGTTGCGCCTGTTGCGTAACCGCAGATGGTCATAGCTTCAATGATTGAGTGGGGGTCACCTTCGAGAACGGAACGGTCCAT
>JAZNUP010000009.1:0-10642 GCA_045592385.1 Acutalibacteraceae bacterium
AAAACTTTCGTTTTTTTACATCCCTTGTTATTTTTATAATGCTGACTGTTGAGAAAGGATGACGGACAGTGTTCTTTAATCGTCGGTAACCTGGTCTGCCATTCTGCCGCACTTACTCCATATCTTTTCGGCCTTGGCGCACCACGCATCAAAGCCTGCAACATTATCAGGGAATGCAAGGTAGTGCTTTTTTATTTTTGCTCCGTTTGCAACACCCTTGAGCATCTTTGCAAGAGAAACAACGCTGATTTTACCTATAACGATTCCCTTGATGAAATCGAGCGCCATCTGCACAATTTCGCCTGCGGTAAACTGCGGCATTCCGCCCTCGCCTACCGCTTTTATGTTCTTTTCGCTGAAAATAAGATTATGCTCAAAGAAATAATCATTCTCCTCTGCGCTTGAAGCAACCGCACCTACAAGCAATGCCATCTGGTTTGCGAATTCCGCACCCTGCGCCTCAATGTAGCGCTTGTTGATGCTCCACATATTCTCCTTTGTGAGTGGCTTACCCTGCTTTAATAATGCGTCAACAACGTCAACGGCAATATCCATCTGCACCATTGCCGAGGTTACACCCTCGCCTGCGGCAGGCTTTGTAAGGCAGGCGGCATCGCCCATTGCGATAAACGAATCCGCAACAAAGGAATACGGGGGTCTGCGGTAAGGAGTCATTCCCCTTTCAAAATATTTAACCTCATAGGGCTTAAGCTCAACCGCTTCTTCAAATTGCTTGTATATTTTTTCACAAACGTTGTAACTTTTGTTTGCGCCAACGCCGAGGATTGCACCCGTCGGATCGTGTTCGGGAGCTTCCCACGTTTTATAAAAAGGCCACGAACGCAGCTCCAGCTTGTCACCCGGATTAAGAAAACGGATATACCTGAGCACAACGTAGAACATATCGTCAGGGCCGATTTCAAAGGTCTCAACCCCGTAATTATCAGGGAGTTTGCGCCTTGCAACGGACGGAATTCCCGAGCAGTCTGCAACAAGCTTTGCCTTTGCAGATACGGTTTCGCCGTCCTTTACATATTCAACACCCGCAATTTTTCCGTTTTCCCAGATAAAGCCCGTAAAGGGTGCGTCATAAATATACTCCGCTCCCGCGTCCTTTGCCCAGCGATTCATACGCATTGTATATTCATGCATATGCATTCCTATTACCCCGCCGGGTGAGAATTTGGGATGCTTGCCGTAGGATGAGCATACGTGGGTACTGTCAAACTCAAAGGCATAGTCCTCCCCTTTCACGGGATAGGGCAGACCGTGCTTTTCAAAATCCGGCTTTCCGATATGGAAAATATCGTATTTTGTGCCGACCTTTTCCTCGGTTTTTGAATCAAGCACAAGCACACTTGCGCCTCTTTCAGCCATCCTGCGCGCAAAATAACTGCCCGCCGTTGCCGCACCGACAATAATGATATCGTAATTTTTCATATCTTTCCTCCTCTTACAGATGAGTGTTTCTTATAAAATATTCGGTATGGTCGCCGCCCTCAAACCAATCCTCTCTGCGCCAAGCCTTCTGACCGAGGAGCGATTGGAGGGAAATAAATCTTGTTTCAAACTTACCCGTTTGTTCATCAAGGTCAATGACTCTGCCGCCCCTGAGGTCATCGTGGGCTGACATATCATAACCCACGCAGCCGTCATACGCAAGGGTTATTCCGCAATACTGACCCTGATACGTATTGTGATGCTCGTGGCCGCAGAAGATGCCCTTTACGTCGCCTCTTTCAAGGCAGGCGAAAAACAGGCCGGAATTAAGCTCCGAGCAGCCGACGGATTCCCTCTTGTGACCTATCATGTCGCACTCCTCCGGATTGCGGTGAATAAGCCCGAATTCAAGCGTGGGCACGTGCATAAACATAACGGCAGGAATTTTTGCTCCCTTTTCCTTTTCGAGTTTAAGGGAAGTGTTGTAATACCACATTATCTGATTGAACAGCACAGTTGCCTGCCCCTTACCCATACCCATGGGAAACGGAAGGATTACGTTGTTATCCTTGCCCTGCACACCGAAAAGCTCCATAAGATCTGACATCTCACGGTTTGAATCAAGCGCAAAAAGATTGTAAGCCACACTTTCGTCCTTTGAGGAATACACGTTAAGAACGTAGTTGCCAACGCCGTGGATATCCTCATCCCCTGCCTGCGAAAGGCACAACGGAAAGCTTTCGTATACCGCCTGCTGTTCACGGGTGGTCATTGCAACCTCATTGTCATGGTTGCCGTTGACGTGAGCCCACGGTATGCTCCTTTTCTGAACGGGCTCAAGCACGTCCTCCAGCACGTCTTTCATGTACTGCTCGCCGTAGCCCACGCATTGGTCGCCGCCGAGCATAACAAAATCAGGCTGTGTTTCATTGACAAGCGCTTCAATTCCGATTTTCAGCTTCGGATTGAACGGTAAACCGCTCCCCTCCTTCATAGCGTTGCGGCAATGCAAATCCGATATCATCAGAATCCTGAATTTGCCGGATTCGTTGAATCTGAGTTTTTTTCGGTTATCCACAGAATCCCTCCTGAAGATTGTATGCGTTAATTATAACATCCCGATAATTAAATGTCTACAAAAAAAGGCTCAAATGCACACGCATCTGAGCCGATTTTTTCGTTTATTATTTTGCCTTTGAAGAAGCAAGGAACTTATAAACAAGCGCCGCAAGAACACCGCCTGCAAGGGGTGCTACGAGGAAAACCCATACGTCTGAAAGGGCTTCACCGCCGAGAAGAAGAGCAGGGCCGAAGCTGCGGGCAGGGTTTACGGATGTGCCTGTGAAGGAGATACCAAGGATGTGAACAAGAGTGAGTGTAAGACCGATTACAATGCCTGATACTGCGCCGTTGCTCTCCTTGGAGGTAACACCGAGAATTGCAATAACAAATACGAATGTAAGGATAATTTCAATGATTATTGAAAGAGCGATATTATCGTTATAAAGAGCGTTTGCGCCGAGGCCGCTTTCCGCGCCGAGGATAGCCTTGAGCACACCTGCGCCTGCGATAGCGCCCGCAAACTGAGCAACAACGTAGCCGATGAAATCCTTGATGCTGAGCTTGCCGCTAACGAGCATTGCGATTGAAACTGCGGGGTTGATGTGGCAGCCTGAAACGTTACCGATTGAGTAAGCCATGGCAACGATTACAAGGCCGAATGCAAGAGCGGTGAGAAGGTAGCCTGTTCCGTTTTCTGCCGAGCAGCCTACAACAGCAGCGGTGCCGCACGCAAAAACAACAAGCACGAAAGTGCCGATAAATTCGGATAAATACTTTTTGATTGAGTTCATAAATTTCCTCCTAAAATTTCTTATTAAAAAATTACCACAGTTTATGCTCCGTTGTCAACATTTCTTTTTCAGTCCCATTCGCTGCCCGTTACTTTTTCAAGGTCAATCCCCTTTGTATCGTGGGTTTTCAGCGACATTGCGGCAAGTGCTGCGGCAAAGCCCGGCACCGTGAGTGCAAAAGCCACAATCCACGTAACCTCATTTCCAAGCAACGTAATAAGCGGCAGGCTTACTCCGTAGGAAACGACTACTCCGAGTGCCACCACCACAAACTCCGCCGACATTATTGACGAGCGCAGATTGGTGGGCGCGGATTCGCCAATCATCATAATAATAACGTCGTTGGTGGAATAGTAGCTGCCTATGCACGCTCCGCACAGAAAGCCCGTAAGGTAGGGCTCCCAGCCGAGCTTTGCGCCGAGGGTAAAGCCGATAAACGCAACAAGGCAGTTGCACGCGGTAGTGATAGCCGCCGCCTTTCTGCCGCGCGAATCCGAAATAAAGCCCATTATCACCTGCGAAAACGCACAGCCTACGGGGAACATAAACAGAGCACTCGTCACCTGATGAACGCTTACGTAATCCATGGTGAGCTTGCCGAGGTCATCAAAAAGCCCTGCGTTTACAAGACTTTCAGCGTAGCCGTAGGACAGAATAACCTGATAATTGAGCGTTGTTATAAATCCCACGTTTGCAAGCGCACCGACTATATAAAGCCAACGCAGCTGCCTGTGGCTCATTGCAAATTTAAGCGCCGCAAAAACTCCGCCCTGCGCATTATCAACACTCTTCCTGCGTTTTTCCTCAGTTCTCTGAGCTTCGCTCATATTAAGATACGAAAGCCTTGAATCAATAAATGCATCCGTTTCCCTTGCAAGCAGAAGAGCTACCGCGCACGCAGCAAGCCCCAGCACCGCAGGCACAAGATAAACCCTGCGCCACTGCGAAGCTTCATCCATAAGCAGGCGCCTGAGCAGAGGGATGAGCATAACTCCCATATTCGCCACGAATTTTATGGCCGAATAAATCCTTGCCCTGTGCTTCGGGGGTGCAGATTCCATTATGTAAACCACCTGCATATCGTGCGGAATGAAAAACTGCACCATACACGCGCCGACCGCGTAAAGTGCCACGGAATCCGACAGAAAAATCAGCAGCATTGCAACACTCATACCAAAAGTGTTGATTATGAGGAACAGCTTTCTGCCGAGGCGGTCCGCAAGGGGCTTGTAGAATATGGCGAGCGCCTGAAACGGCACAACCACCATACCGAGAATATCAAGCACGCCGACCGAGCTCTGCCCGAATCTTTCAAAAAGGTCGTTGGCTATTTCCGTTTTCATAAGCGTGCCTATCTGCGAGGCAACCTCATCCGTTATGTAAATGAGGCTGATTATGAAAACGAGATATACAAGGTAATAATTCCTTTTGGGTCTTGCCTTTTCCCGCTCCCATTTTGCAATTTCCCTCTGCCGTCTTTTTTCGGCACGGGCAAGCTTTTCGGGCGATTTTTCTTTAGTCCTCATATTTTTCTCCGTAGTAAATATTCGCCGCGTTTGAAACCTGAAGCTTCAAACCGTCACGTCCCGTTTTCATTATATCACGTCATAATGAAAACACAATAAAAAATATGCGCAATCGCTTATTTTTATTGACATTAATTTTTTACCATACTATAATTTATCTCAATAAATTTACACCACGGAGGTCAGTTTATGAATAAATTTGCAAGGTTCAGATTTCAGCCCTGCCTTCCCCTCGGCGAGGACGGACGCAGAGTTACCGCAAGCGAAAAGCATATAGCTCTCTCAAGGGCTGCCGCGGCTCAGGGTACCGTTCTTCTCAAGAATGATAACTGCGCTCTTCCTCTTAAAAGGGGAGAAAAAATTGCGCTTTTCGGCAAGGCTACGATTGAATACATAAAGGGCGGCGGCGGAAGCGGCGACGTTCACACTCCCTACATCCGGGGAATTTCCGAAGGCTTTGAGGAAAAGGAAAAGGACGGCAAGGTAGGCGTTTACAAGCCTCTTGTTGATTTTTACAGGGATTACGTTGAGCGTGAAAGCGTTAACGTTATCACCCCTGAGCAGATTAATGCAAGATGGGATATCGTAAACAATATGGAATTCTGCAAAAAGCGTGACGATATGACCTACGACACCTTTGCGGAAATGCACGTTACAGAAGCAAAAGTTCCCGATGAGCTGATTGAAGCAGCGGCAGAATGGGCGGACACGGCGATTATCACCGTAAGCCGTTTTTCGGCAGAGGGAGTTGACCGCAGACCCATCGGCGGCGACTATTATCTCTCCGACCTTGAGAAAGACCTCATCACAAAAGCAGGCAAGCTTTTTGATAAGGTTATTATAGTTATCAATTCAGGCGCAACAATAGACTGCGAATTCTTTGCAGAAAACAGCTTTGTTGATGCCGTGCTTATGGCGTGGCAGGGCGGCCTTGAAGGCGGCGGCGCTGTTGCGGATATCATCTGCGGCGACGTTAACCCCTCGGGTAAAATGGTTGATACTGTTGCAAAGTCCTACGATTTTCACCCCAGCAAGGACGATTTCTGGGAGTGCTTTGAGCACGTTGACTACTCGGAGGATATCTACGTAGGATACCGTTATTTTGAAACCGTACCCGGCGCAAAGGAGCAGGTGCGCTACCCCTTCGGCTTCGGCCTTTCCTATACGGGTTTTGAGCTGAGCGGCACCGTATGCGGCGAAGCTGACGGCAAAATCACCGCCGCAGTAACCGTTACCAACACGGGAAAGGTTGCAGGCAAAGAGGTTGTTCAGCTTTATTACAGTGCTCCTCAGGGCAAGCTCGGCAAGCCTGCAAGAGAGCTTGCGGCATTTAAGAAAACAAAGCTTCTTGCCCCCGGCGAAAGCCAGACTCTCGCTCTGAGCTTCGCAGTAAACGATATGGCAAGCTTTGACGACCTGGGCAAAATCAGCAAATCCGCCTACGTGCTTGAAAAGGGCGATTACCGTTTCTTCCTCGGTACGGACGTAAGAAGTGCAAAAGAGCTTGATTATAAATTCAACGTAAATGAAGATACGGTTGCAGAGCAGCTCACCTGCCTTTGCAAGCCCTCCAAGCTTGCAAAGCGTATGCTTGCCGACGGAAGCTTTGAGGCTCTGCCCACGGGCGAGGCAAGCTATCTCAGCGGAGAAAACGAGGACAGCGGTGCCGCCGCTCCCGAAAACACTGTAAAATTCGACCTTGCAGGCGAAGAAATCACAATGGATGAATTTGTAAAGCAGTTCACCGTTGACGAGCTTACGGATTTCCTCGGCGGCAAAGCCCCCACGGGTGTTGCAAACACGGGCTGCTTTGGTCCTCTCCCCCGTCTTTCTGTGCCCGCAGTGCCTACCGCTGACGGACCTGCAGGCTTAAGACTTGAAACAGAAACAGGCATCCCCACCACCGCGTGGCCGTGCGCAACTCTCCTTGCCTGCACCTGGGACCCCGAGCTTATTTACAGCGTAGGTGCCGCAGGCGGCGCAGAAGTAAGGGAGAACAATATCGGCGTATGGCTCACCCCCGCCCTTAACATTCACAGAGACCCTCTTTGCGGCAGAAACTTCGAGTATTATTCGGAAGACCCGCTGGTTGCAGGCAAGAGTGCCGCAGCGGCGATAAGAGGAATTCAGTCACAGAAGGTTGCGGTTTCAATGAAGCATTTCGCTTGCAACAACAAAGAAGCAAACCGTATGGACAGTGACTCCAGACTTTCCGAAAGAGCTCTGCGTGAAATCTACCTTAAGGGCTTTGAGATAAGCGTAAAAGAGGGCGACCCCTGGACTATAATGTCATCCTACAACCTCATCAACGGTCAGCACACCTGCGAAAGCTACGAGCTGCTTACGGGAATTCTCCGCAAGGAGTGGGGCTTCGACGGTATGGTAATAACCGACTGGGGCGCAAAGGGCAACCACGCAAAAGAAGTAAAGGCAGGCAACGACCTCAAGATGGACAGAGGCTTCCCCGAAGTGCTTAAAGAAGCTTACGAAAACGGCTATCTTACAAGGGCAGACCTTGAAACCTGTGCAAAGCGTATACTTAATATGTTTAACAAACTCGTATAAAACAAGGCTGTCTCACTAAGCGAAGACCAAAAAACAAATATAAATAATATTGGCTTGTGCGGGAATAGAATCCTACACAAGCCAATTTTACTTTCATACAAGGTTTAAGGTTTGTTTTTAGCCGTTTTTCCGATTCGACGTATTTATATACGCCTGTCATCGGAAGAAAACGGCTTCTTCATCTTATTGATACAGCCATTTTCTCACATTTAAAATTAAAAGCTTCCGCCTCTTATAGCTACCGTGATTTTGTCACCCTCAACGTAGATGTAACCGAGCAATTCAACAACCTTGTAGAAAAGGCGGTGAATTCTCTTGAGGAGAGAATTGTCGTTATGGTCGGTATCTTCTTTAATTATGGTGAGAGAGTCAAGCACCTCGCTGTTGTCACCCCTCATTGTTTTGAGCTCCATTGTGTCGCCCTTGAAATCAAGGGTTGTGTAGGTGGTAACGTCGTTTTTGCCGAAGCTGTAAGCCACGTAGCCGAGGTTGAGGAATTCATACTCCTCAAAGCTTGAATGGTCACAGAAAGCGTTGGTGTTAAGGTAAACGGTACCTCTGGGGTCAACGTATGTGCCGCCGCTTTCAGCCTTGCCAACGGTCATACTCTCATACATAAAGTGGGAGCGTCCCTGCATATGGCTGTGACCCGTAAGCACAAGGTCAACGTCAAACATATCAAAAATAGGAGTGAACACCGCATTGAGCAGAAGCTGAGTCTCTGCACTGAATGCACATACGGAAGGGCCGAAAAGTGCCTGATGCATAATACCGATTCTCCAGCGTGCGTCGGGATTCTGTTCCACAGCTTCCTCAGCCATTGCTATATGGTCTATTGCGTTGCCTGAGCAGGCATCAAACACAAGATAAAGCACGTCGCCGTAGCGGAACCAGAAGTCACGGTCAAGGCCTTCAAAATATTTGCCGTAGTACTCGTTGGGCATATTGGTATAATAGTGGTATGCCATACCCTTTTTATCGTGGTTGCCGATTGCAAGAGCCATGGGCAGGCTGCGTACTCCCTCAGGCATAAGAAGGGTCTGCCACTCGTCAGCGGTTTTACCTGTTGAGGTATTGTCGCCGGGGGAAACAAGATAGCTGATATCGGGATTTTCCTGCAGGGCCTCTGCAAGAACGTTATTCCAGTTGTAGCCTACGTCGGACTGAACGCTTGAATCCTCAGACTGACCGCCTATCTGGATATCACCTACTACGAGTGCCTTATGGTCTGTAAAGGACTTTGTTTCATACTTATAAGCCTTGCTCCAGCCGTTATCGGAATACCATTTATAATAATACACGGTATTCTCTTCAAGCGAATCAACGGTTACGCGGCAGACAACCTGGTCGTCTGTTTCCGCCTCAGTGGTAACACCCGTGTATTCCTTATAATTTGCCATAGAGCTGCTCTTTGCAACGCGGACCTTGGGATTTGCTTTGTCGGCATCGGCGTGCCATACAAGGCCTACCTCGCCTGCTTTTGCGCCTACGCAAAGCATAGGCAAAGTGTTTTCATCGCAAAGGGATGAATAAAGACTGTCCCACTGCTCCCTTGACAGAGTGGGAGCATCGAAGCCTGCAAAGGCTACCGTGACGGTACTGAATGCGAGAATAACCGAAAGAATTACTGCTGCGAATTTTTTCATAAGTTTTCCTCCTTGTTTTTATATTCTCTCTCCGAATTACGCTTTCGGAGTAATTACACCGTTATCGTCTATCGCAACGCCGCCCGATATCTTCTCAAGTCTGTTATAAAACTCGCGGCGCTTTGCAGCTGACGAAATATAATCCACCTCTGAATTCTGCTGAATTCCAGGCACTATGCTCATACGGACTTTTTCACTCCCGAATTCAAGCTTGAGCATAGCCGTATCAAGCGTTCTTGTATTGAACCAGAAATTGCCCAGGCTGTAAGCCACGCAGGTATCGCCGTAAAAATCAAAGCCCTGCAGGCAATGCGAATGAGCGCCTATAACAGCATCTGCCCCTGCCTCGGCAAAAATACGGCTCATCTCCTGCTGAGCGGAGTCGAGGTTGGTTGTGTACTCAATTCCCCAGTGCAGGTAGACTACAACGAAATCGCTCTCGCTCTTTGCCTTTCGGATTTCTTCCGCCAGTGCGTCGGCAGTATTAATGCTCATTACTCCCGCTCTGTTTTCGCCGGCACTCGGGGTGAACATATCAACCTCAACACGGCTTGCGGCAAGGTATGCCACTTTGTAGCCGTTTATGTAGTATATGGCAGGTGCGCTCGCTTCGGAATAATCCTTACCCGCTCCGACGGTTGCCACTCCCGCATTTTCAAGAGTTTTCAAAGTATCCTCAAAGGCAGGGAGAGAATAATCGTAAACGTGATTGTTGGCAAGGGATACGATATCTATACCGAGCTCATCAAGATATTTTACACTCTCAGGCTTTGCCCTGAAGGTGTATCTTTTGTTGAGCGGTGTGCCTGTGTCGGAATAAGTGAATTCATTGTTTGCAAGCATTATATCCGCCGCGCGCATCTCATCAAGAAACGCTTTGTCTATGCAGTCAACAACACCGTTCGGTTTGGTTTTTGCGTGGGGCATAACGTAACCGACCTCGGTAAAATTGATATCACCCACAAAGCCTAAGGTGAAACTGTCTTTTCCGTTGTCGCCAAGGTCCAGCGCTTCTTCACCGTTGCGGCGCCCGAGCAGCACGTTAAGGCTGCTGCCTGTAAGAGAATGCCAGTCCCGTGCCGTGGGGACAGAGGTTTTTGCTATTTCCGCAAGGCGGCTTACCGCTTCACCGTCAAGCGTTTTAAGAAAATCAATATCAATCTGCTTAGAATGTGCCGCCGAAAGAAGGCTTGCGCAGTAGCCGTAATCAACAGGGGTTGCCATTACCGATTCTGCATCCCCCTCTCCGTCCGTTACAGTAAACGGCAGAGAGCATACCGCAAGAATTACGGGCACAAGAATTATGCTCAGCAGATTCTTTAATAATCTGTTTTTCAACGTCCGCTTCTCCTCAAAAAATTATGCAGGTATAATATACCATAACAGAACAATAAATGCAACGAAACACGCATTAAAAAAATTTGACTTTTTCAATACAGTTAGTTAAAATTATTTAGTTATCGAATTTTTGTAGAGTGACTACATTCGAACTCCATACGGTTTTGAAAGGCATTTTTCCGCCACAGCTGCGTTAAAAACCTTTGAAATAACCTCGTATTCCTGCAGATTTTTGCCTTGCTGTGACAAAAATCTGCTCTTTCAAAACTGCGAA
>JAZNUP010000010.1:0-6146 GCA_045592385.1 Acutalibacteraceae bacterium
CCTTCGAGAACGGAACGGTCCATGAATGCACCGGGGTCGCCCTCGTCAGCGTTACATACTACGTACTTCTGGTCAGCTGCGTTAGCTGCGGTAAACCTCCAGTTAAGACCGGTGGGGAATCCGCCGCCGCCTCTGCCGCGAAGACCTGAATCCTTGATGCACTTGATAACGTCCTCGGGGGTCATTTCTGTAAGAACCTTACCGAGAGCTGCATAACCGTCCATAGCAATGTATTCATCAATGCTTTCGGGGTCGATAACGCCGCAGTTTCTGAGTGCAACACGCTTCTGTGACTTGTAGAATACTGTGTCGTTAAGTGAAACGTTAGCGGAAGCTGCGATTTCTTCCTTAGTGTCTTCACCAACATCATTATAAACGAGTCTTTCAACAACGCGGCCCTTGAGGAGATGCTCTTCAACGATTTCAGCAACATCCTTTGCCTCAACACGGCTGTAGAAAGTACCGTCAGGATAAACGATAACAACAGGACCGAGAGCGCAAAGACCGAAGCAGCCTGTCTGAACGATTTTTACTTCTTCGGAAAGTCCGCACTTTTCAATTTCCTGCTCAAAGGTAGACATAAGAACTTTACTACCCGATGATGTGCAGCCAGTACCGCCGCAAATCAATACCTGTGAACGAATCATATTTGTTTACCTCCAATACGCATTAAACGTTGCTGCCGATTGTATACTCCTCAACAACCTTGCCGCCCTTGATGTGATTTTCAATGACGGTTTCAACCTTAGCGGGAGTCATCTTAACGTAAGTAACCTTTTCCTTGCCTGCTTCGAAAACCTCAACTACGGGCTCATACTGGCAAACGCCGATGCAGCCGGTCTGCGAAACGGTAGCTTTGTCTGAAAGACCTGCCTTGCTTACGCCTTCAACAAAGGCATTGAGGACGGGTCTTGCACCTGCTGCGATACCGCAGGTTGCCATGCCTACAACAATTCGGATTTCTCCTGTGCCTTCGCGAAGAACTACTTTGTCCTTCATTTTTTCTTTGATTGCCGCGAGTTCAGCCAATGACTTCATAGCATCTATTCCCTTCCTGTAAAAAATATTAACACATTTATTCAAACGAACTGAGCGTACTCTTCATTGAGCGAATCCTCAATCCATTTAATTACCTCGTAACTGCTCAGCGAAATCTCTTCGCCGAGAACTTCCCTTATTACCTTGGTATCAAGCTCAACTCTTTTCTCCCCGAACGTGTGGAGATAATGCCAGTCAATATCCGGTGAGCCGTGAATAAGAGTTACCAGCGAGGATACCACGTCCCCCAGCGGAGTAAAATCAATGCTGTTCTTATAAAAGACAGCGGTTGTTTTTGTTCCGTGAGAATCGGGGTGAAGCGCCGCGGGCTTTGATTCGATTGTAACGTCGCCGCCCGTCTGCTGCGCCGCAAGCATCAGCAACGGAATTCCCATGCCTACCTTGCGTGTGGTGCGTGTGGTAAAGAACGGGTTGGTAACGCTTTCAACCTGTTCCTTTGTCATACCGCAGGCATCGTCCTCAATGCTCATAACAAGCTTTTCCTCGGTTTCGGTTATAAGAATTTCAATATTCTCAGCGCCTGCTTTTACCGAGTTTTTTGCTATATCCAAAATATTTAATGAAAGCTCCTTCAAGGCTTTATCCCCCTTCTCAGGCAGGAAAAAAGCTCGCTCCTTACCGCCGCCTCGTCCTGACTGCCGAGAGTGAAGTAATCCTGCTGTTCATAAATATTCTCAAGATAATGAGCATCTGACGAAACAAACCACGGCTTGTTTTCGAGAATGGGAAATCTTTCTTTAAGCCCGTCTATCTTTGATGAATCCCTGTACTCCGTAAAATCAAAATGCGGAGTTTCGGGGAAAACACCGAGCGTCTCTATTACAGAGTTTGCGCTGCGGTCGATATGGGCAGGGAAGCAGATTCCCGAGTATTTCTCAACCTCCTGCGGTGCGGTTTCAATGGAAATATCGGTAGCGTTGGGGAGCAGAAATTTTTCCTGCTCAATGAGCTCATCCTTACCGTCGAGCACAAGCTGCTCACCGAAAATCTCCACCCTGTTTGGTATAAGCACCCTTCTGGAGTTTACCGCCTCGCCGAATTCCAGCGCCGCTTCAAGCTCCTCAAACAGGCACACCACGTGGATATCCTCCGCCGTTGTGAGCTCCATACCCGCAACAGGGATTATTGAATATCTCCTTGCCGCCTCAAAAAATGCAGGGCAGTTTTTAACGCTGTTATGGTCGGTCAGCGCAACGATATCAAGGCCGTTTATCTTCGCCATACCCGCTATGTTATTAGGGGTCATATCGTTATCCCCGCAGGGAGAAAGGCAGGAGTGAATGTGAAAATCGTAGTAAAAATTCTTCATTTTTCAAGCGCTTTAAAAACAGCCGCCGCAGTTTCAAACACGGGCTTATCTGTTTTAAAAATGTTTACGCCTTTTTCAAAAGCAGTCTGCACGGTGCTTTCCTCCATGCCGACGCCCTCCGCAAGTATAACAACCGCCGTGTCTGCAAGCGTTGCAACCGCAATAACGTTGATGTTGGACATTATCGTTATCCACGCGTCGCCGCTGTTTGCTCTGCCCATAACCCAGCTGAGCAAATCGCCTGCATAGCCGCCCGTTACCTGCTTTTCGGGGCAGGGACAGCAAACCGCCTCAAGACCCAACATCTCTGAAAGCTCAGTTACGGTCATCGGTTGTCGCCTCCTTGCCTTTGTCTGCTATATATTTTTTGATTATATCAGCATAACCGATTACACAGTCATTGATATCGGCATTGCCCATAACTATATCCTCCGCAAAAGCTCTGCAGGTAGGTGAGCCGCAGGCGCCGCAGTCAATGCCGGGCAAGTCGGCGCGTATTGCCTGAATTCTCGCCATAAGCCTCATTGATTCACCCAGGCTGTTGCTCAGCCTGCTCAAGGGCTTGTATGACGGCATACCGTTGAAGAATCTGTTCTCCGGTATGTATTCGCCCGTGTGGCTGCTTACGGATACGGGGAGATATCTCCTGAGTGTCTGCAAACGGTTTCTTGAAATGAAAGCGTTTTCAATCGTGAGCACTCCGCCTACGCAGCCGCCCGTACAGGCATTGAGCTCAACAAAATCAATCGGCGGGATGTTGCCGTTTTCGATTTTATCAAGCACTTCAATAACGTTGTTTATTCCGTCCGCCGCAAGGACTCTGTCAGTCAGAAGACCCGATGCCTCACCGCCGCTCGATGCCCAGCTTATGCCGATAACTCCGGTTTTGCTGTTAATCGTGGGAGTTTTATCCCTCTTCATAACGTTGATAAGCTGGAAGTATACGTCGCTTATCGGAACAACAAGATTGATTTTGCTTTTATAATCTCCGAAGCCGTTCTGAACGTAGCTTACCTTTGCAGGGCACGGCGTAATGAAGCACACGCCTATATCCTCCTCAGTAAATTCGGGATGTTCCTTGAGGGCTTCTTCTCTCGCCATTGCCGCCGCAACCTCAATGGGCGGAAGCAAGGGCATTATATTGTCCTTGAGGTAAGGGAACCTCAGAGCGATAAGCCTTACCACTACGGGACACGCGGAGCTTATTACGGGCTTTTTAACGGATGGCAGCTTGAGATATTTTCTCGAATACGAGGTTACGTACTCCGCCGCACGCGAAACCTCAAAAACATCGTCAAATCCTATATCCAGCAGACCCTGAAGCACATAGTCAAGGTCATCAAGCCCGTCAAACTGAGCAAACAGCGCAGGCGCGGGAAGAGCAATCTTCCACTTGTAAGCGTTCATCTGCTCAAGCTTATTGTAGTTGGCTTTTTTAGCCTTATGGGGGCAGACTCTTATGCACTCGCCACAGTCGATGCAACGGTCAGGGTCAATCTGAGCATGACCGTTACGCACACGGATTGCCTCCGTGGGGCAGTGCTTCATGCACGTGGTGCAGCCCTTGCATTTCTCGCTGTCAAGCGAAACAGAGTGAATATATGAGTTCATATGATTCCCCGGCTTTAATTAATAATAAACCTTCATGGTAATCGTTGTACCTACACCGACCTCGGATTCAATCTCCATAGAATCGGTATAACGCTTCATATTGGGCAAGCCCATACCGGCACCGAAGCCAAGGCTTCGGATATTATCCGGCGCTGTGGAAAATCCCTCCTGCATAGCCTGCTCGATGTTGGCAATTCCGGGACCCTTATCCGCAAGTATGATTTCAATGCAATCATCGCGGACTATGACTTCCGCCTTGCCGCCGTGAGCGTGGATAACCATATTTATCTCGCCTTCATACATCGCAATGGATACGCGGCGGATAACCTCGGGCGAAAACCCGATCTGGCTCAGGTTCTTTTTCACCATTACAGAAGCCTGACCTGCTGAGGTGAAATCGTCACCGTCTACTTCATAGCTGAAAACAAGAGGCTCAGCCATCGCTCTCACCGTTTCCCGTCAGACCTGCCGAATACAGTCTACCGCAGGCTTCGTACATACGCATAGGCGTAGTTAAAACGGTAATTCCGCATTCTTCGGCAAGCTGAATCATCTCAGGCGTAGGTGTTTTCGACCTTACAAATACTATGCAGACCATATCCATCATAGCTGCTGTTCGGATAACCTGAGAATTTACAAGACCCGTCATAAGAACCGCCTGATTTTTAACGTAAGCGAGTACGTCGCTCATCATATCACTGCCGCAAGCTGAACGGACATCCTTTTCAAGCGAAGCTTCGCCGCACAGAACCTGCGCATTGAGCAGTGACTGGATTGCACTTATTTTCATATCGGCACTCCGTTCTTTATCAGAAAATTAGTCCTTGTACTTTGCAAGAATTTTGTCAACTTCCTCGGGAGCAACTCTGCCGTAAACGTCATCATTGATGGTGAAAACAGGAGCAAGACCGCAAGCACCGATGCAACGGCAGCCTTCAACAGAGAACTTGCCGTCAGCAGTGCATTCACCGGGCTCGATGCCGAGATTGATGCAGATACGGTCAAGAAGATCCTGTGAACCCTTAACGTAGCAAGCAGTGCCAAGGCAAACAGAAACGTTGTACTTGCCCTTGGGTGAAAGAGCGAACTGTGCATAGAATGTGGATACACCATAAACCTTCTCAAGTGGGATATCCATACCCTCTGCAATCATAACCTGCACTTCAAAAGGCAGATAACCGTAAATAGCCTGTGCCTGCTGCATAACGTGCATAAGAAGGTGCTTGTCGTGCTTGCACTCCTCGATTACCGCGTTAAGCTTTGCTTCCTGCTCAGGCGTACCAGAAAAAGGAATTGTACTGATTTTTTTAAGCATTCGCCGTTCCTCCTAAACAGATTATATGCTGATCCGGATTTTACTCCGAAAAGCGTTCAGATTATTATAACATACCGTTTTAAGAATTTCTACGATTTTTGTAATATTTCTTGTAGAAAAAAGCCCCCACTTTGTATTTTTTTTGAATATTTTTAACATAACATCTGATTTGTTACGAATAATCTTCCTGATAATAAAAAATCAACCCGCCAAAGCGCATAAAAATACATATGACATAGGCAATCTAATAACAAAGACTTCTCAAAGATACGCGCTGCAGAGCAGCGTACACCACAGAGCAGCATCACCTCTGAATAACAAACACTGCAGAAAAATAAGCACCGCAGAAGAATAGACACCGCTGAATGAAACACACTGCATAGCAACAGTATTCTGACACCACACTGTTTTGAATGGCAGCCTTTTGCCTAAGAGTTAAAAACTTCAACCCCCACAAACGCAAAAAAACACCGCAGATTTCTCTGCGGTGCGTAAGTTACATATCTCATGTACCCTGAAAACTGAACAAAGGAAAGCAAGAAGTAAACAGAAACTCGGAAGTAAGCACTAAAGACTTTGTAAGGTCAAGCCCTCGACCTATTAGTATTGCCAAGCTGAACGTATCACTACGCTTACACATGCAACCTATCAACCTCATAGTCTATGAGGGGTCTTACTTACTTACGTAATGGGATATCTTATCTTGGAGGCGGCTTCACGCTTAGATGCTTTCAGCGTTTATCCGTTCCGCACTTAGCTGCCCGGCTGTGCTACTGGCGTAACAACCGGTGCACCAGCGGTGCGTCCATCCCGGTCCTCTCGTACTAAGGACAGCTCTCCTCAAATATCCTG
>JAZNUP010000011.1:0-8557 GCA_045592385.1 Acutalibacteraceae bacterium
TATCCTCGGCGCAAAGGAAGCGGGCGCAAAAAGCATAGGAGTCACCTACGGCTTCGGCAGCCGTGAAGAACTGACTCAGGCAGGCGCCGCTTTTATCGCTGACAGCGTGGCAGAATTGAAAAAAATTCTTCTTTAATGAAAAAAAGAAAAAGCACCGTGAATCTCACCATTCACGGTGCTTAAGTTTTGCAAGTTTATTAGTCCTGATTCTGCTTCTTTGCAAAGCATTCGCTGCAATAAACAGGTCTGTCCTCACGGGGCTTGAAGGGAACTTTTGCTACGCCGCCGCATTCGTCACAGGTAGCTTCAAACCATTCGCGTTCTCCACGGGCAACATTCTTGCGTGCATCACGGCAAGCCTTGCAGCGCTGGGGCTCATTTACGAAACCCTTTTCAGCATAGAATTCCTGTTCGCCGGCTGTGAAAATGAATTCTTCGCCGCATTCCTTGCAGGTGAGTGTTTTGTCTTCGTACATTGTTTTTAACCTCGCTTGAAAATATTTTTGCCCTAGGACGGAATCGCACCGTCACCTTTGTGATTGAACAACGCTCTGCTTTAAGCTACGGGGGCATATCAAAGTTTTGCGCGCAACTTTTTCTTTACGCGCTGAAGGGCATTGTCAACTGTTTTTTCGCTTACGCCGAGAGAAGCGGAAATCTGAGCATAACTGCAGCCTGCAAGCTTAAGGTGAGCCACCTTTTTTTCAAGCTCAGTAAGACCTGCCTTGCTTGAAACCAGCTCCTCAAACAAAGCGGCACCTGCACGGGTGTCAACTATATCCTGAGGATCGCCTGCACAGGCAGAGTTGCTGTTTTCCTCGTTCTCAAAACCGACCGCGGAAGAGAGTGCGTAATTCTTTGCATTGCAATGCAGACGCACCGCCGCAATAATGCGGTTATTGATGCAAACATCCGCATAAGTACGGAAGGACGCACCGCCGTCAGGTGAGAAAGTTCTTACAGCGTCAAGGAATCCGAGCATACCCTCCTGAATCAAATCCTCATCAAACAAACGGAGCTCTTTTGCTTTGTAGGAAGCCGCCTTTGCCGCTGCAATCGGAGTAACCTGAGCCACAAGCATCGCCATGGCTTTATCATCACCCTGCTGAGCAAGAAGGACGAGCTCTTCCGCCGTTAATGAAGATTTTTTTGCACGGGGCATAAAAACACCTCGCAAAGCCCTTAATCGAGTAATATCATAATAGAATTTTAAGCATTTGTCAACAACAATTTTTACTTATAACAAAATTTTTGTTACATTTTTACATAAATCTGTTACTTTTTTGTATCTTCGGCGAAAGCATTGATTTTAAAGCAATGCTGCCCTCACCACCGCCTGGCTGCCGTAACGTTTTCTCAGCGTGTCAACGCTCTGTTCAATGCGTTCTTCCCGCAGCGCCTTTGCATAATCGTAATCAAATTGTAGCTGAAAATCCGCCGAATCGCACACAAGCCTCGTTGCCCTAATTCCGATTGAACGCACCTGCCTGTGCCACTGCCAGTTGTTCTTGAAAAGTCTGAATCCCTCATTCGCAAGCTCCTTTGCAAGGCGCGTAGGTCTTTCAAGCTTCATACTTCGCTCAACCGTAACCAGCATACTGTCGCGGATATGAATCTGAATTCCGCCTGCAAGCAAAGAACAGCTTCTCAGCTTTTCGGACACCTCTTCAGAAAGGCTGAGCAAAACCCTGAAAACCTCAAGGTCGCTCTTTAAATCCGCACTTCCCGTAACGCTTCTGCCTATGCTTTTTGCAGGCGGCATCTCGCTCTCCCTTAGCACAGGCGATGAATCCATACCCATTGCGTTGGCATAAAGAGACTTACCGTTTTTGCCGAGCACCGCCTCAAGAGCGGAAAGCCTCGTTCCGCATATGTCGCCTATTGTATAAATACCCATACGTTCAAGAGCAGCAAGCGTGCTTTTGCCTACCCAAAGCAAAGACTGAACGGGCAGTCCCCACACCGTCTCCTTGAAATTCTCCCTTGTTATGACGGTTACTCCGTCGGGCTTGTTGAGGTCACTTCCGAGCTTTGAAAAGCACTTATTGAAGCTTACTCCTACCGAAACCGTGATACCTATTTCGTCTTTTATCCTGCGGTTTATCTGCCTTGCAATATCCTCTCCGCTGCCGAAAATAAGACCGCTGCCCGTAACGTCAAGCCAGCATTCGTCAATACCGAAAGGCTCCACCATATCCGTATAACTGTCATAAATAGCTCTTGCGCGCCGCGAAAAATCCACGTATCTGTCATAATGAGGCTCCACGGTGACGAGCGACGGACAAAGCTGCTTTGCCTGCCATATTGCCTGAGCCGTTTTTATTCCGTACTGCTTTGCAAGCTGATTTTTTGCAAGCACAATTCCGTGGCGTTCCTCCTCACTGCCGCATACAGCCATAGGCACTTTGCCTAGCTCTGGTCTGTAAAAAGTTTCAACACTTGCGAAAAAATTATCAAGGTCACAGTGGAGAATTTCCCTGTCTGACATTTCTTCTTCCCTCTTTCCGAACATTTGTTCGTTAAGAATATATCACACTTCTTTTTCCTTGTCAACAGGAATTTTATGTTTTTGTTTTTTCCTCTATTTTAACCGTTTTGCTCGACGACAAAAACTAAAAATAATATTGACTTAAAGAAAAGGTGATGAAAAATTTGGAAGAAAAAATAACAAAAGCGTGGAAGATAGTTATAATTCTTGCCCTGAACACGGTGATGCTTATGTTATTTTCCGCACTCTCCGAAAAAGAAAGCATAAGCGTGATTTCGCCCGGTGCCAACGGCGAAGAGGTCAGGCTTTTGCAGGAAAAGCTTAGAGAATCGGGATATTACAAGGGTCAGCCTGACGGCGGATATTCGCTTGAGGTGCGCCGCGCAATAAAGGATTTTCAGGAAGAAAAAGGAATCCCTGCCACGGGCAAGGCGGACTGCGAAACGCTTTTTCTGCTTGGTTTAAACTGCGTGCACAGCGATTATTTTTCCGTTGAGGTACAGCTTGCGGCAAAATATATACAGTGGAAATGCGGCGGCAAAAGCTATGCGGAAAAGCTTAAGGCAGGCGAAAAACTTATAAACAAACTCTCTCTCGGCGCCTCCCCCGATTCTGTGAGTGAATTTCTGTTTCTGCCGGAATACGTCGATTTTTACCGTTCAACCGCCGATATAATCCCGGACTGCGCATCTCACAAAGCGGCATACGTATGCCTCAACAGATACTGACCACTTTACAAGGCCGCATTTTTCTGCTATAATTCACAAATAACAAAATAAATCATAACTCGGAGGAGTTTTTATGGAAAAATATCTCGGCGAAAGCATCAAAAAGCTCGGCTTCGGCCTTATGCGTCTGCCCAAAGCAACCGTTGACGGCAAGGAAATAATCGACCTTGAGCAGACCAAGCAGATGGTTGATACCTTTATGGCAAACGGCTTCACCTATTTTGACACCGCTTACAGCTACAATGAAGGTGAAAGCGAAAAAACGGCAAAGGCAGCACTTGTTGACAGATACGAAAGAAGCAGCTTTCAGCTTGCCACAAAGCTTCCGTCCTGGGAAGGTGCAAAAACTAAAGAAGACGTGCAGCAGCTTTTCTACACCTCTCTTGAGCGTACGGGGGCAGGATATTTTGACTATTATCTTCTCCACAATCTCGGCGGAAACCGCACAAAATTCTACGATGATTTCGACGTGTGGAACTTCGTTTTCAAGAAAAAGGAAGAGGGTCTTATCCGTCACATAGGATTTTCCTTCCACGATAAAGCGGACGTGCTTGACGAAATCCTTACCGCTCACCCCGAGGCAGAATTCGTTCAGCTTCAGATAAATTACATTGACTGGGAAAGCCCCGAAATTGAGGCACGCAAGTGCTATGAGGTTGCACGCAAGCACAATAAGCCCGTAATCATAATGGAGCCCGTCAAGGGCGGCAAGCTTGCCGCTCCCGTAAAAGAGGTTGAAGAAATCTTCAAATCCGCTGACCCCGAAGCATCCTGCGCATCATGGGCGATACGCTTTGCTGCATCTCTTGACGGAATAATCACCGTTTTGTCAGGTATGTCAACCCCTGAGCAGCTTGAGGACAACATCTCTTATATGAAAGATTTCAAGACGCTTTCCGAGAGCGAACGCGCAACGGTTGAAAAGGCAGGCGAAATTATGAATTCTCTTGCAAACATCCCCTGCACCAACTGTGAATACTGCGTTGAGGGCTGCCCCGCAGGCATTAAAATCCCCTCACTTTTCAAGGTTATGAATACATACAAGATGTACGGCAATCTTGAGAACGCTAAGGGCGGCTATAACAGAAATACCGAAGATGCGGGCAAGGCTTCGGACTGCCTCAACTGCGGACTGTGCGAAGAGGTCTGCCCTCAGCATATTAAAATCAGAGAAGAGCTTTCAAATATAGCCAAAGAATTAGAATAAAATCAAAATGACCGTAGCTCCGTGTTAAGGAGTTACGGTCAAATTTTTATCTGAATCTTTTAAAAACACCTGACTTTTTTATCGCATAAAAAAGCGGAATTCCGCCCGCGAGGCACACTGCAAGCTCGCCTGCGCCTACCTGAGCGGCACTTACGGCAAAGCCCGTAAGCGAAGCCTCTGAGCCAAGAAAAAAAGCCACCTCCGCGCCGATTATAACAGCATTGAACACAACGGGCATAAGGATTGAAATAAGCGGGAGTCCTTTGAATTTAACGTTTCTCAGCGCTCTTGCGCAAATCGCCGCAAGCAGAGTTGCAAGCGAGCCTACCAGAATATCCCACACCCCATAGGGGCTTGAAATATTGCCGAGTATACAGCCCACCGTAAGCCCCGGCACAGCCGCGGGGGTAAAAATGCTGAGCACCGTAAGCGCCTCCGAAAAGCGGAACTGAACCGCTCCGTACGCGATGCCGAACACCGCACTGAGCCACGTTGCCGCCGCATAAGCCGCAGCTATCATGGCACCCTGTGCAAGCAGGATGACTTTTTTGTTCTTATTCATTTTTATTCTCCTTTAGTTTTGATTCGATGCGTAAAGCATCAGTCAGGAAGGTCTCGAACTGACTTTTTATATAAGCACCGCAAAGGGTGCAAATCACCTTTTTAAAGATACTTTATAAGCGCTTTCATATTTTCTTCGGCAACGCTTGCCTTTACGGAAGATGCGGCATACATCTCGGGAGTGGTAACACCGCTGTAAACAAGAGCGCAGGGAATACCGTGATTGCAGCCGATTGCAATATCGGTTTCAAGGCGGTCGCCTATAAACGCAAGCTCTTCCGCCTCGCAGCCGAGAAGATTCTTTACGTAATCAACCGTTGCAGTCATAGGCTTGCCGAGCACTACGGGTCTTCTGCCCGTGGATGCGGCGAAAAGCTCAATCATAGAGCCTGTGTCGGGCATATATCCGTCTGCAGTGGGGCAGTTTTTATCGGGATGAGTTGCAATGTAATCCACTCCGTTTGCGAGGAATCTTACTGCATCCCACATTTTCTGATAGGTAAGCGTAGTATCGAATCCGAGCACCACAACATCGGGATTATCGTTTACAAGCTCAATGCCTGCTTCAAGGAAATCGCCCGTAAGTCTTTCGTTACCGAGCAGAAAAACTCGCTTGCCTGCATAATTTCTTTTAATATAATCAATTGCAACGTGTGAGGAGATTATGACCCTGTTTTCATCAACGGGGAAGCCCATCTTTTCAAGCTTCTGACGGCATACCTCAACGTTGTTGGAGGAATTGTTTGTGAAGAAATAAAAATCCCTGCCGCTTTCACGCACTGCTTTAAGAAATTCATCAGCACCGGGAATAATGGTACCGTCAAGGTAAAAAGTACCGTCCATATCAACTATAAAATACTTGGTTTTTTCAAAAACGCCGCTCATAATATACTGTCCTTTCCGAAATCAATGGAAAATAGTATACCACAAATTTCCTTTTATTACAAGCGGATTGGCTACATTTTTGCGAATTCGATTCCCGTATAATAATGCTCAAGAATTTCCTGCCAGCTGCTCCCCTGACGTGCCATATAGTCTGCCGCATACTGGCTCATTCCGACTCCGTGACCGTAGCCGAGAGTCCTGAATTTAAAGCCCGATTCGGTATACTCAACGGTAAACGATGCGCTCTTTAATCCGAACGTTCTTCTCACCTTGTCGCCCGTATATTTTTCGCCGCAGATTTCAAGAGTTTTAACGTATCCGTCAGAGTTTTCCTCAAGCTTTCCGAGCCAATTCTCAGCGTCGCCTTCCGGCTCGGCACCAAGCTCTCCCATGCATTCTTCAAACTGCTCAACTGTATAAATCACGGTGTCCGAATAATCGGGTGAAAGCTCATCACCTGCGCTCGAAACACTTTGCAGGTAAGGGATTTCACTCCCCCACAGCCCCTTTGCGCTCTGCGTTTTTCCGTTGCTTATTCCGTGATAAACAGCAAGCACGGGCTCACCGTCATACACCATATACACACCGAGCACTTCGTCCACTGCATCCGATATTTTCTTTTCGTATTCATCAAAATTTTCGCCGAAACGCTCCCGCCTTTTTTCCTTGCCGTGATAAGCCTGGTGGGTGGCACTCGAATCCGTGATATCCGCTCCCTTAAGGGAATCGCTTGCGGATTTCCGGTTTTTGTTCCTCGTATAAAGAGCATAAGTATACGCGGCAACCGCCTGTGCTTTTATTGCCTCCTCGTGACTCAGAGGGGAAACCTCCGCCGCGGTAACGCCTATGAGATATTCTCTCATTTCTATCTCCTCAACCTTGCCCGATGCCGTCGCAAGCACGGCAATCGTGTCGTCATCCGCCTGCCTTTCGCTCACCGCCTGCGTTACGGCTTCGCGCCCCCTCTCCTCCTTGCCTACAGCCGCCGTGGGAGCTATCACCATAGCGAATGCCACTATCACGCATATCACCGCATAAATCCTCACTGTTAATCATCCTTTCTTCTTGACTTTTATATATTATAAGGTGTATAATATAACGCAATTAACTTGGAGTAATATCCCTTTTACAAGGAGGCTATAAATTGGGTATCGAATTTACAACCGAGCATTCCGGCTCACAGGAACTCACACTTAAAGAATTATGCAGTCAGATTAAGGAATATAACCGTATCGACCCTGCCGATTTTGAAAGATTCCGAATCAAAAGAGGCTTGAGAAACGCTGACGGTACAGGCGTTATGACAGGTATCTCCAACGTCTGCAGCGTTGACGGTTACTATATTGACGACGGTGAAAAAATCCCCAGAGAAGGCAGGCTCAACTTCAGAGGAATCAGTATGAGCGATATAGTCGCAGGCTGCGAGAAAGAAGACCGCTTCGGATTTGAAGAAATTGTATGGCTTCTGCTTTTCGGCACTCTGCCCGATGCAAATCAGCTTGATTCTTTCACCCGTCTGCTTGCGGCAAACAGAGAATTGCCTGACGATTTCATTGAGGATATGATAATGAAGGCTCCCTCGCCCGACATTATGAATAAGCTTGAGCGTTCCGTTCTTTCTCTTTATTCTTATGACACTAACCCTGACGATATTTCAATAGAGAATGTTCTTCGTCAGAGTATTCAGATACTTGCCCAGCTTCCGATGATAATGACCTATGCTTATCAGGTTAAGAGAAGGCATTATCTCAAAAAAAGTATGTATCTTCACCCTGTAAAAGAAGGTCTTTCAACTGCAGAAACTGTTCTTTACACAACCCGTTCCGCCAGAAAGTTTACCGATGAAGAGGCGAAGCTTCTTGACCTTTGCCTTATGCTTCACGCGGAGCATGGCGGAGGTAACAATTCTGCTTTTGCAACAAGAGTTCTTTCCTCCAGCGGAACAGATACATATTCTGCAATTTCTGCAGGTATCGGTGCTCTTAAAGGTCCCCGTCACGGCGGTGCAAATCTTAAGGTTGCTGAAATGATTAAATATCTTAAAGAGGATGTTACTGATATTACCGATGAAGGTCAGATTGCAGATTTCCTTAAAAAGATTATCAATCGTGAAGCAGGAGATAAGAGTGGCCTTGTTTACGGTATGGGCCATGCAGTTTATACACTTTCTGATCCAAGACAAGTTATTCTTAAGCGTGAGGCAAGAAAAATTGCTGAGGAAAAGGGCTTCGGAGCAGATTTCAAAGCTTTGGAGCTTATCGAAAAGCTTACACCCGAAATCTTCGCAAGTGAGAAAAACAACAACAAAAAGATTTGTGCTAATGTTGACCTGTATTCAGGTCTTATATATGAAATGCTCGGCATTCCAATGGATTTATACACACCTCTTTTTGCGGTTGCTCGTGTAGCAGGTTGGTCTGCTCACAGAATAGAAGAGCTTTTAACAGGTAACAGAGTTATAAGACCTGCCTATAAAAATGTTGCAGTTCCTAAAGAATATGCACCTATTGATGAGAGAATTTCAAACTTTAAGCGTCAGACAAAATATATCCCTCTTGATGAGCGATAAGTTGACTATGACAACTGAAAGGACTGTAAATAGATGAATAAAATTAAAGGTTCTTCAAGTGCCGCAAAAATGAAATACCTTCTTTTCGTTTTTGCTGCAGCGGTATTAGTAACATTACC
>JAZNUP010000012.1:0-4426 GCA_045592385.1 Acutalibacteraceae bacterium
TCTTTGAAGGTGAGTGTAACCGGGCATAATTGCGCCCTTATATCCATCACCCTTATTTTCAATGGATGCTATAAGCTTTTCAACAAGCTCATAAAGCGCATCGCATTCTTTTCTCAGATAAAGACGGATATCAACCGCCACCTGGTCGTTACGGCTTCTGCCTGTATGCAGTCTTTTGCCTGCGCTGCCGATTCTCTCGGTAAGAGTTGCCTCAATAAAAGTATGAATATCCTCAGCGTTGGGGTCAATAAGCAGAGTGCCGTTTGCAATTTCCTCTTTAATTTCGGCAAGGGCGGTGCAAATCTGCACAGAATCCTCTTTTGAAATTATACCCTTGGCGGCAAGCATAGTTGCGTGAGCGATGCTGCCTGTAATATCCTCCTCATACATCCTTGAATCGGTTGCAATGGAGGAGTTGAAATCGTTGGTTTTTTTATCCGCTTCCTTCGAAAAGCGGCCTGCCCAGAGTTTCATATTTACTCCTTTCAGTAAACGCAAAGAGTGGCTGCATCCTGAATGCAGTCACTCTTTTTATATTTAATTACTTATTGTTTCTTTCAGCTTCAAGGATTGCTCTTACCTTGAGAGGAAGACCGAAGAGGTTGATGAAGCCTTCGGAATCCTTCTGGTTGTAAACCTCATCCTCATCAAAGGTTGCGAATGCTTCGCTGTAAAGTGAATAGGGGGAGGTTACGCCGGCGTTGATGATGTTGCCCTTGTAAAGCTTAAGCTTAACGTCGCCGGTTACGGTCTGCTGAGTGGAATCAACAAAAGCGGAGATAGCTTCTCTGAGAGGAGTATACCACTGACCGAAGTAAACAAGCTCTGCAAAGCGGAGAGCAACCTGCTCCTTATAATGCTGAGTATCTCTGTCAAGGCAGATGGTTTCAAGCACTTCGTGAGCTCTGTAAAGGATAGCACCTGCGGGATTCTCGTAAACGCCTCTGGACTTCATACCTACAAGACGGTTTTCAACAAGGTCTGCAAGACCGATACCGTTTGCGCCGCCGATTTCGTTGAGCTTTGTAATCATCTCAACGCCGCCCATCTTAACACCGTCAAGGGCTACGGGAATGCCCTTTTCAAAGGAAATGGTAACGTATGTGGGCTTGTCAGGTGCTGCTTCGGGAGCTACGCCCATCTCAAGGAAGCCTTCCTTAAGATACTGGGGCTCGTTTGCGGGGTCTTCAAGGTCAAGACCTTCGTGTGAAAGGTGCCAGAGGTTCTTATCCTTGGAATAGTTGGTTTCACGGTTAATCTTAAGAGGAATGTTGCGTGCTTCTGCGTATTCAATTTCCTCTTCACGGGACTTGATATCCCAGATTCTCCAGGGAGCGATAATCTGCATCTCGGGAGCAAAAGCCTTGATAGCAAGTTCGAAACGAACCTGGTCGTTACCCTTACCTGTGCAGCCGTGGCAGATAGCGTCAGCGCCTTCAGCCTTAGCAATTTCAACGATTCTCTTAGCGATTACGGGGCGTGCAAAGGAGGTGCCGAGGAGATAATCCTTCTCATAAACAGCGCCTGCCTTGAGGGTGGGGAAAATGTATTCGTTTACGAACTCTTCCTTAAGGTCCTCAATATAAAGCTTGGAAGCGCCGGTCTTTATCGCCTTTTCCTCAAGACCGTCAAGCTCGGTGCCCTGACCTACGTCGCCTGAAACAGCGATAACTTCACAGTTGTTATAGTTTTCCTTAAGCCAGGGGATGATGATTGATGTATCAAGACCGCCGGAATATGCGAGAACTACTTTTTTAATTTCTTTCATAACAATACCTCCGATATTTTTTTGACAATGGTTAGATTATACAGCAAATATTCAGAAAGTCAAGCGCTTTTTGAATTTTTATTCACCGTTTATGAATTTTTATGAAAATATGCTGAAAAAGAATTCATTATATCCGCATATTTTATCACGGCATATAAAGGCCGACCTTTTTCTGTACCTTTGCAAGGGTACGCTGAGAAATTCTTGTTGCCGCCTCTGCGCCGTTCTTTGCAACCTCGTTGAGGTAAGCCTTATCGGCAATAAGACGCTTGAAGTTATCCTGAACGGGGCGAAGCTCTTCGATTACAGACTCTGCAACCGCAACCTTGAAATCGCCGTAGCCCTTGCCGGCAAATTCATTTTCAATCTCTTCAAAGCTCTTGCCGGTGCAGCAGGAGTAGATTGCCATAAGGTTGTTGATACCGTCCTTACCGTCAGCATATCTTACAACAGCCTCGGAATCCGTAACGGCAGACTTGAACTTCTTGAGGATAACCTCGGGTGGGTCAAGCAGCGAAATGGATGCCTTGGGGTTGGGGTCGGACTTGGACATCTTCTGCGTGGGGTCCTGAAGGCTGCTTATCTTTGCGCCTACCTTGCCTATGAAAGGCTCGGGAAGCACGAAGGTGTTGCCGCGCATTGTATTGAAACGGTCCGCAATATCTCTTGCAAGCTCAAGGTGCTGCTTCTGGTCAGCTCCTACGGGAACAAAATCAGCCTGGTAAATAAGGATATCCGCCGCCATAAGCACAGGATAGTCAAACAGACCGACGGTGATGTTGCCCGCGTGCTTTGCGGATTTCTCCTTGAACTGAGTCATTCTTGATGCCTCACCGAACTGGGTGTAGCAATTAAGAATCCACGCAAGCTCGCTGTGGGTGTGAACGTGGCTCTGGAAGAAAACGATATTCTTCTCAGGGTCAAGACCTACCGAAAGCATAAGCGCAAACATCTCAAGGGACTGCTTGCGAAGGCTTGCGGGGTCGGGATGGATTGTAAGAGCGTGCAAATCCGCAACGCCGTAAATGCAGTCATAATCCTCGCTCATATTCTTCCAGTTCTTGAGCGCGCCGAGGTAGTTGCCGAGAGTGGGCACCGCCGTGGGCTGGATAAGACTCAGAACTCGTTTTTTGCGTTCAACGGGTGTATTTTCCATATTAAAAAATCCTTTCGGTTATTACTTTGAATAGGTGCGTGCAACGTCCGCAAGAATCTTGATACCCCTTACGATTTTTTCATCAGAGGGAGTTGAGAAATTCAGGCGGATGTACTGAGTTTTTGCGCTTTCATCGCAAAGGAATGCAACTCCGGGCACAACAGCGGCGCCTGCGGCAGCAGCCTTCTTGCAATAATCAAGCATATCAATATGGTCAGCCAGCTTGCACCACACAAACAAACCGCCTTCGGGGCGGATATACTCAACGAACTCGCTGAGTTCTTTATCAATACAGTCGCAAAGAAGATTGAGCTTCCTGCGGTAAATATCCTTGATTTTAAGAATGTGAGCTTCAAAATCACACTCGGTAAGCCACTTATAAACAATAAGCTGGGAGGAAAGAGGAGTATGAACGTCCTGAGTCTGCTTTACAACGGTCATTTTAGCTATAAGCTCTTTGTTTGCGCATACAAAGCCTACTCTGATGCCGGGGGCAA
Source organism: Acutalibacteraceae bacterium (assembly GCA_045592385.1). GTDB lineage: Bacteria > Bacillota > Clostridia > Oscillospirales > Acutalibacteraceae > CAG-177. Next base: position 3,422 of record JAZNUP010000012.1, read on the forward strand.
CAATCTTTGAGAAAGAGCCTGCGTAAACAACTACTCCTTCATCATCAAAGGTCTTTATTGCAGGTACGTCCTCGCCCGCAACCCTGGTTTCACCGTAAGGGTTATCCTCAAGCACGAGCACGCCGTATTTTTTGGCAAGCTCATAAACTGCCTTTCTCTTCTCAAGGCTCATTGTGACACCTGAGGGATTCTGGAAATTGGGAATTGTATAAATGAATTTCGCATCGGGATTATTGATAAGCGCTTCTTCAAGGCTTGCGATATTCATACCGTCCGCCTCAACGGGTACGCCTACAAGATTTGCGCCGAATGCTCTGAAGCAGTTGAGAGAGCCGATAAATGAGGGCTCTTCACAGATTACGGTATCGCCGTAATTGAGCATTGCGTGGGAGAGGAGGCTCATAATCTGCTGAGCACCTGAGGTAACCATAACCGCATCATTCTCACCGAAAACACCGTAACGCTCCCTGCAGAGCTTTTCAAGCTCGCTGATAAGGGGTGCATAACCCTCGGTTACACCGTACTGGAGAGCAAGCACGGGATCATTTTCAAAAACGGAGTTGATAATCTTCTTAACGTCATCAATGGGGAAAGCATCAGGTGCAGGGTTGCCTGCAGAAAGAGGTACTGTATCTGTACCCGCGGTACTTTTGAGAATTTCACGGATAAGCGAAGGCTTGAGCTCAGCTATACCCTTTGAAAATTTATATTCCATATTTTAAACCTCCATCATATAGAGAATTCATTTACTGAAAAAATATTATATAACGCTTTTATTGAAAAGTAAAGTATGTTATAATCAATTTGTTTAAAAAAGGAGAGTACAAAATGAGCAGAAAATTTGATTTTGTTATTTTTGATTTTGACGGCACCGTTGCCGATACGGGCAAAGGAATTTTTACCTGTGCTTCCATTGCCGTAAAAGAGCTTGGCTTTGAGCCGCTCAGCGACGCTCAGCTTCGCACCTTTGTCGGCCCTCCCCTGCTTGACAGTTTTATGCGCACT
>JAZNUP010000013.1:0-44739 GCA_045592385.1 Acutalibacteraceae bacterium
AGAGTAGAAAGCACTGCCCCACAAGCCCTGAGTATCAATGGCTGAATGTGTATGAGTTGCACAGACGTTTATTGATTTAACGTCACCGAGCTTTCCGCTCTCTATAACCTTTTGCCTTATATCGTTAATATCGGCACGGCTTATTCCCACACAGTCGATTGCGCAAAGCACTACGCCGCCCCTGCCCGTGTTATCATCAAGATAAACCGCCTTGGCATACATATCGTCAAGCACGTCGAGAGCAGGATTGTTGGTATTGTAGCCGGCGATATAGTAAGTATCGGCCGACACATCCTCAGGAGTAAGCTTTGTTTTTGCAAAGCCGACAGTCCATTTTTCACCCGCAACGGATGAAAAGGTTTTATCACCTACAAGCATATACTTTGAAGACTCCTCAACTGTTGTAAAAACAGAAGCAGGCACACATATAATTATAAGCGATAAAAGAAGGCTGATAATCCCTCTTACAAGGTTCGGAATACGAAGAAAACGAAGAACTGTCATAATTAATCACATCTTTCTGTTAAAAGTTTATCAAACGCTTTTGAGAGTGATGAAGCGGCTGTTGAGCCGGTGGAAACCGTTTCCTCATAGTGACCTTCTTCATTTGAAGCGGAATAATCATTATCGGGCACTATATATCCTACCGCATCATTGCAAAGGCCGAATACAAGAATTTCATCATCGGCAGCAAACTTATTTTTGAGAGGTTCATACGGATACTCGCAGCCGTTAAAAGCTTCCTGAGCAGAATAGAATCCGCCGTAAACAACCTCAGGCATTACTTCACCGGGAGCTTCAAGTATTTTAATGTTTTTTCCTATTTCTATATATCCGATTTCACTGGTAAGTTTTATATCACCATTCTCTTTAAATGCGGTTGCGTTGCACAAGCCCGCACGCTCAGCAAGCTTGAAAACAAAGTTATCAACCACAAAATCAAGCTGAGCATGGGCAACGTTGAGTATGGGGTCAACTCTCTCACTCTTCTCTGCAAGACCTGCAAGTATATCAGCTACCTTGAGGCTGTATGCCTGCATACGCTCGTAATTTGACTCGCCAATCTGAGGGATGCCGTTTTCTTCAGAAAGATTGCATCCTACTCCGCCGCCGATTGCTCCCTGAATAAAAATGAAATCAGCATTGCAGTTGGTGTTAACCGCCTGCTCAACATAATACGGATAATCACCTGAAAGCTCGGTATTGCTCCACGCAAGATTAACAGGATGAGCACCGAAGTTTGAAATATAGATTTCTTTCCTTGAACTGTCATCGGGTTTGAAGCGGAAAAGATGAATATACTCATCAACCGCACGGGGATTGCGTGAATCGTTGAACATCAAAGGACAATATTCAGAGGCATAATAAAGCTGACCGCTTGTTCGTGAGTTATAAGCCTCTCTGATTGCATCAGCCGCTTTTGTAACAAGTGCATCAATATAAGCTTCATCCCTGCCGCTTTTCGGAATGTTGCCCCAGAGGCCCTGAGTATCAATACCGCTGTGGGTATGGGTTGAGCCGATATCAATACTGACAAGCTTACCTTTACCCGTAATATCGCTGAGCTTTTCACGCACAGCTTTTACATCCGCATTCATAAAGCCTATGCCGTCTATCCAGGCAAAAGCAGCAGCTCCCCTGCCCGAATTATCATCAAGCACAACGGCTCTTACATACAAATCATCAATTACTCCCGTAACTTCCTGAGCGGGAAATTTAAGAAATCCGCCAAGAAAATATCTGTGGCTTTCAATATCGTCAGGAGTAAGAAGTCTTTTTGCGTAACCTGCCGACCATCCGTCCGCAACAGCCTCTTCGATAAACTCCTCGTTGCCTTCAAGGAAATTTTCACTGATAGCCTGAGTCGGTCTTTCGTCATACCCTACTTTTAAAAGACTCTGAAAAACCGACGAAAGAAGCAAGGGCAAGCCCATAAGTACCGCCATAATTGCTGAAACCCATCTTATAACAACTGCCATAAACTTTACCTCCGTTTTATATTAAAAATATCAGCTTATACCGAGTTCATCCCTTAGTTCGGATTTTATATCAAAATCATTTGAAAATCTTGCAGGCATAGCAACATAAGTATCTGCAAGCTCAAGCAACTGATTGGCAACAGACTCATCCTTGCTTTTGAGATATTCAAAAATCTTACACACTATATCACAGAAAACAAAGAACTTTTCCGACCATTTTGAAATCTCGCGGCAAATCGGAAAATCGCGTGTTAAGAACTCACGGCAGGTATTCATTTTATCCGTATATTCCTTTGCAAGAGCAAAAGCTTTCTCTGTGTCACCAGCCTTAAAAGCTTCCTCTATTTCATCAAAAGCCGCATACATACGCCTTGAATTCGCATCCTTCAGGCATGAAGTATATAAATGATCCGCAAAAACAATAAAGCTTTCCGCATTCTCCTGCCCTACAACCTGCTTTATTGCGTTTTCCCAGGAAAGCTGAGGATTGTACCCCTCACTGTCCCACAAATAGTCCGCAACAGTTATAAGCGGTATTTTCGAGCACTCTGCATATTCCATACAGTTGGAAATTATACCTTCGGAATACCTGAACAAATCCGCATCACGGTTTATTAAGGGAGAAATATGCATTTCATTGTACATCGAGCAATCGTTTACGGGGTAATTATCCCAGTAAAGCGGTTTATGGTGAGTACATTCAATAAATTTAAGTGCTTCAAAGCTTGTAAGCTCCCTTGAACAGATATCCCTGCCCGTCCAGAAAACGGAAACAAAAGGAGAAATACTGCGTCCAAGCTTTGATATATAGTATTCATCTCCCCTTCCGTGATACACGGTAGGACAAACGGTGAGTTTTATTGAACTGTCAATTGACTGCAAAGCCGAATAATATCTTTCAATAAGATCAACGTGAGCATTCACCGTTTCACCGTAACGTGCCTTGTCCTCCGAGAATTCCAGCTCTTCGCTTATATCGTCAAGCAACAGCCCGAAGCAACGCACCCCGATTGAATAAAGCTGCTTTGTTTTATCAAGCAACACCTCAAATTCGGCATCATCAGAATATTTTATGGAAAGTCCGGGCGCGAGACACCAGTAAAAATCCATATAATATGCCGCAGCAGCATCAACAAGCTCTCTGAGCCTTGCCAACTCTGCTTCAGGATATTTTTCACGCCAGAGCTCTCTGTGGTATTTATCATCCTTGGGAGCATAATAAACAGTATTCATTCTGTTTTTTGCCATGAGTGACATTACGGATTTACGGCTTGCGTGGCTCCACGGAGTGCCGTAAAATCCTTCAATATATCCTCTTACAGAAAAAGAAGGAGCGCAGATATATTCACCGTCACAAAATCTGTTTTCATCAAGACGCTTCACGACGTCACACAAAGCGTAAAAAGCACCCTTTTCACACGAGCATTCAACCGTAACAGACCTGCCGTTTATTGTAAGGATATATTTTTCATCGGTAACCCTGTGCGTTTTTTCACAGTATGAGGTACGGCGGCTGTCAGCACACAGTACGGTAACGTCAACGGCGTTTTTGCTGAGAGTTTTACCGAAACAGTTTTCTAATCCGCTTGAGAATTCAATACCCTTTATTATATCTATCACCCCTTAAACACAAAATAATAATACATCATTTTTATTCTTATTTCAATTATTAAATGAGTACATAATATGCCTTGATTTTTGTAGAATTTAATGATAAGCTAAGTAAAACAATCAACAGGAGCTGTATTATGACTGTAAGACCCTATCTTCCAAAAGATAAAGACGATGTACGTTATATATGCCTCAACAGCGAAGGTGAATGTAAGCTTTCAAAACGAGGCAGGCATTTCATCCTGACTACATACTGTGATTATTACATAGAAAAAGAGAGTGAAAACTGCTTTGTTGCCGTTGATGAAAACGATAAGGCAATAGGCTATATTATCTGCACGGAAAACTTTGATAATTTTAAAAAAAGCTTTACAAACGAATACATTCAGCGCTTCAGAAAGTGTGAATTTCTTCGCCGCAAGCACGCTTTGAAATCCTTTGTGCCTCAGGAAAACAACAGCAAGGATTACCCTGCGCACCTTCACATTGATATTCTTCCCGAATACCAGCGTATGGGATTGGGTCACAAGCTGGCAGATGCACTGTGTGAGCATCTTAAAAACAAAGGCGTAAAGGGTGTTATGCTTACAACGTGGGTCGGCAATAAGGCAGCGCGCGGATTTTATGAAAAATACGGGTTCACTCTTATAAAAGATTACAAAAACTGCGTAGCTTACGGAATAAAATTTTAAAAAAGCGGTTTGCACTGTAACAACTGTGCAGACCGCTCTCTTTTACGTTTTATTCATTGTTTTTGCCGGCGCTCTCTTCAACCGCCCTGCGGATGCTCCAATCGGATTTTTCAAGAAGCCTTTCCGCAGCAAATTCATCACAACCGAGAATTTCCTGAGTGATACCAATCATTCTTCTGCGAAGCTTTTTGTTTGTAGGGCGGAGATTAATCATCATATTTTCATAAACACAGCCGCATTTTACCATTGAAGCGGTAGAAATCATATTGAGGATAATCTTCTGCGCCGTGCCCGCTTTCATTCGGGTCGAACCCGTTATAACCTCAGGACCGGTGTCGGCACATATGTTTATATCAGCCGATTTGCCAAGCAGGGTATCGGGGTTGTTTACAATGCTTACCGTTACACCGCCAACACTTTTAGCATATCCAACAGCGGAAATAACGTAAGCCGCAGATCCCGAAGCAGAAATTCCTATTAAAACATCCTTATCGCAAAAACCGTTTTCTTTCAGATCCTTTACCGCCATTTCGGGGTTATCCTCAGCATTCTCGGCAGCTTTGAACATACACTGCTCACCGCCGGCAATTATGCCCTTGAACAGACCGTACGGCACACCGAAAGTTGGAGGACATTCCGCAGCATCACACACGGCAAGCCTGCCCGAAGTACCGCTGCCGATATAAAACACTCTGCCGCCGTTTTTTATTGCTAAAGCCGCGGCATCGCAGGCCTCTGCAATCTCAGGCAAAGCCGCCTCTATCGCCCCGGTTACATTGTCATTCTCCTCGTTAATTATCTTAATTATTTCAATTGTGGGCATTTGGTCAATGTGAGTGGTGCGTGGATTTCTTGTTTCAGTTTTCAGCATATTAAGCCTCCGTATTTTCTGCTGTAGATTTCGCAAGAGCGAGTGCGCCGTAAACGGGCGTTTTTTGCAAAAATTCAATCCGGCTTTCCTCACCGAGATGTTTGATTAAAAACGGCTCAATTATTTCTTTTTGGCTGCAGAGTCCGCCGCATATTACGGTTTTTACTCTTTTTCCGTTATGAAGCTTCAGGCCTGTACAAATCATTTCAGCCGCATACCGTGTGTTTTTATCAATTATACACTCAGCCTGCAAGTCGCCCATCGTGTAAGCCTCAAACACCAGCGGCGCAAAGGATGCGACATAAGCCGCTCCTCCTCTGTAAATCTCAGATATACTTTCGGTAACAGACGCACCGAGCTTTTCCTCAACAAGTTTTAGAATAAGCTTGCTGCCGCCTCTGCCGTCTGCGCATCTTAAGGCGTTTTCAAGAGCATCGGCTCCATAAGAAAAACCGCTTGCACCTTTATCAATCAGGTATCCCCAGCCGCCTATGCGGTGACGTATGCCGTTACAAACGCTGAAAGCGATTATTCCCGTGCCCATAATCACGGCCACTCCGTCATCGTCTTCAAGAGCCATTTTTATAACGTTGTCAGTATCTCCGCCGTTACCGTAAGCACCAAAGCCGTAATTCTTCAAGAAATCGCGGATATGCTTTTGATTATCCGAGCTTATTCCGCCTGCAAGTCCCGCAAATACGGAAATATCTTTTTTATCAATATCACGGCTCACATCTGAAATTCCGTTATCTAAAATTTCAAATGTATTTTCAAGCCCCAGATTCACGGGATTTGATGCGCCGAGAACTATTCTGTTTATCACATTGAATTCAAGGTCGGTAAGCAAGAACTCGGTTTTTGTTCCGCCGCCGTCAATACCGAGCAAATATTTTATTGAGCTGCTTTTCTCAGCCACCTTAACCCCTCCTTTGCTCTAATTATATATCAATCACAGTAAAATTCAACAATATATGCAAAAAATCCGTAACGCGATACAGCTGTTACGGATTAGATTAATTAAAAAAGTATACTCAAAGCAAACGCCGTCTGCGCACAGAAATAAAAAGGATTAATAATCTTCCACACGCTTTTGAGAGGCGGATCGCCGAACTTTACCATAGCAAGAGCACTGTCCGAAGTAATAAACAGTGACGCGGCACAAATAAGTGAAACCGCAAGCGCGATATTCCCTGCAAAAAACGCCTGAAATCCTCTGTTGATAACCAAAACAAAAGAAAACAACAGAACAAAGCAATAAGGAATAATGCGCCTTTCACCTTTTCTGAAGTGAATTTTATTTATTTTAAGTATCAGCACAGACATAACAGCAATACCTGCAATCAAAAGCGCATTGAACTTATAATCAAACTTTTCAGCAGGCTTGCAAACAAACAAATAGCTGTATATATAGAAAAAATGGTTTATTGCAAAAGCAAGCACTCCTACAAAAAAGTGCTTTGAATTTTTATAATCCAGTAAAAAATCTCCGACAACGCCAAAAGCAAGACCCGCAACAATAAGAACGGAATAAAGAGATACCCCTACACTGATCATCGCGGAAACACCCGTCAGCAAAAACAGCAAAGATGAAATCATTTTGGCGAGCAAGCCGTTATTCTTCAGCGCAGGAATCATCCCTGCAACAAAAGGAGAAACACAGGTTATAAAAGCAAGCAAAAAAGTCAAATTTTTAAACAATACAATCCGCCTCCTTAAACAAAACCCCGACAATTCTTTAATATTATATCATATAATTCATCATACTTCAATTAAAATATATATTAATGCTTCCTTGAAAAAAATTACCGTGTATGATATCATTATTTTATATTTTATATTGTAGGAGAAGTAATATGAGAAAAAACACTCTTCATTTCGGCGAATTCAAGCAGTACGATAAGGTATTCCTTACCGCTGACTGCGGCATTGATTGCGAAAGCGTGACCTCCGTTGCCTTTGACGGTGAAACACTCTATATCTCTCAGCCAGATTCACTCATAGAATACGCAAACGGCAAAACAAAAAAAATCAACGCCCGCATTTCCAAGCTGTTTTCAAGAAACGGTAAGCTTTATGCCGCTGTAAAGAACTCACTTGCCGAGATTAAAAAAGGCAAGGTTAAGGTAATTGCAGATTTTGATGCACCGGTAGTTGATATCAGCATTGCTCTTGACGGCTCACTCTGGCTTATTACCGAAACACATCTCTACCTTATGGAAAACGGCAGCTTTACCGAAATTGTTGACGTTCCTGACGATACCGTATGCCTCGCCGCGCTTGACAATAAATCCAGATACGGCGAAACCGTATTCATCGGCTCTCTTTCGGAAGGTCTTATGTCCATGAAGGGCAAGCGCCGCCATTGGGCAGAGCTTCTTCCCGATATTACCGGTGCACTCAGCCAGAGAATCAACTGCATCGCGATTGACGGTCTCGGTCATCTCTGGGTAGGCTCTGATAACGGACTTAATATTTACGACGGCAGAAATTACTGGTTTAACGGCAACGATTTTTATTCCGTACCCGACGGTTCTTTCAACGATATGTTCTTTGCCGCTGACGGAAAAAAATATTTTGCAACAAACACGGGAATCATCACTCTTATTGAGGGTAAAATTTCCTACTTCTCCTACGGTGCTTGGCTTATGCATCCCACTGTTACAAAAATCGCCGTTTCCGATAACGGCACAATAGCTGCAGTTACCCCCAGAGGAATCAGCATTATCACTTCTCAGTATATGACCCTTGAGCAGAAAGCAAACCACTATGACGAGCTCAACGATAAGTATTTTGTAAGAAACGAAGGTTATCACGTTACCCGCAAGCTGAGCAAATACGGCGTTCTTGATTCCGGAAGACTTCCCAACTCCGACAATGACGGACTTTTCACCGGCCTCTACTGCGCAAGCCAGTGCTTCCGCTATAAAGTAACTGGCGACGAAAAAGCAAAGGCTAATGCAAAAAGAGCTGTTGAAGCAATGATCAAGCTTACCGAGGTTACTGGCAAGGCAGGCTTTACAGCAAGAGCCACCAGATACTCCCACGAGGAGGATTTCGGCACAGGCAACAGAGAAGAATGGCACATCTGCGAAAACAACCCAGACTGCGAATGGCTTGGCGAGACTTCAAGTGACGAAATGACCGGCCACTATTTCGCATACGGCATTTACTATGACCTTGTTGCCGATAAGAAAGAAAAGAAGAAAATAGCCGAGGTTGTTAAAACAATCACCGACCATATTCTCGAAAACAACTTCCACCTTTGCGACGTTGACGGAGTACCCACCACCTGGGCAAACTGGGAACCCGAGCTTCTTAACAACGACGACAGATGGTATTATGAAAGAGGCACTAACTCCCTTGAAATACTCTCTTTCCTTAAAACAACCTATCACGTTACCGGCGAGGAAAAATACAACGACGTATTTGAAATGCTCATCAAAAAGCATCACTATGCTATGAACTGCATTCAATATAAGTGCGAGGACGGTCACGTAGCACACATTGATGACCAGCTTGATTTCACCAACATATATCCCCTGCTTACTTATACCGAAAACGAAGCCCAGAAGGAAATATTCAAGATGGGTCTCACTCACCACTGGGAATACGAAAGAGTTGAGCGTTCGCCTATGTTCAACATTGTTTACGGCGCTCTTACCGACAACAGCTGTGACATTGAAAATGCAGCAAAATCACTTTCCGAAATGAACCTCGACCTTATCAGATGGCCTGCTTACAACAGCTACCGCCAGGATATCGTATGGGATACCGAGCAGGAAGGCACAGGAGTTCCCGCTCAGCTTAAGTACCCCGTGGAATATTCCGCAAGAGTTCTTACCCACTATGACGGAAATCCCTTCGTATGCGATTCAGGCGCAGAAGAATTTGTAAACATTAACACCAAAACCGTCAACCGCACCTCTACCCTCCCCGGCACCTCGGGCGCAAACGGCATGAGAGGTATGATGCCTTATATCTACCTGCTTCCTTATTGGATGGGCAGATATCATGGACTTCTCGGGGATTAATAACTTATTGATAGTACGCAAAAATCCGCTGCATTTAACCGTCCAGCGGATTTTTCAAATACAAAAGCAGAACAACCCCGCCGTGCACACCTAAGCACGTGCGGGGTTGTTCCGTTTTAAAAGAGTCAAAAAATGAAGTAATTATTCTGTTTAACAAAGCCGACAACGGACTGTACACTTTTGAGCTGAAAATTGAATTTATAAAACCTCACCGTTATACTGTCCTTTGCAATTACGTTGCCGTCTTTATCGGTAACGGTTGCTGTTATAACGGCTTTACGTGGCCAGAAAAAGCCCTTATTTGTAACTCTGCCGTTTTCATCAACCATAACCTTTGCATTATCGGATTTCCATTTAACTCTGTAGTTACCTGTAATATTGGTTACACACTTGAGTTGTAACGTTTCACTTGAATAACCTTTATACCACGCAACCTTTTTAGTGTATTCTTCTATTTCCTCTCCGCCTGAAGTAATACTCGCATAAAGCGAATCTGCCGACACGGTTATCTCAAAAGAAACGCTCTTGGTTACGGATTCCAAAGTATAATACAACGTAACTGTTTTTGTACCTACCGAAGACGTATCGGCATTTGCAACGTCATAGTCCGTAATAACAACGGAAGTGCCGTCACTCATAACTGCCGTTACACAGATTCCGGATAAATCAATGGGTTCATTGAGTGAATAAACAAGCTTTGACGGCATCTCAGTAACGGAAACGCCTTCAAGATATGCTTCAACCTCTATTACCGCAAACTCGCTGAAATGATCAGTTTCAAATACGATATAGTTGCCGTCAAGAGTGCTTGAAAAACGCACAAGAGGGTCAACGGGGTCCTCGGTAACGTGGTACACTCTGCACTTTTCGGGTTTTACTCCGTCAGGAATTCTTATTTTTACCAGTACAGTACCGTCAGGCTGAATCTTAACGCCGTCACGAATCAGGTTTATATCGTAATACTGTACACTTTTTATATTGCCGCCTACCGCAAAATTGCCCGTTTCGTATTCTGAAGGATCAAGCATATCTACAGCAAGGGCCGTTGTGGGATAAATCTCCTTTGCGGTTGCGCTTACAACCACTCCGTTTGGCTCGTTTCGCAGAATCACCTGTGCATATTCAAGCGAAGCAACTGCAGATACAATTCTCTGCGCAAAACCGTCCACAATACTCTGCTGAGTTATGTTAAGCGAATAATCAACCGCCCCTATACTTTGGTCAAGAACGGCAAGTGTTGCCTGAGAATAAATCAAACGGTCAATACGATTGCCCTCTGCCACAGCCGCATTAACAGCCGTGTAATCCGCCGGAAGATACTCAAGTCCGACAATTGCATCTTCAATAGCCTTTGCCGCAGCCTCAACTTCCGGCTGGTCAGAAACGTCAAAACTTCTGTCAACCGCCGCAACGGCACTGTCAAGCTCAGCAAGACTCTCCTGAGTATAAAGTGAACGGTCCACAAGACCCGCGGCAGCTATCGCTTCATCCACAGCCGTATAATCAGCAGGAAGATACTCAAGATTTTCCATCGCGGTTTCAATTGCGGCAGCCCATAAATCAACCATATCCTGAGTTATAACGGTTATAGTCATATCAACGCTTGCAACCGCTTTATCCAACTCAGCAAGTGAGCTTTCAAAATATTTATATCTGTCAAGCTTTTTGTATTCATCAATAATTGAATCCAGCGCCGCCATATCAGGCTTTTCAAGCAACTCAAAAACTATTCCTTTTTCGATTGCATAGTAATATGCAACCGAATCAAGATAGCAGTACATCATCAGACCGTTCTCTGCATCGAAGGCTTTATCGGATATATAATTTACCTCCTCGGGAACAACAACCTTCTTCAATACACCGCAAGACTTAAATGCCTCATCGCCGATAAATCTAACGGATTTCGGAATCTCAATTTCTTTGAGATTTCTGCAATCATAGAAGGTGCGGGTATTGATTTTTTGCACGGAATAAGGAATATTTATACTTTCAACCGAAGACTCACCGAAAGCTTCAAAGCCTATTTTATTAACACCTTCCGGAAGAACAAAGTTTTTAACCGTGGTTGTTACAAAAGCCTGTGCCTGGATTTCAGTAACGGTTTCAGGCAAAGCAAGCTCTTCCACAGCCAGCTTTTGGTAAGAAGCGTATACCGTTGACTTATCTTTACTGTAAAGAATTCCATTTTCATCAGTGCAGAAATAAGGATTATCCTCACTTACCGTAAACGAATTAAGCGTATTAGGTTCAAAGGCGGTAAGACCTATGCTTTTAACTCCAACAGGAATGATAACGTCTTTTAGTTCTTCGCACGAAACAAAGCAATTGATTCCGATACGCTCAAGGCTGTCAGGGAAATAAAAGTCTTTTAAATTGATGCAGTTATAAAACGCAATATCATCAATATACTTAAGGTTACTGCCCTGAGGAACGGTTATCCCTTCAAGGTAATGGCTTGCAAAAAACGCTTCAGCTCCGATATGTTCAAGACTCTTCGGCAAATAAATATTTTTATAAGCGTTGTGACTCGAAAATGCCGCACAGGAAATCGACACTATACCCTCGGGAATAACAAGCTTTTCTTTAAGGTCAGATAACTCAACTGCCCTCCAGGGAAAATTATAGAAATACAAAACTTTGCCGAGATATATGGGCTCATAATAAGGCTGCTCATTCATCCAGGCCGTATTATAAAAAGCGTTGTATCCGATTCTCTCAACACTGTCCGGTACAGTTATATCCGCGAGATTGCTCTCATCGTAAAAAGCGTTTGCATTGATAGCATAAGTGCCGTCTTTCACCGTAACCGAAGTGTTCGCAGGCATTGTTCCTTTGTACTCAAGGAGCATATTGCCGAGATAAACCACACCGTCTGCCTGAGATTTATACCACGGAGTATTCCTGAAATAATCGTTAACGTAGAATTCTCTGAGTCTGCTGCCCTCAGCAAGTTCAATCTCTTCAATATCTGTCATACTGAATGCATCTTCGGCAACGGTTTCAACACTTGAAGCAATTACTGCTCTAGTAATATCGGTATCAAGAAAAGCAATACTCGCAACAGAAGTGATACCTTCTTCAATAATAACGGTTTTAATCTTATCCCTGTATGCCCACCAAGGGATATCATCATAGAAAAAGCACATATCACCCGTACCTTTTACGGTAAGAATGCCGCTTGAAGTATCCAGATATGCCGTAGAATTTAATCCGCAAGTAAATTCAATCTCGTTACTCTGCGCAAAAACAGGAACACCCCCCATCGAAGCAACAAAAACCGCAACAGCGAGTAAAACAGAAATTAAACGTTTCATCCAAACCCTCAAATCAATTCATAGTTTATGGAATTTGCCAATGCGTAGTTGTGAGCCGCGGAGCCCTCTTTGCATTTTACTGTAACATTATCACATCCGCCAAAAGCATTGTCACCTATGGAGTTTACGCTTTCAGGCACGGTTACAGAAGAAAGGTTGGTGCAATCAGCAAAAGCGTCATCACCTATTGCAGTAACACCGGACGGAATACTGACCTGAGCAAGACTGCCGCAACCGTAAAAAGCGCCGATTCCGACACTTTCAAGCGAAGAGGAGAGCGACACGCTTCTGAGATTGGAGCAATCCTCAAAAGCAAGCTGACCGATTCTTGTGACAGACGACGGTAATGACACAGAGGTAATGTCCGTGTTTCCTGCAAACGCACCCGAACCGATCGCTCTGACCTCTTGAGAATCAACACTTGACGGCACTGTAACAGCCGCACCGTCACCCATATATTCATTAAGCACACCGTTGGAAACGCTGAACACATCGGAAGCCGAGGTTGTGGGTTCTTCGGTTTCAGTTTCACTTTGCGTTTCGGTTTCGGGCTCGGCCTCAGATACCGTTTCTGTTTCAGTATTATCAACAGTCTGCTCTTCGGTTGTCTGCTGAGCCGCAGTTTCTTCCTCTGTATTCTCCTGTGGCTTTGCTACGGTACTTTCAGCTTCTTCGGTCTGAACAACAGTGCTTTCGGTTTCTTTGTGAGTAGTGCTTTTTTCGGTTGCGTTTTCAGCAATTGATTCTGTGCTTTGTGAAAAATCAAAATCAATCTGCGGTACAGTAACGGAGCTGATGCTGTTAATCATATCAGAAAGCACGTTCAACTCCTGCGCATCCTTCGGCAAAGAGTTGTTTGTATTCGCAACGGTTGCATATTCCTCTGTAACGGTTACATCAATATTCTGAACAGTTGTGACGTCTTTTGATTCCTTTATACGCTTTGCCGTTGTAACTCCGCCACCCACTGCGACGCTTGCCGCTATAACAACAGCGGCAATTTTAACCGCTGCAGCCGACCCTGCCGCAGCACTGCCGGCTATTGCGCTGCCCACTGCCGCGCTGCCGGCAACAGCTGATGCACCGCTTGCGGTTGCAGCAACCGCACTTCCGCTCGCAGCCGCCGTGGTTGCTGTTACAGCCGCAACGCTTGCCGATGCCGCAACATATACCGAAGCACCCTCGGCAATTCCCGCAGGAACAGCCGCTGTTTCAGCCCGAAATGCAAGAAAAGCAATAACAAGCGGAATTGCAGAAATACCGTAAAGAGTAGTGTCGTCCTTGCGGAGTTTACTGAATTCTTTTTCAATGAACTTTCTTGCACTGTAAAGCCTGCTTTTTACAGTACCCTCCGGAATACCCAGAATAGATGAAATCTCAGGAAGTGTATGCTGTTCAAAATAGTAAAGCACTATACACGCACGTTTATCATCAGGAAGCTTGTTCACAATTTCCTGCACAGCATCAGTTATTTCTCTTTTTTCAACAAAATCAAAATCAGCGGTTTCTTCACGTTCAGAGTCAAACTCCTTTGACCTCAACACGGTCAGAAATATATCAGTAATTCTTTTATTCTTCGTTATATACTTCTGACATTCGTGCTTTACGATTACACCGAGCCAGTTCATAAAGCTCTCGGGTTTTTTAAGGTTTTTTATGCTTGCCGCAACATACATATAGCTGTTCTGAAGAGCATCCTCAATATCCTCTTCGTTTTTAAGCATTGCGGATGCAGTGACATAAGAAAACTTTATTGTTTGTTTATAAAGCTCTTCAAATGCACCTTCAACACCGTTCACGGCATCAACAACAAGTTGTGTTAAATTGTCGTTGTCAATTTTATACATAAAGCCCCTCGAAAAATCAAAATCAACTAAATATTTTATATATTTTACCATATTTATGAATTATCAATCAATTGTTTTATAAAAATATATTTTAGTAAATTTTTGAAAAAACGTGAACCATTTTCACTTTTCTTGTATCGTCTGCAAATTCTTTTCGTTCAACGGTTGCTTTACCGCTATACTCTCTGCTATAATAAAAACAAACAAATCCTTAAATGATTGGAGAACATCTGCATGGCAAAGATTATAGGAGAATCAATCCCCAATATTCCCTGGCAGAACAAGCCCGAAGGCTATAAGTATCCCGTATGGAGATACAGCAACAATCCTATTATTACAAGAGATAATCTCTATATGGCAAACAGCATTTTCAACTCTGCAGTTGTGCCTTACGGTGACGGTTTTGCCGGTGTATTCAGAGTTGACGTTATGAGCCGCGATCATACACTTGTTGTTGGTTACAGTAAAGATGCAATTAACTGGGAGCTTGAAGACAAAGTTATATTCAGAGGCTACGACCCAAGACTTTGCCTTATTGACGGCAAATATTATCTCTCCTGGGTTAACCTCACACCCCACGGAACCACCATCGGTATTGCATACACAACCGATTTCAAGGAATGGGTTCAGCTTGAGGATGCCTGCTACCCCGTTGCAAGAAACGGCGTACTTTTCCCCCGTAAAGTCAATAATGAATATCTCCTTTTCATAAGACCTTGTGACAGAGGCCATACTCCGTACGGTGACATTTTTCTCAGTCACAGCAAGGATTTAACCTATTGGGGCAAGCACAGATTTGTTATGAAGCCCGAAAAGAACTGGGAAATGACCAAAGTCGGCGCAGGTCCCACACCTATTGAAACTGACGAAGGCTGGCTTATGTTCTATCACGGAGTTCTTACAAGCTGTAACGGCTTCACCTACGCAATGGGTGCCGCAATTCTTGATAAGGATGAGCCCTGGAAAGTGCTCCACAGAGCTGACTGTTTCCTGCTCGCTCCGCACGAGCTTTATGAATGCGTAGGCGACGTTCCAAACGTTGTATTTCCCTGCGCTGCTCTTGCAGATGCTGATACAGGAAGAATTGCTATCTATTACGGCGCTGCCGATACAACGGTTGCTCTCGCTTTTACAACCGTTGATGAAACCATTGATTTTATTAAGAAAAACGATTTGTGCAAATAATCAAAACAAAAAACGCAGAGGATACGTTGTGTATCTTTTGCGTTTTTTATGTTCCGTATTTGATTATAATTTCTTTTGTTTTTTGAAATAAACCGAAGCTATTATCAGCACCGCAACTCCCAGAATGGGAAAAACCGAAGTTACAAGCATTCCTGCTTTAAGTCCGATTTGTTCTGTTGCAAGATTCATACTTACACTCAGTTCCTGCGCAAACAAGCTTTGAGAAACCTTATCAACAACCGCACCGAGAAGCTGAGGAGCTACCGATGCTCCGAGGTCACCGCCCGCCGCCATAAGTGCATAAGCGGCAACACCGAGGCCGGGGAGATTATCCTCCATCATAATAAGAGAGCCGGGCCAGAGCATAGCAGTGAAAAGTCCCGTCAATGCGCAAGCAACAAAAGCGAAAATTACGTTCGAGGAAAGACCTGCAACAAGATAGCATACCGCTGCGCCAATCATTCCAACCATAAGAACTCTTATTATGTTTTTGCCGTATTTGGCATAGCCGATTCTTGCAAGGCCGAGAAGAATTGCAAACATTGCCATACCGAGGATATCACCGAAGGTTTTATCAATATGGAGCGCATTCTCCATAAAGCTTGAAATCCAGCTTGACATTGAGTTTTCGGCGCAGCTTCCAAAGAAAATGCAGCCGACACACAGTGCAAGACCGAAAGCTCTTTTTCCTGTTGATTTAGCACCGCCGCTCTCGCTTGTAACATCCATATCAGGCATAGGCGAAAGCATAAACATCACCGATGCAATTACGGGAAGTGCAGCCCAGAACAGAGTGAGATACATCCATTTATCAGCTGAAAAAACTCTGAGGAACAAGGTGCTTACAACTACAACCGTAAACACGCCGAAAGCATAAAGTGAATGGAGCATACTCATATCCTTCTGAGGATTATCAGAGGGAATAGCGGCAATAACGGGGCTTAAAAGCACCTCCGACAGACCTGCCGAAACAGAGAAAAGCACTGTTCCAACAAGCAATCCAAGATATGCATACTGCGGTAAAATCTGAGGAACAATTGCATACACAACCAGACCCAGTGTTGTAATAAGAGGCATTACTCTTACAACTTTTTTTACGTTGAAGTATTTTGTAAAAAATGTAAAAATCAAATCAATTGTAAGCTGGGTGCAAAAGTTTGTAAGTACAAGAGTACCGAGAAGTGTGTATGAAATGCCGTACAAATCCTGAAGCGTTGCAAAAAGAAGAGGAGGTAAACTGAAAATTGACGACATTGTAAAATATGCCGTATAGCAGGCAAGCTTAGTGCGTTTAAAATTATTTGCTTTCATATTATCCTCCACATTCATCAAAAAGACCTGACCGCTTCAAGTCCGTTTTTTATTGCTTGTGCAATTTTACTTTCAATTTCAGCTTCGCTCACATAATCCATATTCTGTGCAGAAATAACCTCAAGCGGGCCTACTCCCCACAGCCATGACAAAGCCTTAAGGTAAGGTGTTGCCTGTTCAAGCTCATCGCCCGTCGATATATCCATACCTCTTGTGGTTATGTAAAGCAGCTTTTCTGCCCTACAGTTACCGTAGCAGGTTTTTTCGTTTGATTTAAAGGTGACGTCAAAAATTGAACAAAGCTCAAAAAAATTCTTAAGAGCAGCAGGGAACGACATATCCCAGAAAGGAGCGGCAATCACTATTCTGTCGGCATCTCTTATACTTTCAGCCCAAGCCATAACTTCTTCATCAATTATGCCGCTGTTTCTTTGCTTTATCAAATCCTTTTTGACTATGGAAAGTTCCAACTTGTTAAGACAAAGAGTGTGCACGTCATACTTTTCTTTAAGAGCTTCAACAATCGGCTCAGCTATTCTTCTTGTTCTCGATTCAAAACCCCTTATGCAAGCATCAATGTAAACCAGGCTTTTCATAAAACGCTCCTTTAATCCAAAGAAATAAAAAAGCTAAAGAAATAGCCTTGAAATCCTAAATAAAGAATTCCAAGGCTTATCCTTTGGTTGCGGAGGCAGGATTTGAACCTGCGACCTCCGGGTTATGAGCCCGACGAGCTACCGAGCTGCTCTACTCCGCGATATCTCTTGTGTGCTTTTCTATTATACACATTTTTCTGTAAATGTCAAGCATTATTTGTAAAAATATTTGAATACTTACATTTTCATTCTGCACCGTTAAATATTATGAGTAACCCCCTCTGAATTATTACAGAATCGGGCAAGGTTTCCCCTGCCCGATATAATCATCCTTCAACTGCATTAACGGTGCTTTTTCGGTTGAGTTTTTTACTGACAATATGAAACGCAACATAATAAGCGGGAATCAGGAAAATATCCGCCGCAATCCATGCACTAGGATGTGCAAAACACACTGCACTGTATCCGTATACCGGAATAACGAAAAGCCCCATTGAGCCTCTTGCAAACAGCTCAAACACACCTGCAAGCATCGCAGGGATACTGTAACCGAGACCCTGCAAAGCATTACGGTAGATGTAAAGAACCGAAAGAATCGGATAAAAATATGCGCAGGTTTTAAGAAATCTGCCTGAGAGAGCAATAACCTCGCTCTGGCTTGAATCAAGGAAAAGCAAAGAAAGGCTCTCACCTGCAAAATATGCCAGAAGCGCAGCAAGCGCGCAGTAAACAAGAGCAATTATTATACTTTTAACCATACCTGTTTTGATTCTGTCCAGCTTACGGGCACCAAGGTTCTGGCCGCAATAAGTAGCCATTGTAAGGCCTACCGTTTCACACGGAAGAACAAGCATAAGCTGAATTTTACCTGCAACCGTTACAGCAGCAATGGCATCTGAGCCAAGACCGTTCACCGCACTCTGGAGCATAATTGAGCCAACTGCCGTTACAGAAAACTGCAAAGCCATAGGCAGACCTATATAAAGCAGCCTGCCGCAAAGTTTTATGTTAAGAGCTTTTTCGTCTTTAGTTGCGTGGAGAATGGGGAATTTTTTAAGAATTATTACAAACGCAAGCACTGCCGAAACCGCCTGAGCAATCACTGTTGCAACAGCTACGCCGAAAACCGCCATTTTAAAAACAACAACAAAAATAAGGTCAAGAATAACATTGACTACGGACGAAAAAATAAGCAGATAAAGCGGCGTGCGGCTGTCACCCAGAGCGCGCATAATCCCTGCAAAAAAGTTATAAAAAAAAGTTGCAAGCAAACCTGCAAATACAGTAGAAATATAGGTATACGCCATATCAAAAATATCGTCAGGCGTATTCATAATTTTAAGCACGGGTCCCGTAAGCGAAACTGTTACGACCGTAAGCACAACGGAAATCCCAAGGGTAAGATAAATGCCGTTGACAAAGTATTTGCGCAGCTTTTTATAATCGCCCTCACCGAAGCTCTGCGAAACGGGAATTGAAAATCCCGAACACATGCCGAGAACAAAACCTATTACCATAAAGCTCAGCGAACCCGTTGAGCCGACCGCGGACAGCTCCTGAGTGCCCGCAAACCTGCCGACAATAATACTGTCCACCATATTATACAGCTGCTGAAAAATCTGCCCTATCATAAGCGGCATACAAAAGCTTAAAATCATTTTTGCAGGGCTGCCGCGAGTTAAATCTTTTACCAACCAAAACACTTCTTTTTCAAAAATTTCCATAATAATATACAGTATTGTACATCTTATTGTCAATACAATCGCCGTATTTAAACGCTGTTATAATTCTTGACAACCAATTCTATATATATTAAAATTATTATGATATTGCTAATTGATGAAAGGAATTGGTTTAATGAGCAAAATAAAACAGTTTCTCAACTCAAAAATCATCAAGGATGACGTAGGCGAAGAAACCGTATTAACTTGGAAAGAAACGATATCCTATGCCCTGGGTCGAGGCGCGCAGGGAATGAGCACCTCCACTATGTCGGCAAGCACGGTTAACTACTTTCTTACCAACCTTCTCGGCATAAAACCCGGCACAATTGCAAGCGTCCGTTTATGGAGCGGATTGTGGGATGCGTTCAACGACCCGATTATGGGCGTTATGGTTGATAAAACCCATACAAAGGACGGCAAAATGCGCCCCTACATAAAATATGCGCCCTATCTCTGCGCTCTGTTTACTGCTCTCACCTTTTTCAACAGTTCAGGTTTTCCTTATATTCTCAGGCTGATATTTGCAATAGTTGCCCTTGTCGGTTGGGATATGACTTATACAGCATTCGATATCCCCATGGGCGCTCTTGCTTTTTCGATCACCTCAAGCGGCGTTGAAAGAACAAAGCTTTTCGGAATAAGTTCCATTGTGCGCGCCGTTGCAGGCGCCCTGCCGGGAGCCATTATCCCCGTTGCTCTTATGTTTCCCTATTTTGAAACTCACACAAAAGGCGCTTACATCACAGCGGCGATAATAGCATTTGCAGGCATCATTCTTTTTTCAAGACCTACTTATTATTGCACAAAAGAAAGAGCTCAGCACAGCGAAAACGAACCCACAATAAAGCAATGCTTCAGCCTTTTACTTAAGAACAGACCGCTGTTTATGCTCTTCCTTTCCAACATGGCATTCCTTCTTGTTACGGCAAGAACTTCCGCATATATGTACTTTGCAATAGACCTTGTAGGAAGCGCAAAATTCTATGCCATCCTCGGCGTTGCAGGCGCACCCGCTCCGTTTATTGCCGGCATCGGCGTACCCTGGCTTGTTCAGAAACTCGGCTCAAAGGCCGATTTCAAAAAGCTTTTCATCGGCTGCTGCCTTGCCGCTGCAATTATGCACGGGTTACTCTTTGTCATCTGCGGGAAGCCTCTTATGGAGCTTGAAGCAGGCGAAACACCTTCAATCCTTGTACTCATTCTGTGTATGTTCTTCATTTTTGCTTCAACCATTCCCATTGAATTCAAAAACCTGCTCTGCAAGGAAATGGAAGCCGAAACTGTTGACTACGTTGAATGGAAAACAGGCGAAAGAGTTGAGGGCATTATGCTTTCTCTTATGTCATTTACCGGCAAACTTACAAACTCCGTTTCCTCCACTATCGCACTCGCAATTCTCGGAATTGCAGGCTACGTAACCCATGAAGATGCAGTTGCAACCGCTCAGAGTATGAACGCCAAATTTGCTTTGCTTTCACTTGAATCTCTTGTACCTATGGTAGGCTGCCTGCTTATGCTTGTTCCGATTTTCTTCTATAATATTTCAAGAAAAGACCACGATAAGATGATGAGCGAAATCGCTCAGAGAAGAGCACTCAAAGAAAACGCTCTCAATGAAGAACTTGAAAACATCAGCGAGGTTTGATATGAACACAAATCTTAAACTTACATTTCTGGCAGACACTCACCACTACTCTAAGACACTTGGAATCACGGGAAAAGCCTATGAGCTCAGAAGCGGTTCGGACCAGAAGTGTCTTGCAGAAACAGGCGCTATAATTGATTCCGCTTTTGAAAAAATTGCAAACAGCGATACTGACGCTGTGCTTATTGCGGGAGATTTATCCAACGACGGTGAGCTTGTGTGCCATAAGGAATTCAGGGAAAAGCTCTATAAGCTTCAGAAATCAAAGCCCGTTTACGTTATCTACGCCACCCACGATTGGTGCTGTGACGGAAATCCCAGAAGATTTGACGGTGATAAGGTTTCTAACGACGTTGAAACGATTTCGCACGAAAATCTGCGCGATTTCTACCGTGATTTCGGCCCTGACAGAGCTTTTGACGAATTCACAACGCATCTTGGCACCACCTCCTATGCAGTAAACCTGAATGAACACGTTGTTCTTCTCGGTCTTAATGACGATCAGAACGGCAGAGGCGGTTCAGGATTTTCCGAGGATCATTTTAAATGGATTGAAAAAACTGTTGCTAACGCAAAAGCTCAGGGCAAACTCGTGATTTCAATGCAGCACCACCTGCTGATTGCTCATATTCACAAGCTTATCACAGGCGGCGGAACAAGCGTTCAGGATAACGAAGCGGTCGCAAACCGTATGGCTGATGCAGGTATCAGGTACAGCTTCGTAGGCCATTCCCATATGCTTGACACTGCAAAAATCACATCTCCTGCCGGAAATACCCTCACCGAGGTAAATATCGGTTCACTTTGCGGTTATCCCGCTCCGATTGTAAACGTCACCGTAAACAACGACGATACTCTCACCGTCGACGTGGATTATCTTGATTCTTTCACGTATAACAATCAGATTACTGATGCTCAGCAGTACCTCAAGGATCATCTTTACGCAATGGTTGACAGAATCCTTGAAGGCGCGGCTTACGGCGACAAACAGACCTTTATTGAAAGATTTGACGCCATGCAGCTCAAAGGCGAAAAGCTTGTGAAATTCCGTATACCCATAAAGCTTGTTGCAAAATTCCTGCTTAACGGCAAAGCAAAAACCGCTTGCAGGCTGGTTAATCTGATAACCTTCGGAAAAGCAGTTGATAAAAAAGCTATAAAATCACTCGGCAATAAAAAAATCGTTGACTTTATCCACGAAGTTCTTTTAAGCGTATTTGACGGTGCACGTTACCGCCATTCACCTGACAGTGATTACTACAAAGCTGTTACAGGCGTTATCCGCACCCCGTCAATCCTGGTAAAGGATAATAAAATACTTAAGCAAATCAATGAAATTATTCATATACTTGTTGCAGGTACCGATCTCAACATTTACCCTGCGGTTATTTAAAGGAGTTGATTTTTAATGAAGCCTTACGGTCTTGTTCTTGCAGGCGGAGGTGCGAAAGGAGCGTATGAGCTTGGCGCCTGGAAAGCGATGAAGGAAATAGGCGTTACGTTTTCCTGTGCAGTTGGCACTTCAATCGGTGCAATAAACAGCGCTTTCATTGCCGCTGACGATTACGAAGGTGCTCTGAATTTCTGGAATGAGATTTCGCTTGACAAGGGTATTAAAATCAACATTGCGCTGCCCGATCCGGATAATCTTTTCAGTGCAAAAAACCTGCCGGGTCTTTTTAAGGAGTTCATCAAAAACGGTGGTATTGACGCCTCACCTACAAAGGATTTTCTTCTAAGATACGTTGATGAGCAAAAAGTACGAAGCGGCAAAGTGCGCTTCGGAATGGTTACCGTTCAGCTTGCAGGAATGAATCCCATTGAGATATTTGTTGACGATATCCCCCAAGGTCAGCTTATAGATCATCTGCTCGCTTCCGCAAAAATCCCCGGAGTCAACAAAACGGGTCCGGGAACCGACGGATATATTGACGGCGGCGTTTATGACAATGCACCCAGTGAAATGCTCAGAAAAAACGGCTACAACCGTCTTATTATAGTTGACATTTCCTCAATGAAAGGTATAGGGCACACAAAGGACTTCTCCTGTTCCGAAATTGTTTATATCCGCCCTCACAATATTGACGAGCTCGGCGCCGCTTTTGATTTTGACAATGAACTCAATGAAAAACGTATGCTGCTCGGATATTACGACACACGCAAAGCTTTCGGTTATCTGAGCGGAAGAATTTATTACTTCGAAGGCGACAACTTTACACAGTTGGTACACGAATTCGGTGCAGAAGCGTGCTCGCAGCTTGAAAATCTCGCTTATGAGCTTGGGCTTGATAAGCTCAGAGTTTACAACAAGCTTGAATTTATGCTTTCATTAAAAAAACTTTATGCCGACAGAGAATCCGAGCCCAAATCCGAAGAAGAAGCAGGCGGATTTTATGAAAATCTTCTGCGCCGCGTAGGTAATTACAGAACAGAAAAAGAATATTCACAGGCAATTGCCGTGCTTGACAATCTTATAATTTAAACGAAACAGCAGCATCTTTTTACGGATGCTGCTGTTTTTATATCATATTCTATTTTATTGTTTCATTCACAGTGAAGCCTGAAATCCTCGGTGCACAAGGTGTCTTTCCGTTAAATGATACACTGCCGTCGTTAGTAAGCTCAATCAGGTTTTCACCGCTTGCAAGCTCAACGTCAACTGTAACGGTCTTAAACGTATCCCAACTGTAAGTATTGCGGCACCATACGTTATGCGGTTTTCCGTTTACGGTAACGGTAACAAACCGTTCAATCAAATCAACGTTATAGGCGTGCACTCCGCCCTCGTCATTATTTGAATATGTGATTGTAATACGGTAGCTGCCTGCATTTTCAACGTTTACGCTTGCAACAGCCTTTCCAGAATCTCCGTAAATTCCGTCAACACTGCCGTTATTGATAAACGCCCCATCGGAAAGCTGCATATCATCTGCAGATACGGTTATATCCGTTTTACCGTCTTCACATCTTG
Organism: Acutalibacteraceae bacterium; assembly: GCA_045592385.1. Lineage (GTDB taxonomy): Bacteria > Bacillota > Clostridia > Oscillospirales > Acutalibacteraceae > CAG-177. The sequence goes on from JAZNUP010000013.1 coordinate 23,778, forward strand.
AAATTACACACTCTGTAACGTTTTCGTTGTCAAAATCAATATAATTAAGGCCCCTGCGAAGATAAATGCACGCTTTCCCGCCCTGCGTAGTGCCGTATGCCGAATCAACGGAGAAGGTGGCAGATTTATCCGCCTCAAGGCAATAATATCCGTCCTCGGGTGCTACGGCAAGAAATGAAGCGATGCCGTTAACGCTTCTGTCAGCATCAGGCATAACAACTATCTCTTCTGTTTTCAGCGCAGGCTTCACAAGCAGACTGTCCACCACAAAAGTGCCCTTAAGGTGCGCAAGTTTAAGAGTATGCGTTCCCTTTTCAAAATAACCGCTGACGGTATATTTATCGGTATACTCGCTTTTAACGGTGTTGGGTAAGCTTATCTGAGTTTCAACACAATCAAGCGTCATCAGCGCCTGAGTATGTGTACGGTCATCAGGCACAACTCCGTCATTTGAATTGCCGAAGATAATATTCAGATCATATTTTCCGCTTTCGGGGATATCAAAAGAAATTTCAACCGCATCCCCTGCCCGCTCAAGACCGCCGACCATTCCGCGCTGAAGTCCCGTGGTGGCATAGGCACTGTCATAGGTATAAGAATCGCCGTAGATTGCTCCCTCTTCAAATTCATAGCGTGCGGGTAGATTTGTATTTACAAAATTCTTTTTCTCTCCCTGAGACGGGGTAACCGTTACGTGATACACCGCCGTGGGGTCCATAGAAGCAAGCTTGACTTTTAACCTGCCGAATAAAGAAACATTATCGGTATATTCTTTTACCGCAATCGGCTCACACACTGCGCCGCTAAGACCCTCATAGTATACGGCTTCAATCTTAACGTCAACCCTGCCGCCTTTGAAGGCTGTGGAATTAAGATTTTTAATCACGATATCCGAAGCGTAATCACTCGCCCCGCAGAGGATATCAATTTTATCCTGCTCATACGATATTGAGCCAAGACCCGTAAGGTGGGAATAGTGGAATTTATCTCTGTTGTACTTAATGACGTTTGCAAAATCCGCGTGAAGCACGTCAACAGTTCTCAATTTAAGCCGTTCACCCTCCATATCGGCATACCAGCGGTAAAGCCACCAGTTGGAATTAGGAGTATTGTTATCCGCCGCAGTGTCGCAAAGATTATTTGCAAGGCGCCAGTATGCAACGTTTGCATAAACTCCTGACTCTTCAATTTTAACCATATATCTGAGCATATCCGAGGGGGCGCCGCACTCCTGCATTGTGCCGTATTCGGTTATTATAACGGGAAGCTCGGAAATTGAAAGCTCACACTCCATAGCGCGGTATTCATCCACGTGATCCTGCCAATAAAGCGACGACGTATCGGAAAGCTCGTGGTAAATCATAACCTCAGGCACACAGGAATTCTTCTTACAGTAATCGAGAAATTCATATATTTCGGAATAGCTGTAATCGCAGTAACCGGGGCCGCCTATAATCGCATCAGGAAAGATGCTTTTTATTACGTTATATGTTTCTTTCCACGCCTCGTAAAACCTCATACGTGCCGCTTCATCAAACATATACCACGCACCGTCTTCGCTTTGTGTTCCGAACCACACGGCATTGTCACACTCATTATAGGGGCAGAAAACAAGTCTGTCAGCATAATCCTTTTCACAGAGTGCTCCGACCTTTTCGCGCACACGCGGCAGAAAATCCTGCCTCATAAACTCCATGCAGTCATATTTCCCGGCCTTGCGTAAATCTGCAATCTGCTCTGCACAGTAATACCAAGTATCGTACGAATCCTGAAGGTAAACCACTATGTAATCGCAGTTTTCAAGCTGAGGCGAAACGTGATCCACATCACCGATAGGATGCTGCAGACCTCCGATGACCTTCTGTGAAACGCTTGAAATATCTATGCTTTCAACTATGTTAGGGTCAGGCACTCCGCTTTCGGCAATGCCGTAAAGATAGCCTGTTGCTCTCGTTGAAATTTCACCGCAGGTTTCTGCGGCATCAAACTCAAGGGTCGGCACAAACGCATAAGGAACACCCTGAAATGCCAGGGAAACGGCAGTAATAAAACCGATTATATAGTTTATAACTTTTTGCATTTTCTCTCCTAAAGCACAGTACCCCCGACGGAAGGTCGGGGGTATGGATTAAAATTATTTCTCCCAGGGGAAAACGTACTGAGTAAGACCGAGAGCGTCGCGTACTTCAATGATTTCCTGCTGAACAGCCTCATTGATAGGAACGCCTGAATCCTTTCTTTCCTGCCATACAAGCCATTCTTTTTCGCCTGCGGTGTAGATTCTTTCAGCATCGGGAGCTTTCTGTGAAGCTCTGAGAGCGCGGCAGATATCGCCTGCGGTCTTTCTGAATTCATCCTCGCCCATAAAAGCGTTTGTATCAATAGCAATGAAGAAGTGACCAAGGTGATAGGGAACCTTCTTACCGTCCTGAATGCCGGTGAGCATCTTAAGGTAATTACCCTGAGCGAGAGCAGCGGAAAGAATCTCAACTACTGTTGCATAGCTGTATCCCTTGTAGCCTGCAAGCTCTTCACCGATTCCGCCAAGAGGTGCAAGAGCAGCTTCGCCTGTGTTAAGCTCAACAAGGATTTCATCGGTATTGGTCTTTGCCTTACCGTCTCTGCCGATTACCATACCCGCAGGAGTTTCCTTACCTATTCTTGAATAATACTCGAGCTTACCTCTCTGAGTAATGGATGTAGCACAGTCAATTACAAAGGGGAATTCCTCATCAGTGGGAAGACCGATAGTGAGAGGATTGGTACCAAGCATATTCTCTACGCCGAAAGTGGGAGCGATTGAGGGACGGGCATTGGTGCCGGTGATACCGATAAGACCCTGCTGGGTGCACATAGTTGAATAATAGCCTGCGATACCGTAGTGGCAGGAATTGCGAACAGCTACCATACCCATACCGTATTTCTTTGCCTTTTCAATTGCCATACTCATTGCCTTGTAGCCGATAACCTGACCCATACCGTCGTGACCGTCAACAACAGCGGTGGTGGGAGTTTCCTTGATGATTTCAAAATTGGTTACAGGGTTCTGGATACCGATGTTGATTCTGTCGATATAAATGGGCTTGAAGCGGTTAACACCGTGAGATTCAATGCCTCTTCTGTCTGACTCAAGAAGAACGTCAGTACAAATCTTGGCATCTTCCTCAGGAACGCCTACGCCTACAAATGCATCCGTAACGAAAGATGCAATTGTTTTCCAATCAACAACACACTTTGCCATAATAATCTCCTCCGATAGAAAAAATTTACAAGTAATAGTATAACACCGTCATCCCTTAATATCAAGGAATGACGGTGAAAATTTTTAATAATTTTTTGATGTTTTTTAGTTCTTGTGTGAGTTTCTTACAATTTTAAGAGTTGTGGTCTTGGGGAATTCGGTATCTCTGATTCTTGTAACCTGAACCTGCTTGAAGGAAGGCATAGAATCGTTGAACTTGCGAACGTCATCCTTAAGCCTGCTTCTTGCATCGGGATAATCCTCTTCATTAAGGAAGAACTCGGCAACAATGCGGTTATCCTCCTGATAAACAAGAACTTCTGCAACGTAATCAATACGGTAAAGCTTATCTTCAAGCTCTTCGGGGGAAATATTCTTACCGTTTGAAAGAACGATGAGGTTCTTCTTTCTGCCTACAAAGAAGAGGAATCCGTCCTCATCAATTCTGCCGTAGTCACCCGTCTTGAACCAATCGCCGTCAAAGCACGCAGCTGTTGCTTCGGGGTCTTTATAGTAACCCTGCATAACGTTGGTACCCCTAACGTAAATTTCGCCTACACCGAATTCGTCGGGATCAACAATCTTGATTTCGTTACAGGGAAGAGGCTTGCCTACGCTGCCGATTTTATAATCGTCAAGTCTGTTGCAGGTAACGGCGGGAGAGCACTCGGTGGTGCCGTAGCCGTTGATAATCTGAATGCCGAAATCATACATACCGATTTCGTGCTTGGGGTCAAGGTTTGCACCGCCGCATACTATCATTTCAAGCTCGCCGCCGAGATTGTCAATAATAGTCTTGAAAAGCTTACGTCTTACGTCAATGCCGAACTTCATAAGAGTCTTGCTGATTTTAAGACCCTTGATGAGAACTTCTTCTCTGCCCGTTCTTCTTGCGGTTTTCCAGATTTTATCGTAAATGGTTTCAACAACAAGAGGAACTGCAGAAAAATTCTGGGGATGGTACTTTTGCATATCACCCTGGATATTCTTAAGACCGTCACAGATATAGCCCCACTCTGCAAGGATGTAGCCCGAGAAAAGAGCACCTACCCAGCAGAAGGTATGGTTAAGAGGAAGGAAACCGATAGCGTGACCGCCCACCATTACTCGGCAGGATGCAACGGCATCGGATGCAACGTTATTGTGGGAAAGCATAACACCCTTGCTGACACCTGTAGTACCGGAAGTGTAAACGATGCAGGCAAGATCATCGGGATTTACAATAGCATCAACACAAGCGGTGTTGCCTGCTTCAAGAGCCTGCTTACCGAGCTTTTTATATTCAGGGAAGTCTGAAACACAGAAGAATTCTTTAACGGTGTTGCCCTCAGCAGCCTTAACAGCCTCAGCAACTGCTGCACATTTATCGGAATAAACAAGCGCATCGCACTCGCCTCTTACGAGCTGACTTACGAGATCTTCAACAGAAAGCTTAATATCCATAGGAACGGAGATATTGCCGCCGATAAGGGTTGCATAGTAAGCAACAATCCACTCGTAGGAGTTTTCGGCAATAATTGCAATCTTCTTCTGGCCGTCAATACCCTTGGTGTAATAGTAAGTACCGAGAGCGGTCATTTCATCCCATGTCTGATTAAAGGTACGGGTATCTTCTTTCTTGTTTGCATCAAGGAAAGCAAACTGTCTTTTGTCGCCACCCTTTTTGGTGCCATAAATAATTATTTCCTTGAGGGTTTTTAAATCGGGAACATCATTTATAAAGCCGTTCTTGTTCTTCCTTTTTTTCATACATCATATACCTCTTCATATTTTTAGCGTTGCAATGATATCACAAGAGGTGTGCTTTTTCAACAAATTGTTTGAATAATTAAGGAAGTCTTAAGAAATGAAAAGCAATTTCAATATTAACAAAAACGAGCCTTGATTTTGCGTATTTTCACCAAGAATTTCAGGCATCAACAACGGGAATCAGCAACATCTTTGAGCAGGGTATGTTCTCACTTTCAAGAGAATTTTCCTCCATAACCGCTTTCACGGTTGTATTGTAGCGTTTTGCAATACTCCACACGCTTTCTTCTGCATCACTGAAATAAACGGTAAGCGCCGCCGCTCTTTTATTCTGCGAAGCCTCACCTGCTTCAACAGAAGAAACATACTTTTCTATATTAAGCGAATAAACGTCTGCATCAATAAGCATTTCAGCTTTAATCTCCAGGCGCGAATCGGCTGTAACGGCACACGAGCAATTAATGATTTTAACACAGGTGTTTGTTCTTATACGCATCACCGAGCCCGGCACGGGATGCCTGTGTTCAAAATCAACCTGCTTGCTTACAAATCCGTATTCGCCCTGCGCATCTCTGTAAATAACACAGCACTCATAACTTCCCGATGTAACGCAGAAGCCCTCTTTCAGGTTTGCATTGCATACCGGGCTTGTGCACCACACGGCAAGAATGGCATCAGGCTGAGATGACGGAGAATCGACGGTTGCTTTACTCAAAAAAGTTTCACCGTAAGAGTCAACAGGCTCGCAAAGCTCAATACTTTTCGTTTCGCATTTAAGCTCACGGCAGGTTGAATACGCATCATCCACAAGCGTAATTTCCGCTTTTCTGCACGATGAAAGCTTTGCCTGAATATTAACCATTATATCAAGCAGTTTCATTTCTCCCGATGAATCAACCTTCGGTAAAGCCTCTACACCTGCAACCGTCAGTTCAAGCCTGTTTATGCATTCTTCGGAAAGCCCTTCCATTTCAAGTATCTGGCTTATGGGCATATTATGTTCATACCGCTCAACGGTAAAGTTCTCACTCAGATAATAAACCTGAATGTCCAATGCGCCCTTAACAAGCATTTTATTTGTTATTACCCTTACATCATCTCCCCTTGCAATCGCGTGGGTATTAAGAATTTTTGAAACGCAGGGCTTATCAGCAGGCAGTTCAACCACCTCACTCATAGGAAAACATCTCACCGCTTTTCCTACTATATCAACGGTTTTACTCTTTTTGCATTTGCACTGAATCCCCTCACCCTGCGCAAAACTCAATATATTCTCAGTGCGGCGTTTATCTGCTCTGAAAGAACAGGCTAAGGATGCGTGGATATTTATTCTTCTCGGGCTTATTGCCCTGCTGTTTACGTAATCCGTTTTAATTCTGACGCTGACGGCGCAGGATTCATCCACCGCCGAATTTTCAATGTATTTCTGAAACGGACATTCCTGCTCATAGGCATTGATTTTGTCTTCACTGTCAACGTAGATTATTTTTACCGTGGCCGAGGCATCGCAGGTTACCCTGCCCTGAGAAACACTCACGGAGTTTGCAGCCGCAACCGCACTGCATCTGAGTATTCTTTTAATGTCGCTGCAATAATCGGGTAAAGAAATATCGGCATCCACGCTTTGTTCGGCAATGCAATCAAGTACCGTTTCGCAAAATCCCAGCCTGTCATTTTTGGTTTCAAAATTCATAGTTTCCTCTCCTTGCAAAAATCTTCAACACATTTATATTCACACCATGTCCCGATTATGACATCAAACCACACAAGTGCATATAATGAAGCGGAGGTGTTATCATTAATGGAAAAAAGTAAATATATCCTTACCCCGGCACTGCTTTGCGAGCTGATTAACGAAGAACAGGTAGCCGCTCAGCTTTATCAGCAGTTGAGCGAGGATGCGCCGGATGCGCAGGCAAGAGCCGTAACCGAAAAACTCAGGGATGACGAAATACGCCATTACATTTTACTCACAGAGCTTTTTACTCTCCTTTTCAGATGTAAACCAAAGCAGATGAGTGTTGCCCGTTCAGTTTACACTTCTTTTGAATCAGGACTAAAATACGCAATTTCTCAGGAGCTTGAAAGCTACAAGGAATACCGCAACTTTTACCTGAGCAATAAAAACCAAACCGTTAAAGAAACTCTGTTTGAATTGATGACGGATGAATTTTCGCACTCAGCTTGGGGAAATATGCTGCTATGCTGTATAAAAAAGTAAAAAAATTTTTATTTTAATATTTACTTTTAAAATTTAATATATTATAATGCAATAGAGGTATAGAAGAATTAATTAGGAAAGGAGATTAAAGCTATGCCGGAATTTACATACGAAATCGTTGAATCCATCGGCGTTCTTTCCGAGAACCCCAAGGGTTGGACCAAAGAGCTCAATCTCATCAGCTGGAATGGCCGCGAGCCTAAGTATGATATCCGTGAGTGGGCTCCCGACCACGAAAAAATGGGCAAGGGTGTAACTCTCAGCAAAGATGAAATGGCAGCGCTTCAGGAAGCTGTTAAAAATCTCAAGTAATCAGTTGATATCGGTATAGATGCTGTGGGTTTGCCGCAGCATCTTTTACTATTATTATCCTAACAAAAGGGAGGAGAAGGTATGAGAATTCTTTTTCAGGGTGACAGTATAACTGATGCAGGCCGTGACCGTTCAGATTGCCACAATTTAGGTTCAGGATATCCTTTTTATGCAGCTCAGCTGATTCAAGAAGCTTATCCTGATAAAGAGTTTGATTTTATCAATCTGGGCATCAGCGGCAACCAGACCAAAGATCTGGTTGAACGCCTTGAAAGTGATTTTGTTGATATTCAGCCCGACATATGCTCTATTCACATCGGCGTTAACGACACCTGGCACAAAGCCGAAACCAAAGATTGGTACGATAACGAATTCTTTTATAACAACTATAAAACCGTTCTCACTGCTCTCAAGGAAAGAACAAACGCAAAAATAATCATCATTGAGCAGTTTTTGCTTCCTGCTGAGGACAAGCTGTTTTTCAGAGAGGATCTAAACCCCAAAATTGACCTTACAAGGAAGCTTGCACGAGAATTTGCTGACATTTTTATTCCACTTGACGGTCTTTTTGCTTCCGCTTGTGTAGGAACGGATTACACGCACTGGTCTGACGACGGTGTTCACCCCAACAAAAACGGCTCCAGGTTCATTGCAAATCTCTACCTTGATGCAATAAAAAAACTTATAGGTTAAGAGGTAAAGCAAATGAATTTTATAAAAAAGATACTTAATCATATCTTTATCGACGGTCTTAGCGGTATGGCGTTGGGTCTGTTTGCAACACTTATCATAGGCACCATTCTTTCTCAGATTGCTTCTATGGTATCCGGAGAAATCAGCGGTTACATAGGTGCTGTCGCTTCAGCGGCAAAAGCTCTTATGGGCGCAGGAATAGGAGTTGGCGTTGCAGCTAAATTCAAAGCTTCCCCTCTGGTTTCCGTTTCTGCCGCAATCGCAGGAATGGTTGGCTCTTTCGCCACAAAGATTATTGATAACGTTTCATCTGGTGATGCTGTAAGTTTTTCAGGTGTCGGCGAGCCTCTCGGCGCATTCATTGCAGCTTTTGCCGCAATTGAAATCGGAATGCTCGTAAGCGGCAAAACAAAGCTGGATATTCTGCTCACCCCTGCGGTAACAATTATTTCAGGCTGTGTTGCCGGCATTCTTCTCGGTCCGCCTATATCAAAATTTATGGGCTGGCTCGGTGAAATAATTATGTGGGGCACAGAGCGTCAGCCCATCATAATGGGTATTGTAGTTTCCGTGGTTATGGGCATTGTTCTTACGCTCCCCATAAGCTCTGCGGCACTCGCGGTTATCCTTGGTCTGTCAGGTCTTGCCGGCGGTGCGGCTGTTGTAGGCTGCTGCGCTCATATGGTCGGATTTGCAGTAATCAGCTACCGTGAAAACAGTTTCGGCGGTCTTGTTGCTCAGGGTCTCGGCACTTCAATGCTCCAGATTTCAAACCTTATGAGAAAACCCATTCTGTGGATTCCCGCAGTTATCACAAGCGCCATACTTGGCCCTGTTTCAACTGCTCTTCTCAAGATGACCTGCCTGCCCGCCGGTGCAGGAATGGGCACCTCCGGTCTTGTTGGTCCGCTTGTTACTTATGACTCAATGCTTGCTGACGGGGTTGACCCGAAGGTGATAATTATTGAAATAATCGTTATGCACTTTATTGCCCCTGCCGTAATCAGTCTCGGCATTTCGGAAGCAATGAGAAAACTTAACCTTATAAAATTCGGCGATCTGTCGCTGAAAGATATTAACTAAAGAGAGGAAACAACTATGAAAAAATCAAGCAAAGTTTTAGCGGTAATTCTTGCTTTTGCAATGACTTTTACCACCCTGCTCCTCCCCGTATACGCTGCAACAGACGTAAGCTCAGATGCAGAGCAGATGCTTTATAAGTTCGTTGACAAGCTTGTTGACGCACTTGTAAACGGTATCTCCGCAATCATCCCCGACCCCGACTGGGTTGACGTTGAAGATTATGAGAGCAAGGCATTCTATGCAGGCAGCAAGGAATTCATTGATGCGCCCGAAGCTGACGCTCAGTGGAAAGTAGGTTACTCAAACGCTTCTATCCAGACCGGCAAAGAGCTTGACGGCAATCACTACGTAGGCGGCAGCCTTTCCGTTACCAAAAAGGTTGCAACCAAAATTCTTGACGATCAGAAGGTAAGAACAGTTGCTATCAGCGATGGCAGAGGAATTTCCATCTTCAGCGTTATCGACTCCTACGGTCTTGCAAACAGCAACGTTCAGATTATCCGTGAGCGTTTCCAGAAATATGCTGACGAAAAGGGTCTTGAAATCGTAAGCGTTAACGTTTCCACCCTTCACCAGCACAGCTGCATTGACACCTTCGGTATGAACGGTGACATCTTAGGCGCTCTCTTCCTTACTCCTATGAAGAACCTTCTCGGCATTGAAGCTCCCAACGGTCAGAACAAAGAGTTTATGGAAAACCTTTACTCCAAGACTGTTGATTCAATGATTGAAGCTGTTGACAATATGGAAACAGGTAAGCTCTATTATGGCAGCGTTGATATTGCTGAATACATTTATGACAAGCGTGATCCCCAGGTATTTGACCCCGAACTCCACCGCCTTCGTTTCGTTCCCGATAACGCAGAATCCGAAGAAACATGGATTGTAAACGGCGCTATCCACTGCGTAGGCTTTGGCGCAGGCCCCACTGAAATCACAGGCGATTATCCCTACTTTATGGAGAAATACATCAACGAAAACCACGATGCAAACTTCATCTTCATTCAGGGTGCAGAGCTTGCTATTACCACTGAAAAGGACAATATCGTTGCTGACCCCGAGTACACTGCAGTATTCGACGAAGGCTACGGCAAAATAGCTGCTTACGCAAAGGTTCTTGTTGATAAGCTCGGAACCATCACAGATGAAGAAGAAGTTGCTCCCATCTTCAACATTGCTATTAAAGAAATAATTATGCCTGTTGAAAACAGCATCCTCATCGTTGCTGCAAACGGCGGTCTGCTTACAAACAACGTTCTTAAGGACGGTCTTTTCAAGTACAAGCTTGCAACCGAAATCGGTTACTGCGAATTCGGCACTAATCTTGCAGTTGCTCTTATGCCCGGCGAACTTGCTCCCGAAATCGCATTCGGCGGCGCTATGGCTGCTGATGACGAATACAACTGGACCGGCGAAGCTTGGGATTTCGAGCCCATGAACGAAGCTTGCGGCAATAAGGAATTCATCGTTTTCGGCCTTACAAACGACCAGGTTGGTTATATCCTCACCGATAACAACTATCATTCATATTTCACCGAAAACGAAGAAATCGTTTCCACCGGCAAAAACGCAGGTTCCATCATCACCGATAATTATTATAAGCTTCTTGATGAAATCGCAGCATAACAGTTAAACAAAAGCTCCGGAGAATCCTTAATCGGAAACTCCGGAGCATTTTTTATTTATTAACTATCTTTTTGATAAGCTCGGGGTAGTTTGTAATTATTGAATCCACCTTACAGAATTTAAGCCATTTGGTAATGCGGGATTTATCGACAGTCCACACGTTTACCTTAATATTCTTTCTGTGAGCACGCCATACATAAAGCGGAGTAACTGACGAAAAATGCGGATGAAGAGCATCGCACTTAAGGGATGCAGCATAACCTGCAGCGTTAAAAAGCAACTTCTTGCTGGAATAATCAAGCGGACTGTAAAGAAGAGCAGTCTTACAGGTAGCATCAATCTTCTTTGCTTCAACAAGAAGATTTGCATCAAAGCTTGAAATAAGCAGTTTATCCCAAAGACCGTGTGCTTTAACAGCGGATATTGTTTTTTCAACTATACCGCTGTTTGCCTGCTTGGGAGATTTGAGCTCAATATTAAGAATTTCAATATCAGCCTTTTTGCTGAGTTCAAGGAATTCATCAAGCGTGGGAATTTTAACGTCTTTAAAATTCTCGCTGAAATAGGAGCCGAAATCGTACTGACGAAGCTCCTCAAGAGTCATCTCGCATACAAGACCTTTACCTGTTGACGTTTCATCAATGGTGTAATTATGGCAAACTACGGGTACACCGTCCTTGGTGACATGAATATCCGTTTCAAAGCCGTCAACACCGATTTGCATTGCCTTTTCAAAAGCAGGCAGAGTATTCTGCGGAGCGTGCAAATTTGCTCCGCGATGAGAAATTACCTTACAGCTCATCATATCACCTCAAAAGTTTTTTATAATTTTATCACACTTTAATCAAAAATAAAAGAGCCAAAAACATTTTTTGCTCGACAAAAAAGAAAAATAATGCTATGCTTTTATCAATACATTATCGGAGGAACTTTTATGAAGCCTTTCAGACGCATTATAAGCATCATTGTGTGCCTTAGCCTTTTGCTTTCGTGCTCTTTTACCGCTCTCGGTACAACGGGCAGCAGCACCGCCGTTATCAATGTTGACGGCACAAATCTTACCGCCATAAGTGAAAATCTTTTCGGTATCTTTTTTGAAGATATCAACTTTGCCGCAGACGGCGGACTCAGCTCAAATCTTATAAATAACAACTCCTTTGAGCAACGCCTTGCGTGGGCACCCGATTACGATTGCAGACTTACAGGCTGGGAAATCGCAGGCGGCACTGCAGAGCTTTCGTCTGAAAAAGCTTTAAATAAGAACAACCCAAACGCACTGAAAATCACAGACAATGCTACCGTACTCAATCAGGGTTATCCCGATGCGGAAGAAACGTTCGGTATTTATATTGAAAAGGGACAGACTTACGATTTTTACTTTTATGCGGATTCCGCTGACTATAACGGAAATATAACCGTTTCCTTTATTGATGCTGACGGCAAGGTTTACGCAAGCGCGGATTTCACTCCTGCCGGCGAATACAAAAAATACTCCTCTGTTATAACGGGCAGCAAAACAGGGCACACAAAAATGAAGCTTGAAGCTCAGGGAAGCGGCAAACTTTATCTTGATATGTTTTCACTTGTTTCAACCTCAAGCTTCGGCTACGGCGAAGATGAATGGAAATACTCCACCCTGCGCCCCGACCTTGTTAAAGCTCTTGATGAGCTTAATCCCTCCTTTATAAGATTCCCCGGCGGCTGCCTTGTGGAAGGTGCTTACGACTGGGATTACGTTTATAACTGGAAAAACACAATCGGAAACCTTGAAGAGCGCGTTCAAATACCCAACCTCTGGGGCTATAACCAGAGTATGTCGGTAGGATATTATGAATATTTCCTGCTGTGCGAAGCTCTTGATGCAGAGCCTATTCCCGTTGTTCATTCAGGGCTTATGTGCCAGAGCAGAGGACTGTGGCTCATGGACATTGACTCCCCCGAATTCAGGCAGCACATTCAGGACGTGCTTGATCTTATTGAATACGCCAACGGCGCGGTTGATACCGAATGGGGCGCTGTAAGGGCAGAAAACGGCCACCCTGAGCCGTTTGACCTTAAATACATCGCCATAGGCAATGAAAACTGGAACGCTGAATATTGGGACAGATTCCCCTACATATATGAAGCAGTAAAGCAGGCACACCCCGATATAAACATCATTTCAACCTCCGGTCCCTGGGCCGACGGCGATGCTTTTGAATATGCCTGGAATGAAATAGATGCAAAATATACCGACACAATAGTTGATGAACATTACTACGTTCCCCCGTGGTGGGTATACGCAAATTACAACAGATACGATGCCTATGACAGAAACGGCGCCAAGGTATTTGTTGGAGAATACGCAGTACACAGAGGCGGCGGCGATCAGATTACCAAAAACAATCTTCAGGTTGCAATTGATGAAGCGGTTCACGTTACGTCGCTTATAAGAAACGGTGATATTGTTGAACTCGCATCCTATGCTCCCCTTTTCGCCCGTAACGGCTACACACAATGGGCTCCCAATCTTATATGGTTCAACACTACCGACGTTGTAAAAACCCCCAGCTACTACGTTCAGCAGCTTTATATGAACAACACAGGTAACGCAGTTGCCAAAAGCACTCTTACAGGAAACAGCGCGGATATTTATCAGGTAGTAAGCGTTGATACAGAAGAAGAGATAATTTATGCGGCAGTTGTAAACGTTACGGATTCATCAAGAAAAATCAGCATCAACCTTAACGGATTTGAAAATATATATCCTATTGCGCAGCAGAGATATCTCGGCAGCGGTCTTTACAACACGGCAAACCGCTTTGGTGCATTCAGTGATTTTATATCCCCCAGAGTTCAGGATGTTAGAGTAATCGACGGTACAATTTCAAAAAGCGTAGGCCCTCACTCACTCAACATTTTCTGCATTGCTTACGGCGATAATCAGGAAAAGCCCGAAAGCACAATTGATTACAAAACAGGCTCACAGCTTGAAATCAGGTTCTTTGAATTCCTTGAAGATTTTGTGGTATGGTTCAGAGAAACCGCACTTTTCAAGTGGGTTGAAGGGCTTATAAAGAAATAAAAAAACAAGGTGTTCCTCTTTGCAGGGAACACCTTGTTTTTATACTTTTTCAATTTTTGCAAAGTTTGCCATTATCTTTTTGGTGCCTGCGGTTGCAAAGGCAACCTCAAGCAACGAATCGTTGCCCATATTCTTTACGCTGAGCACTATGCCCTCACCGAAAGCCTTATGCCTTACGGTGTCGCCTGCATTAAACACAATTCCCGCTCCCGTAGGTTCATTGGTCTTGGGGATTTCATAATGCGGTCTGTGATAGTTCTTAGGCTTATAATCAACCCCTGCAGGCCTTGATGCCGCAAATGCCGCTCTTTTAGCCGCCTGCGAATCATCCTTGATATCAACCAATTCAAGCGGAATTTCGCCCACAAAGCGTGAGGGAGGATTGAACTTGGTAGAACCGAAAAGCATCCTTGTTTTTGAGCGTGTAAGATAGAGCTGCTTTTTAGCTCTTGTGATTCCTACGTAAGCAAGCCTGCGTTCTTCCTCAATCTCCTCATCGGAATACATAGACATCTGGGAGGGGAAAATAGTTTCCTCCATACCTGCAAGAAATACCGTGGGGAATTCGAGACCCTTTGCGGAATGAACGGTCATCATAACTACGGCGTTTGCATCCGCATTGTAACTGTCAATATCGCTGAGCAAGGCAACCTCCTGAAGAAAATCGTTCAGATCAGCCTCGGGATTATCCTGAGAGAATCTGAGAAGGTTGTTTGAAAGTTCGTTGATGTTGGCGGCTCTGTCAGCATAAGTCTCAGGGTCAAGCGAAAGTGAAAACGCGTAACCTGTAACGTCCATTGCCTTATTAAAAAGCTCGTTGAGCGGCAAAGTGCCTGCAAGCTCAATAAGCTCGTCCATCATCCTTACAAATTCAGCCATCTTCTTTGATGCACGGCTGAGAAGAGGTATGTTCACAGATTCCCTCATAACCTCATAAAGGCTTATTCCAAGGCTCTCCGCCGCCTGCATTGCGGTTGCAACCGAGGTATCACCTATGCCGCGCTTAGGCTCATTAATAATACGCTGAAGCCTCACACTGTCACTCGGGTTTGCGATAACGCTGAGGTATGCAAGAGCATCCTTGATTTCCTTACGGTCATAGAATTTATGGCCGCCCACAATGCGGTAAGGAATGCCCGCCCTTACAAACGACTGCTCTATAAGGTTTGACTGCGAGTTCATTCTGTAAAGCACCGCAAAATCAGAATAGGACTCCCCTCTTCTGATTCCGTCAAGCACGGTGTCGGAAATAAATCTGCCCTCGTCTCTGTCCGTTTCAGAAATACTGTAAACTATCTGAGAGCCTTTTCCGTTATCTGTCCAGAGATTTTTACCCTTTCGGTTTGCGTTATTTGCAATAACCGTATTTGCCGCATCAAGTATATTCTGAGTGGAACGGTAATTCTGCTCAAGGCGGATTACCTTAGCATCCTTGAACTGCCTTTCAAAGCTGAGAATGTTCTCAATGGTTGCTCCTCTGAATTTATAAATACTCTGGTCATCGTCGCCCACAACGCAGAGGTTATTGTAACCGCCTGCAAGCAGGGAAACGAGCTGATACTGTGCAAAGCTGGTGTCCTGATACTCATCTACCATTACGTATTTGAACTGCCTCTGATAATGCTCCCTTACCTCGGCATCGTTTGCAAGAAGCTTAACGGTGTTCACAATAAGGTCATCAAAGTCCATAGCATCGCTTGAAAGCAGACGCTTCTGGTAGGATTCGTAAATCTCACCTATATGGCGAAGTCTTATATCGTTATAGTTCTGCTTAGTAAATTCTTCGGGGTCAATAAGCTTATCCTTAGCGGAGCTTATCTGAGCCATAACCGCCTTGGGAGCAAATATCTTTTCATCGTGACCGAGCGATTTGGTGCAATCCTTGATAACGCGCTTGGAATCGTCAGTATCGTAAATGGTGAAGTTTGAGGAATAACCCAATCTGTCACCAAAACGGCGCAGGATGCGCACACAGCAGGAATGGAAGGTGCTTGCCCAGATATCGTTCGCCTGCTCGCCGAGCATCTTCACAAGGCGCTCCTTAAGCTCTGTTGCAGCCTTATTGGTAAACGTAATTGTAAGCACCTGCCAAGGTCTTGCGGCATCTACGCTCAGAAGATGCTCAACGTCAAAAGCATCAATATCAATACCGGACGCTTTTGCCCTGAGCAACGCAAGCTGCGCCGCATCCGGAGTACCGCAGCACTCATCGCTGTAATACGCTCTGCCATATTTCATTATATTTGCAACCCTGTTAACAAGAACCGTGGTTTTTCCGCTTCCCGCTCCTGCAAGAACCAAAAGCGGCCCTTCCGTAGAAAGAACCGCCTTTCTTTGCATATCATTGAGAAACGAAAAATCCTTTTCTATAATCTGCCTGCGCAGACTCAGGAATTCTTCATTTGACATTTATTTTTCTCCAATCACACGCCAAGCTCGTTGGCAATCTCAAGAAGGTCATAATCAAAGGGAGTCTTCATATCAAGAGCTTCAAGAATATCGTAATCAACGATATCTGAGCCCTTTCTTACAACTACCCTGTTGCTTATGCCGTCCATAAGAAGCTTAACTGCCTTATTACCCATACGGCAACCCATAATAACGTCGAAGGATGAAGGTGTGCCGCCTCTCTGAAGGTGACCGAGAACGATTGAACGGCTTTCAATACCAAGTTCCTTTTCAACTGCAGATGCGATATCGGCAACGTTTACGCCGGGCATCTTTTCTGCAACAAGAACAAGATAGAACTTTTTGATATCGCCTGAGGATGTGCCCTGAGCCTCTCTGAGTTCACGGGCTTTTCTGATTTTTTCAACAACGTATCCGGCAGCGTCATTGTTGATGCTTTCCATAATTTCGGGAACAACTATTGCAGTAGCGCCGGTTGCAATACCGCCGTTTACGGTAAGGTCACTGCACTTGTTACCCATAATTTCAACTACCATACAACGGTCGTTTGAAGAGATAGTGTCGCAAAGAGATGCGCAGAGAGTTTTGATGGTATTGAGGCAGGTATCGTAGCCGAGAGTATAATCTGAGCTGGGGATATCGTTATCAATAGTGCCGGGGATACCGATGCAGGGAAGACCTCTGAGAGTAAGGTCACGAGCGCCTCTGAAGGAACCGTCACCGCCGATTACTACAAGACCGTCAATGCCCTTGTCGCGGCAGTTGGCAATAGCCTTCTGCAAATGCTCTTCCTTATAGAACTCCTTGAATCTCATCGAACGAAGGTAAGAACCGCCCTGATTGAGGATATCGCCGATATTATTTACGTTGAACTCAATAAGGCAATTGTCAATATCGTTTGTAAGACCCCAATAGCTGTATCTTACACCGTAAACCTTAAGCCCTTTTGCACAAGCTGTTTTAGCTGCAGCATAAACAGCAGAATTCATACCGGGAGCATCGCCGCCGCTTGTAAGTATTGCAATTGCGTTAATCTTCTTTTCCATATATATAACTCCTTTCATTTACGTTAATTGCCACTGATTATTTTATAAAATATATAATAGTTTGTCAATATTATTCATTATAAATAACATTATTTGCACCGAGGATTTTTGTAAGTTCTCTGAGCAAAACAGGGTTCACGTCAACGCCCCTTGACACACCGAACTGCTTATATTCCTTTTTATCAACAAAGTAATAATAAAGCGGAACGTTGCCGTCAAAAATCACAAGCAGCTTTTCACACTCTGCAATCTGCGGCGAAGACGCAGTATCAAATCTCAGGAACAGCCCTCTGCGCTGTTTCTTTTTGGGAGGTTCGGGTTTCGGCTCCTCCTGCTGAGGTATAACGTTAGGCGGGCAAGGCTCAATCATTTCGCAAACAAGCTTTGCTTCCTCATCCTCGCGCAAGCTGAGTCTGCCGTGAACAAGGATAATATTTCCCTGCTGTATAAAATGGGAATACTCCATAAGCTGCTTTGCGAAAACGATAACCTCTATGCTTCCGTACACGTCCTCGGCGGTTATAAATGCCATAGTTGTGTCACTTTTGGTAAGCTTCTTTTTAACCCCCGCAACCATACAAAGCAGACTTACTTTTTCGTTATCCTTATACATTGAAGAATCGCTTGCAGTAAGGTCTGACGTTCTGGCGGTTTTAAGATACTGAGAAAGAGCAAGGTACTCGCTCATAGGGTGGTCTGAAAGATAAAGCCCCGTAACTTCCTTTTCTCCTCTGAGAAGTACGTCATGTGCATACTCCTGAGTAAAAGGAATCTCATAGCTGTCATCAGAAGAAACGGAATCCGACTCACCTGCGGAAAGGATATCGAAAAATCCGAGCTGACCGTCAACGTTGCGGCGTTTGGAATTCTCCAGATCCTCAAGAATTTCAGGCAACGCAAGCATAAGCGAGCGTCTGTTTGCACCAAGATTATCGAGTGCACCGCTTTTAATAAGACTTTCAACTGCTCTGCGGTTGAATTCCTTAGAGTAAAGACGGCGGCAGAAATTGTAAAAGCTTGTGAAACTGCCGTTTTTCCTTCGTTCGTCAACAATGCTTTTAATCAAAGCATTGCCGAGATTTTTAATGGCAAGCAGACCGAAACGGATATTCTCGCCCTCTACGGTAAAGCCGGCGCCGCTCATATTAACGTGAGGCGGCAACACGTTTACCTTCAGGCGCTGGCATTCGCCTATATATTCCGTCACCTTATCCGTTCTGTCAAGGAAGCTGGTAAGCGTTGCGGCAAGCAGCTCCCTGGGATAGTAGCACTTGAGCCACGCAGTCTGATAAGCAACGTAAGCATAAGCGGCAGCGTGGGCTTTGTTAAAAGCATAGGATGCGAAGGATGCCATTTCATCAAAAATACTGTTGGCAACCGCTTCACTGATTCCGCGTCTCACAGCGCCCTCGCATTCAACCTCGCCCTTATCATTGACGATGCCGTGAACAAAGTACTGCCTCTCCTTCTCCATAACATCGTGCTTTTTCTTGGACATTGCTCTGCGCACAAGGTCCGCTCTGCCGTAGGAATAGCCCGCAAGCTCACGGCAAATCTGCATAACCTGCTCCTGATACACGATGCATCCGTTTGTAACGTCAAGAATTCCCTTTAACGCAGGCACCTTATACCTGATTTTAGAGGGATTATGACGGTTGGAGATATACTCGGGGATTGAATCCATAGGACCCGGACGGTAAAGTGCAATAACTGCTATCATATCCTCAAGGCTTTCAGGGCCGAGATTCATAAGCACGTTGCGCATACCTGCCGATTCAAACTGGAACACACCCTCCGTCTGACCAGTGCAAAGCATTTCAAAAACGCCTGAATCGTTTACATCAACGTTTTCAATGGAAAAATCAGGCTGTTTTTTTCTTATCATTTTTACCGTATCTTCAATTACAGTAAGCGTTCTCAGTCCGAGAAAGTCCATTTTAAGAAGTCCGAGGCTTTCGAGTGTAGTCATCGGGAACTGAGTTACTACGGTATCGTCATTCTTTGCAAGCGGAACATAAGAAGATACGGGATCGTGCGTAATTACAACACCCGCGGCGTGAGTGGATGCATTCCTCGGCATACCCTCAACCTTGCGTGCCATATCAATAAGCTCCCGCATTTCATCGGAGCTTTCGTAAATTGCTTTGAAATCAACCGAGACCGCGAGTGCTTCATCAAGCGAAATATTAAGCTTGTGAGGCACCTGCTTTGCCACGTTGTCCACCACAGCATATGAAAGGCCCATAACCCTGCCAACATCGCGAATAGCAGCCTTAGCCGCCAGTGTGCCGAAGGTTACAATCTGAGCAACGTGGTCACTGCCGTATTTTTCAACAACGTAATCAATAACCTCTCCTCTGCGCTCATAGCAGAAATCAATATCAAAGTCAGGCATACTGACTCTTTCAGGATTAAGGAAGCGCTCAAAAAGGAGGTTGTATTTCATAGGGTCTATACCCGTAATGCCGATACAGTAAGCCGCAATGCTTGCCGCACCCGAACCTCTGCCGGGGCCAACCGGAATCCCTTTTTCCTTTGCGTGTTTAATAAAATCGTGAACTATCAGATAATAATCAACGTAGCCCATACGGTTGATAACATCGAGCTCATATTCAAGGCGCTCGATATATTCTTTTGCAGGGTCAGCACCGTAACGCTGATACAGACCTTTATAGCATTGCTCCCTGAACCAATCAAAATGATCCCTGCCGTCAGGCACTTCAAAATGAGGAAGCTTCGTTTTGCCGAATTCAAAATCCACGTTGCATTGCTCGGCGATAAGAGCGGTATTTTTAACCGCTTCGGGGCAAAGCGGAAAAGCTTCAAGCATCTCATCCTCACTCTTCACGTAAAACTCTTCCGTTTCAAATTCAAGCCCCGTGCTTTCGCCCAATGTATGGTTGGTCTGGATGCAAATCAACACCTGCTGCATTTTTGCATCCTCTTTATTTATATAGTGAGCATCGTTTGTGGCGGCAAGCGGAATACCCGTTTCTCTTGAAAGCTTAACGAGATCGGGATTAATCCTCTGCTGCTCTGCAAGGCGGTGATTCTGAATTTCAAGATAATAGTTACCCTCACCGAAAACCGAATTATACCAAAGAGCGATTCTTTTGGCTTCATCGTAATCATCACGCAACAAAGCCTGAGAAACTTCGCCCGCAAGGCAGCCTGAAAGAGCTATAAGCCCCTCATTATATTTTTCAAGCAATTCACGGTCTACCCTGGGCTTGGTGTAAAAGCCTTCAGTCCAGGCGGCAGACACAAGCTTGATAAGATTCTGATATCCCGTGTTGTTTTTACAAAGCAAAACAAGATGATAGCGCTCATTATCGAGCCCGTGCACCTTATCAAATCTTGAACGCGCGGCAACGTAAACCTCACAGCCTATGATGGGCTTGATTTCCCGCTCCTTTGCGGCTTTATAAAAATCAATAACGCCGTACATAACACCGTGGTCGGTGATAGCAACGGCGTGCTGACCCAGCCCTCTCACTCTGTCGAGCAGAGGTTCAATT
>JAZNUP010000014.1:0-11233 GCA_045592385.1 Acutalibacteraceae bacterium
TTACGGGTAGCAAGACAAAGTAGGCAAAATAAAACAGCCGCTCGGGAGCGGCTGCCAGTGACAGGAATGCGCTGCTAAACCTTCAAAGCCCCTTTTAGGGGCAAAGCCAGTAATCGCCCCTTGAAGGGGCAGTGCAAACCCCCGGCTCAGCCGGGGGTTTTGATTATATATTCTTTTTAATACTCAACAGCACCTGTGTAAACAAGCTTCGTATAGCCTGTAAGAAGCAGGCCATCATCGCTGTAATTTACTATAAGGTCACCGCCGGCGGTTTTAACTGTGATATCGGTATTCTTCTTGCAATAACCGTTTTCAACAGCTGCAGCAACTGCTGCGCAGGCACCTGTGCCGCAAGCGAGAGTTTCACCGTTACCGCGTTCATAAACACGCATCTTGATTGTTGTTTCGTTAACAATGCGCACGAACTCGGTGTTTGTTCTCTTCGGGAAGATGGATGCATTCTCAAACATCGGACCAACCGTGTTCATATCAACAGCACCTACTCTCGGGCAGAAAACAACGCAATGAGGGTTACCCATTGAAAGGCAGGTGATTCTGTATTCCTGACCGCCGAGTGTTATGGGATAATCAACAACTCTCTCAGCATCAATCTCAACCGGAATTGCCGAGGGTGTGAAATCAGGCATACCGAGATTTGTGCAAGCAGAGGAAACCTTGGAGTTTGAAATAAGCAATTCAACGTGCTTTATACCGCTTGCGGTTTCAATTTCCATATTTTCCTTATCAACAAAGCCGTTATCATAGAGATACTTTGCAACTGAACGGATTGCGTTACCGCCTGTTTTAGCGCCGCTGCCGTCACGGTTGAAAATGCGGATTTTAGCATCTGCAACATCTGACTTTTCAATAAGCGCAATACCGTCACCGCCAATACCGTGGTTACGGTCACAAAGCTGAACTGCAAGAGATTCGGGGCAAGTGATGATACCGTCATTATTCTCAAAGATAATGTGGTCATTACCTGCGGTTTCCATCTTTGCAAAGTTGAGCTTAAGGCGCTCGGTGCGAAGGTTGTTGATATCAACAAGCTCTGTATTGAACTGATTGAAGCGGCTTGCAATGATATCCGCAAGTGCATTAGCGGTATCAAGAGAGGTAATGCAAGCTATTGAAAGCTGGATAGCTCTTCTGTGAAGCGCAATATAATCGCCCATTGTCGAATCGTGAAGTGCACCCGTATAAACAATATAGCTGATTTTTCCGCTTTCAAGAAGCTCAAAAATATCGTTGCCCTGTGAAACACCCTTTACTCTGATAACGTCGATACCGAGCTTTTCAATAGCATCAGCAGTGTCGGGAGTTGCGTAAAGCTTAAGGCCAAGGTCATCAAGCTTTTTAGCGAAGGACACGGCATCAATAACGTCGTGCTCATCAACACTCATAAGAACACCGATATCGTTACCTGCTGAGGGCATCTTGATATCGAAGCCTGCAGAAGTAAGTCCCTTGAAGAGAGCTTCAGAGGTGGTTTTGCCTATACCGAGCACCTCACCTGTTGACTTCATTTCGGGGCCGACTATAGAGTTAACGTCTGAAAGCTTTTCAAAAGAGAACACGGGAACCTTTACGGCATAATAGGGAGGAGTCTTATAAAGTCCCGTACCGTAGCCGAGAGACTTAAGAGAATGACCTACCATTACCTTGGAAGCAAGCTCAACCATAGGAACACCTGTTACCTTGCTGATGTAAGGAACGGTTCTGGAAGCTCTGGGGTTAACCTCGATAACGTAAAGCTTATTGTGATAAATAAGATACTGAATATTAACAAGGCCCTTGGTTTTAAGCGAAAGAGCAAGCTTTTCGGAACGGTCAATAATGGTCTTGAGCATTTTATCGTTAAGATTGTAGGGAGGATAAACCGCAATGGAGTCACCCGAGTGAACGCCTGCACGCTCAATATGCTCCATAATACCGGGGATAAGAACGTCCTTACCGTCGGAAATAACGTCAACCTCAAGCTCAAGGCCGGGCATATACTTATCAACAAGAACAGGATTGTCAATACCGCCTGAAAGAATGATATCCATATACTGCTTTACATCATTCTCATCATGAGCAATAGTCATATTCTGACCGCCGATAACGTAAGAGGGTCTGAGCAACACAGGATAACCGAGTCCCTCTGCAACCTTGAGTGCATCCTCAAGATTGAGAACACCTGCACCCTTGGGACGGGTGATTTCATACTTTTCAAGAAGTGCATCGAAACGGTCTCTGTCCTCAGCGGTGTCAATACCGTCAGCGGAAGTGCCGAGAATTTCAATGCCGTTTTCATCAAGGAACTTTGTGAGCTTGATTGCAGTCTGTCCGCCGAAAGCAACAACTACACCCTTGGGCTTCTCAATTTTAATGATGTTCATTACGTCCTCGGGAGTAAGAGGTTCGAAATAAAGTCTGTCCGCAGTGTCATAGTCAGTTGAAACAGTTTCGGGGTTGTTATTGATAATGGCAACCTCATAACCGAGCTCTTTAAGAGTCCATACGCAGTGAACAGAAGAATAGTCGAATTCGATACCCTGACCTATACGGATAGGACCTGAGCCGAGAACGATAATCTTTTCCTTATCGCTCTTAACAAAGTCAACTGCTTCACAGTCAGTATCATAGGTTGAGTAGAAATAAGGAGTAGTTGCCTTGAATTCAGCCGCACAAGTGTCAACCATTTTGTAAACTGCATCTACGTGGTTTACACTCTCCGCGCCGGAAAGACGCATAAGAGCATCATCCGTGTAACCGAGCTTTTTACCCTTAAGATAAAGTTCATCGGTAAGACCGTTTGCTATGGAAGCCTCATAATCTGCAAGAGCCTTGAACTTGTTGAGGAACCAACGGTCAATCCTTGTGATATCATGAATCTCATCAATGGAAATACCTGCTTTGATAGCCTCAAAGACGGTGAAAATTCTTACGTCATCCATTGCTGCAAGACGCTCAAGCAGAGGCTTGTCACTCTTCGGCTTCATATTGAGAGTATCAACAGAAATCTCAGCGCCTCTGATAGCCTTCATAATAGCCATTTCAAAGCTTGGAGCAATAGACATAACCTCGCCCGTTGCTTTCATCTGAGTACCGAGCTTTCTTGAAGCGTTTACAAACTTATCAAAGGGCCACTTGGGGAATTTAACAACGCAATAGTCTACGGTTGGCTCTGAATAAGCGCAGGTATTGCCAGTAATGTCGTTGCTGATTTCATCAAGGGTATATCCGAGAGCAAGCCTTGTAGTCATCTTCGCAATAGGATATCCCGTTGCCTTTGATGCAAGAGCTGAAGAACGGGAAACTCTGGGGTTAACCTCGATAACAGCATACTCGAAGCTGTCAGGATTAAGAGCGAACTGGCAGTTACAACCGCCTACGATATTAAGTGAATCAACAATAGCAAGAGCCGCATCCCTGAGCATTGAGAATTCCTTGGTGGAAAGAGTGAACGCAGGGGCAACAACAATACTGTCACCTGTATGAACGCCTACAGGATCAACGTTTTCCATACTGCATACGGAAATAGCGTTACCAAGGCAGTCACGCATTGTTTCAAACTCAATTTCCTTCCAACCGAAAATATACTTTTCGATAAGAACCTGAGTGATGGGTGACATATCAAGACCCGTACGGGCGATAACTCTGAGTTCATCAGCATTATTTGCAACACCGCCGCCTGCACCGCCAAGGGTGAATGCAGGACGAACAATAATGGGATAGCCGATTTTTTCAGCAATTTCAAGAGCAGTTTCAATATCGTTTGCAATATCGGAGGGAATTGTGGGCTGATTGATAGCGTCCATTGCATCCTTGAAGAGCTTTCTGTCCTCAGCCTTGTCAATAGCCTCAACGTTTGTACCGATAAGACGTACACCGTGCTTTTTAAGGAAACCGTCTTTATCAAGCTTACTTGCAATTGTAAGACCGGTCTGACCGCCGAGACCCGCAAGCAGGCTGTCCGGCTTTTCCTTAAGGATTATTCTTTTTACTGTTTCAGGAGTAAGAGGCTCAAGATAGATTTCATCCGCAAGAGCCTTATCAGTCATAATTGTTGCAGGGTTTGAGTTAACAAGAACGACGTTAACGCCTGCATCTCTGAGTACTCGGCAAGCCTGAGCACCCGCATAGTCGAATTCGGCAGCCTGTCCGATAACAATAGGGCCGGAACCGATAACCATTACTTTTTTGATATCAGGATTAATAGGCATCAGTTTTTACCTCCCATTTTTGTAATAAAGCCGTCAAATACAAAGCCTGTATTCTGAGGACCGGCACAGGTTGCAGCATTGAATGCCACTGAAACGGCATTATCATACTCAAGACCCGCACAGGTTGAATCGTTTATGTTTTTAAATGCAAGCTTTGCGCCGTTTACACTTTCAACCTCAACAACGTAGCCGTGATTCTGAGCGGTGATATAAGACCTTACAGAGTTGAGATACTTGACGGGCTGGTTTGAGCCGTGATGACCGTACTTAAGCTTGGTAATCTTGCCGCCGTTTGCCATTGCAAGAAGGCAGTGACCGAGGCCGCAGGCAAACACGGGCAAGTTTATTTTTTTGATTTCTTCAACACAAGCAGAAACTTCCTCGGGATTACCGGGACCGTCAGAAAGAATTACGGCATCAGCGCCCTCGCAAATCTCCTGAGCGGTAGCGGTGTAAGCAACAGTCTTAACCGTGCATCCTCTTGCGTTAAACTCCTTGATAAGATTACCGACGCTGCCGAAGTTAACAAGAGTCACCTTGTATTTTTCATCCTCCGCGGCGTAAACTGCTGAATCAGCAGAAGCAACACTCTTCACCGCATCCTTTATTTCGTAGCTTTCAAGTAAAGCCTTGTCAGCAGGAAGCGAGGTGCAGATTACAGCGTTCATAGAGCCTTCTTCACGGATAATTTTGGTGAGTTCTCTTGTATCAACTCCACAAATACCGATGATTGAATTATCAACCATATATTTCTCAATTTCATACTGGCTGCGGAAATTTGAAGGTATTTCGCAATACTCGCGAACTACGTAACCATTGATATAAGGCTTGCCGAGCAAATCCTCTTCAATAACGCCGTAATTACCGAGCATAGGAAAAGTCTGAACAACTATCTGACCGTAATGGTTGGGGTCGGTCATAGTTTCAAGGTAGCCCACAACGCTGGTAGTGAACACAAGTTCACCGACCGTGTTGCCTACAGCGCCGAATGCCTCACCCTCAAAAACCTTACCGTTTGCGAGAACAAGATAAGCCTTTTTCATATATATCAATCTCCCAATTCTAAATCTGCTTTTAGTCAGCCATAAGTTTTACAAGCACAGCCTTCTGAGCGTGAAGTCTGTTTTCAGCCTCGTTGAATATTTCGTCAGCGTGCTCTTCGAAAACCTTGGCTGTAATCTCTTCCTCACGATGAGCGGGAAGGCAATGCATAACCATTGCATCGCTCTTGGCAACAGCCATAACTTCGTCATTAATCTGATATCCCTTGAAGGCTGCGCGTCTGATTGCCGCTTCACCCTCCTGACCCATGGAAGCCCATACGTCGGTATAAAGCACGTCAGCATCCTTAGCTGCTTCAAAAACATCGGGAGTGCAGACGAAATCGCCGTTTTCAGCTGCCCACTTCATTATATCGGCATCGGGCTTATAATTATCAGGACAAGCAATGCTTACCTTCATACCCATTTTGATGCCACCCACGATGAGTGAGTTAGCCATATTGTTACCGTCACCGATATAGCAAAGCTTGTTGCCCTCAATTGTTCTTTTATGCTCACGGATTGTCATAAGGTCTGCAAGCACCTGGCAAGGATGGCAATAATCGGTAAGACCGTTGATGATGGGAATTGAACCCATCTGTGCGAGAACCTCAACCTCTTTCTGAGAATAGGTTCTGATCATAATGCCGTCAAGGTAACCTGACATTACTCTTGCAGTATCCTCAACAGGTTCGCCTCTGCCTATCTGCAAATCATTGGAGCTGAGGAAAAGAGCGGAGCCGCCCAAATCATACATACCTACCTCGAAGGAAACCCTTGTTCTGGTTGATGACTTCTGGAAAATCATACCGAGAGTTTTGCCCTTAAGAAGATGATGCTCGATTTTGTTCTTCTTTTCAAATTTTAACTGATCCGCAAGGTTCAATATCTGAGTAATTTCCTCTGCGGTAAGATCCTGAAGTTTAAGCAAATGTTTCATTGGTTTTCCTCCGTAATACGTTGAGATTGTATATTTGCAATGCTTTATGCGAAATATTTGAATAATTATACAGCTTATACATTACTTTGTCAATGACAGATAATATATAATGTAAGCAGTGAATAAAGTATATTTTTGTTAATTTTTTATAATACACTTTGACCCCGCTGTTAAGGCGGGGTCAGAATTAATCAGTTAACGGGAATATACTCACCGTTTTCACCAACGTAATAATTCTTATCACCCATAACAACAGTCTGGCGCTCAGAGCCGCCTGAGCCTTCGCCGGAGTTACCTGAACCCTCGCCGGAGTTGCCTGAACCTTCGCCGGAGTTGCCTGAGCCCTCGCCGGAGTTGCCTGAGCCCTCGCCGGAGTTACCTGAGCCTTCGCCGGAGTTGCCTGAACCCTCGCCGGAGTTACCTGAACCCTCGCCGGAGTTACCTGAACCCTCGCCGGAGTTACCTGAGCCTTCGCCGCTGTTCTGAGTAGTTGTTGTGGTGGTTTTAGTAGTAGTTGTGGTCGTGGTCTTTTTCTTTGTGGTTGTGGTAGTAGTTCTCTTCTTTGTAGTAGAAGTTGTGGTGCGTGTGGTTTCTTCCTCTTCGGTTGAGGATTCACTCTCTGTTTCAGATACATCAACGGTAGTTGATTCCTCTATTGAGGGAGCGGTGGTAGTAGTTGTAGAGCTGATTGCAGGGAGAGTGGTAGTATTATTCTCGCCTGAGCGCTCAATAAGAGCCTTTATTCCAAAAGCGAGAAGAACGATAAGTGCCGCTCCGACTACAACAACAAGAGCCATAAATGCAAGCTTTTTGGTTTTTGCGCCGGCTTCTTCCTTGTCTTCTTCCTCTGTCTCCTTAAGCGCGGCAATAGCTGCGTTTCTGTCAGCCTCCTTGCCGTAATTGCTCATATATTCCTCAGAATAATCAGCATCCTTATCGCCCACAACTGCCTGAGCAATAGGAGCAAAAACAGCCCCCTGCTCCGCTTTCATATAAGCAGAAATAACGGTAATATTATCTTTTCCGCCATTGGCAAGAGCGGCCCTTACAAGCCTGCTGGAAGCCTCCTGAGAATTCTCACACGCGGAAAGAATTGAAGTTATTTCAGAATCTGAAACAAGGTCGGTAAGACCGTCACTGCAAACAAGGATAACGTCACCCGTTTCAATATCATCCATAACGCAAACACTCGGAGAAAGAGGTGCTTCGTCAGGGAAAATACCGAGATGGCGGGTGAGCTTGGTAGCGTTGGGAATATTCCTTGCCTTATCTGCCGATGCCTCACCTGCATCAACAACACTCTGACCGTGAGTATGGTCAACACTCATCTGCTCCAAAATACCGTTTGAATATCTGTAAACCCTGCTGTCACCCACGTTTACGCAGATAAGCTTACCCTTTGCTATGTAAACACCTGCAAGAGTGGTACCGATTCTTGTACCGTTTTTGGAAATTTCATCACAGATTTTCTGATTGGCATCTCTCAGGCACGCTGCAAGAGGTGCACCGAAATCGTCACTGTTATCAAGCACCTGCTTGGCGTAGCTTACAAGCGAATCGCAGGCGATACCCGAAGCGAGCTCACCCATAGATTCACCCCCCATTCCGTCGCAAACGCCGAAATAGAAAGGTTCATACATATTCTGGACGTAGGCACTGCCCTTTTTCAGCTCACCGGAGGATGTACTTTTGCCGTTCAAAACGAAATTATCCTCATTGTCAGTGCGCACTCTTCCCGCATGGGTAACTGCGCAAACACAGGCTTTGAGTTTTTTCATTTTCATTCTCCTTTCAGAAAATCCGCAAAATATCGCTGCTAATCTACATTCTAAGCTAAATTATATAATATACTATAAAAAGCTTTTTGTCAATCAGCGGCAGCTCAAATATTGCCTCCCTGAAGCAAAGTTATTTCCTTCTCACGCTCAATGAGATTCCACGTAGCATCAATAAGATGGCTGTACTCAGGCAGCGCAAGCTGCTCACAGATAAAACGCTGGCGCGGAGAATTTATATCTTCGCCCGAAATCTCGGTAAAGCCGTACTGCTTGCAAAGCTGCATTACTCTTGCAAGCTGCTCCTTTGTATTTCTTGAGGGCATATAAGTAACAGCATCTACGCCCTGCTCTTTGAGCACTTCAAAAAGAAGCTCAATATAGTCATCCTCAAATTTCTGCGCAGCCTTATCGCCCGTTACGCTTTCGCCTACGTCTCCAAGATATGCATAGCAGAAAAGAGCACCTGTCTTTTTAGCAAGAGTTGAAAGCTCGCTTATATGGAGCAATTCTTCATCGGCAGGCACGTAAAAATCTTTTACAAGACCGCCCTTGAGAATACCCAGCAAATCGTAAAGATAAAAATCACCGGAAGAATCCTCAAGCTGATTTATCTGCTTTTCGGAAAGCTTCATTGACAGTTTGTTCTCAAGTAACGTACGTGCGTTATCGCCGTAAACCTCTTTGATTTTTATTGCAAGAGCATAAAGAATGTGCCTTTCGGTAATACTGCCGCCGTTTTCATATTGAGAAACAGGAATTACATCCTTTTCAAAATCAATCTCAACACCGTGTGCAGAGGTAAGAGCATTGATATTATCAACCATCTTGCGGTTGCGGTCGTTACGCTTTTCTTTAAGCTGTGCAAACGTTTCGGTAAGAAAATCAATCTGGGTATGCGGCACACCGTGGAGAGCCATATACGCAACGCTCTTCTGATCAGGGTTATTGACAAGCCTGCCCTCAAGAGGAGTACCCGCAACACTTACTCTGCATTCAAGACCTATTGTAGTAGCAACGCCTGCAATTTTACCTGCCTCTATAAATTCTCTTGCTCCCGAAATGGAATCGTGGTCCATTATACCTGCGGTGGGTAAGCCTGCTTCACGGGCAAACCACACAGCAGCTGTAGGTGAATAGGGAGAAAAAGAATAAATTGTGTGAATGTGGTTATTGGCAAACTGAGGAAGCACCTCAGGCTTTTCTTTTTCCTGCTCAATAAGTGCTTTAAGATTTTCAAGTCTCTGAGTCGCAGTGGAAACATTGAGTTTATTTAAAACAGCATTGTTCATAATCGCACCTCATCTCACATCTTAAGCAAGCATTACCTGACCGCCTGTGACAGGAATCGCCTGACCTGTTTCAAAGCACTGCTCAACACAGTACATTACTGCCTTTGCAACGTCGGACGGGAAGCATCCTCTTGTGCTGATGGGCTGCTTTGAAAGATAGAATTTTTTAACGTCTTCAACTGTTTTTGCACCGGGAACCTTGCCGGCTTTAAGATACTGAACAAAAAGTCCTTTTTCAGGGTCGGACCAGAGAGGACCGTCATAGAAATTGCCGGGGCAAACCGCATTGACTTTAATCTGATAAGGAGCAAGCTCAAGCGCAAAGCTCTGAGTAAGACCAATACCAGCAAACTTGCTTGATGAGTATGCAAAATTCGCTTTTGAGCCAACTATACCGGACTTTGAATTTATCTGAACGATATCGCTCCATTTATCGGGATTTGCCGCAAACTGAGCTTTCATAATTTCACTTGCATATTTTGCGCAAAGGAAAAATCCTTCATAGTTGATTTTTGAAATAAGCTCAAAGGTTTTTGCATCCATCGCCTCAAGATCGCCCGCTCTGGCTATTCCCGCATTGGAAACAAACAGATCAAGCCCTCCGAAGCGCTCAACGCAGAAGCTTACCATTGCCTTTACTTCTTCTTCATCGGCAACGTTACAGGGACAGAAAGCAGCATTTTCACCGAGCTGCTCCTCGATAAGCTTTTCGGCAGTTTCTTTCTGTACGGCAAGATCTGCAATAAGAATGCAGGCACCTTCATCGTAAAGTGACTTTGCAATACCTGCACCGAAGCCCTGCGCTCCGCCAGTAACAACAGCTATAACACCCGAAAGTCTTCCTTCGGTTTTGATTCTCACATTAACCTTTTCTCCCGCTATTCTTTTAGCTTCTTCAAAAGTCATAATAATTCCCCCTTATTTGTTCTGAGAACTGCGGTAGGATTCAACCTCCCAGTTAACAATAAAATCGGTAAGCTCTTCACTCATATGCAAAGCGCCGCCGAAAGACTCGGTATATACAGCAATTTTTACGGCATCCTCAAAAAGAAGTTTCGCCGTTGCTGCCTGCTTGGCATCGGTACCGATTGCAAAAATTCCTTTGCCCTCTATAATTACTATTCTCGGGCTTACAGCATAAGACTCAATATATTCATCATATTTCGCCTTAACTTCTTCACCTTTTTTTACAAAAAGAGGAAATGCCTTGCAGTAAACAATATGGTCCGGCGTGAAAGGTTTGAGGAGTACGCAAGCACTCTCTTCGCAAGAGCTAAGACGCTCACAATCAGCATTTGCAATATGCTCAACAGATGCCGCAAAATCAAGTTCGGGCACTGCAACACACGCAACAGCAGATGTATCAGGATGCTTCGCAAGACGGTTTTCAAGAGTTTTCATAACTTTTGAAAGCTTTTCGTCAAGCCCCTCAACGGTGTTATCTGCAATAAAAATACCGTGATTCTGCAAAATAATGATATCGGCACAAACACCTTTACGCTCTTTATATTCCTTCATTTTATCGCAGCAGAGCTTTGCAAGGATATAACCCGGTCTGCAAGCATCAACCCAGATAAACGAATCACCGAAAAGCTCTGTTGCAAGTGCTTCACCGCCCTTGGAGCAAGTAAGTCCGTTTACAAGTGCGGGATGAAGATGCAAAACAAAAGTCTGCTCAAAAAGAGCGTGGAGCGTTGTTTCAACGCTGGGTCTTTTGTTCTCCTCTCCTGCTGCTCTCGAAGCCATAAGATCGGCAAGCACAAGCGCTTCGCGCTCATCATCGGAATCGGGATAAGTCTTCTCAAAGATTTCATTGAGCTTTGAAAGATCAATTTTCACGAACTGCTCAGCCGTAATTGTTGCAAGTGAAGTACCGGAGCCCTTGACATACATAATACCTTCACTCTTTGCAGACGTATTCCCGCCGCCTGCAAGAACAAGCTCAGGGTTTTTACCGTAATGATTTGAAAAACTGACA
>JAZNUP010000015.1:0-16255 GCA_045592385.1 Acutalibacteraceae bacterium
CAGCCTATGATGGGCTTGATTTCCCGCTCCTTTGCGGCTTTATAAAAATCAATAACGCCGTACATAACACCGTGGTCGGTGATAGCAACGGCGTGCTGACCCAGCCCTCTCACTCTGTCGAGCAGAGGTTCAATTCTGCACGCACCGTCAAGAAGGCTGTATTCGGTATGAAGATGTAAATGGGCAAAAGACATAATATTACCCCTTGGTCTTCGTTTCTATATCTGCGGCTATGGAAAGAATTTTTTCAAGCCTGTGATTTACGCCGGAGCGTGAAATGGGAGTTTCAAGCATTGTTCCCAATTCCTTAAGGCTGGTTTCCGGATTTTCAAGCCTTAATTGGGCAACTTCCCTTAGATTCTCAGGCAGAGAATCTATGCCGCAGGTACTTTCTATAAGTTCGATTGCGGCAATCTGCTTTGATGCCGCATCAATCGTTTTTGAAAGGTTGGACATTTCAGAGTTTATCATACGGTTTACGCGGTTGATAACGTCCTTCTGCATTTTCACGCCCATTACCTCAAGCGAGGAAACAGTGGCGCCCATAAAGGTAAGCAAATCCTCTATGCTTTCACTGTCTTTAAAATAGACAATATGATATCCCTTTCTTACCACATACTTCGGGCGAAGTTCAAACTCTTCAAGCAAAGTAATCAGATCCGTACAAAGACGCTTATGGGGTACAACAAACTCAAGGTGATAGTTTTTGTTAGGGTCGGTAACAGTTCCGCACGCCATAAAAACTCCCCTGACAAATGCGCTTGCACAGCAATCATCGGTTATATTTGAGCGATTGATTCTCAAAGATATTTCCTTGGGAGAGTGCCCGAAAGCGTCGTAAACCTTGACTCTGTCAGCAGATTTTTCAACGCTGTATGTAATCTTTTTCGATTCACTTGAAAGAAGCTCAGGCTGAGTACCGCAAAGCTCCGTCAGCCCTTCACTGAATACTCTTGCCGTATCACTGTTTTCGGTAGTGATTGATATATCAGCAGGAGAAAAATGCGCAAAAAGCACAAGCCCGTAGACTTGTGCGTGTAAGCAACAGGAAGATAATATTTCAATTGAGCCGAGCTCATTTTTTACTGAAGATGAAAATGACATAATTTAACCTACAAACTTAATTTCGGGTTCAAGCAAAACGCCCGTTTCATTTAACACCGTGTTTTTTACATTCTCAACAAGGTCAAGAACATCCTGAGCAGTTGCTCCTCCCTTATTGATAACAAAGCCTGCGTGCTTTTCGCTCACCTGAGCGCCACGCACTGAATACCCTTTTAATCCGCACTGTTCAATAAGCGCACCCGCAAAATAGCCCTCAGGGCGTTTAAATGTACTGCCCGCACTGGGAAATTCAAGAGGCTGCTTATCCTTTCTCCTTGAGAGGAAATCATTCATCTTTGCACGGATTTCTTCTTTTGTTGACTCAAAGAGCTTTAAGGTAACTCCAGTTATTATAAATCCGTTTTCCTCATATATGCTCTTTCTGTATCCGAAAGCAAGTTCTTCGGCGGTAAAAACACCGTTTTTGCCGTCATTATCAATATGCGAGCAAGAAACTACTACATCCTTCATTTCGCCGCCGTAAGCTCCTGCATTCATATACGCAGCACCGCCGACGGTACCCGGTATGCCGTAAGCAAATTCCAGACCGCCAAGCGAATTCTCAAGCGCAAAAATGCAGAGCTTAATGAGTGGAGTGCCTGCTGAGCAGACTACGGTATTATCGGACAGAAGCTCGATATCATCCATATGAGAGGTAACGATAACAAGACCTCTTATACCGCCGTCAGCAACAAGGAGATTGCTCCCCTTGCCGACAACAGTATAATCAATCCCACATTCTTTCGAGCAGTTTACGAGCGCTTCAAGCTTCCGTACAGAATCAGGCAAAGCGAGGAAATCCGCTTTACCGCCTATTCTGAACGTAGTATAATCGCACATCATTGCATCGCAGATATATTCAATATTCTCTTGCTTGCAAAGTAATTCAAGCTGCTGAAAAGTGCTCATTACTTCCTCCGAAAAAAACAATTATTTATCAAGAAGTGCTGCTCCGTAAATTCCGGCATCATTGCCGAGAGTTGCGGAAACAATCTGAGTCTGTCTGGTTGCATAAATGCTGTAAACTTCCTTCTTAACCTCTTCTCTGAGAGGAGCAAGGAGGTTTTCGCCCTCGTGACCGATTCCGCCGCCTACGCAGAGGATTTCAGGCTGAAGAGCGTTTATAATGTTTGAAACGCCTATTGCAAGATAGTGTATGTACTTATCAACAACAGCCTTAGCTGTTTCGTCACCCTGGCGCATACCGTCAAATGCAGTGCGTCCGTTTACGGCATCAATATCACCGTTTGCAAGTGCCCACATTGCACTTTCCTTATTCTCAAGCATTGCTGCCTTTGTCTGAGAAATAAGAGCGGTTGCTGAGGAATAACGCTCCCAGCAGCCCTTTCTGCCGCAGTTGCACTGCTCACCGTCAACACAGATAACCATATGACCGAGCTCGCCTGCTGCGTCGTTGATTCCTGTAACGATTTTACCGTCAAGAATAATTCCGCCGCCTACGCCTGTACCGAGAGTGATTGCAACAAAGCTTCCAACACCCTTGCCACATCCCGCAACAGCCTCGCCGAGGGCTGCGCAGTTTGCATCGTTATCAAGGTAAACGGTTTTACCGTCAAGTCTTTCTTCAAGCATTTCCTTTGCAGGAACTTTATCAAAGCCGAGATTATTTGCAAAATCAATGTAACCGGTAGATTTATTAACCGAACCGGGAGTTCCTACTCCGATTGATACAACGTCATCAAGGCTGATACCTGCATCCTCAACTGCCATTTTAACGGCTACTGCAATATCATCCATAATTTCAGCAGCAGGTCTGGGGCAATTAGTCTTTCTCTTGCCTCTGCCTACGATTTTAAGGTTTTCATCAATAACGCCTACTGCGATATTTGTTCCGCCAAGGTCAACACCGATTCTGTACATATATATTTTCCTCCTGTGTTTTAAATTACATTATTAATATTCGTGCCAGAGCTCAATTTCTTTTTTACGGGGCTTGATATCATCCTCAAGACCAAGCTGAGCAATAAGCTCCTGTGCCGCATCGTAGCCCATTTTTTTCTGCCTGTTGTTCATTGCGGCAGCTTCAATGATAATGGAAAGGTTTCTGCCGGGCTTTACGGGAACTTCGTAAATAGGAATAGCTATGTTGAGAATTGAAGTATACTTTGAATCAAGACCCAATCTTTCGTAAACCTTATTCTGCTCCCACGGAACAAGCTGAACAACCATATCAATCTTTTCCGTAAGCTTTACTGCGCCCATACCGAAAAGCCTGAGTGCATTTATAACGCCGACACCGTGCAGCTCAATAAAATGCCTGATGTTGTCAGGCGCGGCGCCTACAAGTGTTTTTGCCGAAACGCGGCGGATTTCAACAGCATCGTCAGCTATAAGTCTGTGACCGCGCTTCATAAGCTCAAGTGCTGTTTCGCTTTTGCCTATACCGCTGTCGCCAAGAATCAGAACGCCCTCACCGCTTACTTCAACGAGCACACCGTGCCTAGTAATTCTCGGAGCAAGCTCAATGCTTAAAAACGAAATAGCCGAGGACATAGCAGAAGAGGTAGATTCCCTTGTAGAAAGCACGGGCACCTGATACTTCTGCGCAAGTTCAATAAGTGCTTCGGGGATTTTTTGCTCCCTTGTAATTATTATTGCCGCAGGCTTTGTAGAAAGGAATTGCTCAAGGCTTTCCCTGCGCTTTTCCTCGCCGATACTTTCGAGATAGCCCAACTCTGCAAGGCCGAGAAACTGCACTCTTTCAGGATTGAAATAATCGCTGTATCCCGCAAGAACAAGACCCGGACGCTGAACATCAAGCGAAGTAAGATAAATATCCGCTTCATCTGCGGGTGTGTAAATCACTTTATAAGACAAG
Source organism: Acutalibacteraceae bacterium (assembly GCA_045592385.1). GTDB lineage: Bacteria > Bacillota > Clostridia > Oscillospirales > Acutalibacteraceae > CAG-177. The sequence goes on from JAZNUP010000015.1 coordinate 3,944, forward strand.
TGGCTTACAAATTTTTTAAGAGAAACGCTGTATTTTTCCATAGCCTCACCTTCTCAAAACAAAATAAAACAGACTTCTCATTATAGTTAAAATTATTATAAACTATATTTCAGCATTTTCCAACCCTTTTTTAATATTTTTTATAAATATACCCTTTTCCCGCAGCGTGTTTTTCCGCTTGCGAAAAAAGGGTGATTTTTTAAAGCTCGGTTGAGAGAGTTTCAAATTTTGTTTTGGTCTGATTAATCATATCCGCCTGCGCCGCAACAGGGGCATACCATCCCCTTTTCTGCATATCGCAGAACACGTCGGATTCAATATTCTGCTCTTCCTGAAGAATTTTCAGAAAGTCGCTTTTAAGCTGCTGATTCACGCATTCGCTTGAATACGTATTATATACGGATGAAATGTGCTTCTGAGAAGCGAGCGCATCCTGCATAATTTCCATATCGTTCATAGCGTTTTCTCCTTTCAATAAAGATGACCCATAAGGGTGTCAAAATGCTGCTTGTGCTGATTTGCAATCTGTTCGCAGCAGCTTTTGATCGCGGGGTCTGTTGCAGTCTGCGCATATCCCTTATATTTCTTTACAAGCATCTGCTCATAATTGAGCTGATCTTCAAGCGCAGTAAGCTCTTTTGCGGTAAGGTTTGCCATATAAATCGCTCCTTTACTTCGTAGTAAGCTTATTATCTGCGCAAATAAGGAAAAAATACACAAAACAAAAAAATCTCCCGCATCCTTAGATACGGGAGATAATTTGGGTTTAATTATTTCATCATGCTTGCAACTTCAGCAGCGAAGTCGTCAGCCTTCTTCTCGATGCCCTCGCCCTTTGCAAAGCGGGTGAAGCCGGTAGCCTTAATGTCAGCGCCGATTTCCTTAGCAACGTTTGCGATGTAGGTAGCAACATTGATGTCGCCATCCTTAACGAATGCCTGATTAAGAAGGCAAACTTCTGTGAAGTACTTCTTGATCTTGCCTTCGATGATCTTAGCCTTAACCTGATCGGGCTTGCCAGCCATCTTGGGATCCTCGTTAAGCTGAGCCATGTTGATTTCCTTTTCCTTCTCAACAACTTCAGCGGGAACAGCAGCTTCATCAAGATAGGAGGGGCTCATAGCTGCAACCTGCATTGCTACGTCCTTACCCATTACCTTGAAAGCATCGTTAGCAGCTGTAGCGTCATCGGTATCGAACTCAACCATAACGCCTACAGTGCCGCCGCCGTGGATGTAAGTTGCAACCTTACCCTCAACGCGGATAAAGCGGCGAACCTTCATATTTTCACGAATCTTGAGGAAAAGATCCTGAACAGCATCAGCAACGGTCATAGAACCGCCGGAGATGGTTTCTGCAAGCAGAGCATCAAGGTCTGCAGGGTTCTTTTCAACAACAGTCTTAGCGATATTGTTTGCTACTGAAATGAAATCAGCGTTCTTTGCTACGAAGTCGGTTTCGCAGTTAACTTCAACAAGAGCTGCTACCTGAGCTGCTTCGTCATTGTAAGCTACTACAACGCCTTCTGCTGCAATACGGCTTGCCTTCTTAGCTGCGGAAGCAAGACCCTTCTCACGAAGGATGTCAATTGCCTTATCCATATCGCCGTCAGCTTCTGTAAGAGCCTTCTTGCAATCCATCATACCAACATTGGTCTTCTCTCTGAGAGCCTGAACGTCTTTTGCTGTAAATGCCATTATATTATTCCTCCTCTGTTACTTCTGCTGCTTCAGCTTCAGCGGGAGCACTCTGCTCACCCTGTCTGCCTTCGATAACAGCATCTGCCATTGCGCCAGCGATAAGCTTAACAGCGCGGATAGCATCGTCGTTGCCGGGGATTACATAATCAACCTCGTCGGGATCGCAGTTTGTGTCAACGATAGCAACGATCGGAATGCCGAGCTTCTTTGCTTCGAGAACAGCGATTCTCTCTTTTCTGGGGTCAACGATGAACATAGCAGCGGGCTGCTTCTTCATTTCGGTGATACCGCCCATGAACTTTTCGAGCTTTTCGATCTCAAGGTTGAGCTTGATAACTTCTTTCTTGGGGAGAAGGTTGAAGGTTCCGTCTGCTTCCATTGTCTTGAGCTGAGCAAGTCTCTTTACTCTGCGCTGAATGGTGTTGAAGTTGGTGAGCATACCGCCGAGCCAACGTGCGTTAACGTAAGGCATACCGCAGCGAACTGCTTCCTCACGAACGGAATCCTGAGCCTGCTTCTTTGTGCCTACGAAGAGAACTTCGCCGCCTTCTGCAGCGATGTCACGGATGAAGAGGTAGGCTTCTTCAAGCTTCTTAACGGTCTTCTGAAGGTCAATGATATAAATACCATTGCGCTCAGTGAAAATGTACTGAGCCATTTTGGGGTTCCATCTTCTGGTCTGGTGACCAAAGTGAACGCCTGCTTCGAGTAACTGCTTCATGGATACTACTGACATAATTTTTCCTCCTTAGTTTTACAGCGAATTTTTCGCCGGCCACCGCAGAACCTGATAGCGCAACGGCGATGCCGCACTTGCGTCAAAAATAGCTCTGCGTGCGTTTTGCCGAGATATTATATCACAGGGTATCGGCTTTTGCAAGCCTTAATTTGTCAAAATACACCTGTAATTTATAAAAATATAGTGTAAATGTAACAAAAAACTTATTCTCTGTGCCACTTTACACCCTGAGCGGTATCCTCAAGAACTATTCCCATAGCCTTGAGCTCATCTCTGATACGGTCAGCCTCTGCCCAGTTCTTTTCTTTTCTTGCATTTGTTCTTGCCTGAATCATTGCGTCGATATCTTCATCAAGAACTTCAGCCTTGCGGTTATAAACAAGACCGAGCACGCCTGTAAGCTCATCGAAAACCTTTGCAGCGTAAGCAATGGTCTGTGCGCTTGCATTCTTGCCAACAATAGCGCTGTTGATATCTCTTACCGCTTCAAATACAGCCGCAATCGCATCGGCAGTATTAAGGTCGTCATCCATAGCGGCAATAAACTGCTCTCTTCTTGCATCAAGCTGAGCAACAAGTGCAGAATCAAGCTCACCGTCAGCTGCATTCTTTGCTTCAAAATCAATACTGTCACGGCAGGTATAAAGCCTTGCAAGAGACGCCTTGCACTGCTCAATTACTTCGATGCTGTAATTTACGGGGCTGCGGTAATGGGATGCGATCATAAGATATCTGATAGGCTCGTAGCCGTACTTCTCCGCAACGTCTCTTACCGTGAAGAAATTGCCGAGTGATTTTGACATCTTTACGTTATCAACGTTGATGTAGCCGTTATGCATCCAGTAATTTGCGAAGGGTTTGCCTGTATAGCACTCGCTCTGAGCGATTTCATTCTCGTGATGAGGGAAAATAAGATCCTGACCGCCGCAATGAATATCAATGCTCTCACCGAGGTATCTGCAAACCATAGCAGAGCATTCGATATGCCAGCCGGGTCTGCCCTTGCCCCAGGGTGATTCCCAGTAAGGCTCGCCGGGCTTTGCGCTCTTCCAGAGGGCGAAATCCATAGGAGCTTTCTTGATATCGCCAACCATAATTCTTGCACCAGCCTCAAGTTCTTCAAGAGGCTGGTGGGAAAGCTTGCCGTAGCTTTCAAATTTTTCAGGGCTGAAATATACGTCGCCATCAACCTCATAAGCAAATCCTTTTTCAATAAGACCGCTTACGATTTCAATAATCTTATCAATATTTTCAGTTGCCTTGGGGTGAATTGTTGCCTCGCGGAAATTAAGTCCGTGTGCATCAACCCAGAATTCTTCAATATATTTTTTGGAAACCTCTTCAAAGGTAATACCCTCTTCGTTTGCGCGCTTGATGATTTTATCGTCAATATCGGTAAAATTCTGAACAAAGGTAACCTTGAGACCTCTGTACTCAAGATATCTTCTCAGAACGTCAAAAACGCAGATGGGTCGGGCGTTGCCGATATGGATATAGTTATAAACAGTGGGTCCGCAGGCATAGATTTTTGCCTCACCCTCATTAATGGGGACAAATTCTTCTTTTTTTCTTGTAAGAGTGTTAAAAACCTTCATTTATTTTACCTCCGAATTATTAATTTTCTGCCTTAATTCTTCAATCTGTGCACCAAGACGCGAAATCTCCTGAGCAACGGGGTCAGGAACGTGAATCTGGTCAAGATAATCGTAAACACGCACTCCATCACGCTTTACAACTCTTGCAGGGACACCGGTTGCCGTACAGTTGGGAGGGATATCGTTAAGAACCACCGCACCGGCGGCAACTCTGCTGTTATCCCCTACCGTGAGCGGACCGAGCACCTTTGCGCCTGAACCTATCATTACGTTATTGCCGATTGTGGGATGTCTTTTACCGGTATCTTTACCCGTACCGCCGAGAGTTACCCCCTGATAAACCGTAACATCATCGCCGATAACTGTGGTTTCACCGATTACAACACCAGTTCCGTGGTCAATAAAGAATCTTTTACCTATTTTAACCGCGGGATGGATTTCAATGCCTGTTTTGCGTGATGCGCGTTGAGAAATCCAACGGGCGATAAAATACATTTTATGATTGTAAAACCAATATGCCTTTCTGTGCATTCTTATAGCGCGAAGACCGGGATACAGCAGCATCACCTCAAGCGATGAACGCGCCGCAGGGTCTCTTGCTTTTACACAGGCTATATCTTCCCTCAACTGTTTAAACACGAATATCACCTCTCAAAAAAAACAAGCCCCCGTGTTCAAAAGAACACGGAGGCGTAAAACACGCGGTTCCACTCCGATTTATAACTCAAACCGTTGCCTGTAACGGGGCAAACCGCACAGAGATACTGAAATTCCCCCTGTGTGCTCACGGGCGCACTTCACAGCCTGAAAATCAAGAAGCCTCTCAGCAAAACAGCTCCCTCTCTGGTGATATCAACGGATGCTACTCTTCCCGCTCACTGCATTTATATTTTATGCTATTATATTCAACTTTAAAGGACTTGTCAATCCTTTTTAACCTTAAAAATATCCTTTGCCTTCACTGTGTAAATAACACCCGAAAGCACGGTAAAGAACGCAGAAATACCAATAACTATGTTTACCGAAGCACTTATTGAAAGAGTGTCTGAACCTACAAAAGAATACCACTTTTCGTTAGCATAAACAAACATAATCGCGGTAATGATCATCAACATCTGAACAACGGTTTTCACCTTGCCGGAAATGCCCGCAGGAATAACAATACCTTTTTTAAGAGCAACCATTCTCACAAGAGTTACGGCAACTTCCCTGAACATAATTATAACCACAAGCCACACGTTGCAAAAACCTTTGACGACGAGGCTGATAAGAGCCGCACAAACAAGCATCTTATCCGCAATTGGGTCCGCAATCTTTCCGAAATTGCTGATAATTTTATACTTTCTTGCAATATTACCGTCCAGAAAATCGGTAAAAGAAGCAACCACGAAAATAATTGTTGCAATAAGATAATGGCTGTAACCGTTGCCGCCAATCTTATAAAACATAGCAAAAAGGAAAAGAGGTACCATAAGAATTCTTATTATTGTGAGAATATTGGGTACGTTTTTCATAAAACCTCCGTCAGGGGCAGAGAACATCTCTGCCAATCAAATCATAATCATTTATGCCGATTATTCTGACCTCGGCAAAATCACCGACATTATACTCCAAATCGGTTGTAAAGTCAATCTTGCCGTCAATTTCAGGGGCATCCATATATGTTCTGCCTGAATAACTGTCAGTATAAGGGTCGAATTCTTCAACAAGCACACGGCAAACCGTACCGATTCTTTCGTGATTTCTTATTGCCGTTATTTCAAGCTGATCGCGCATAATTATTTCGCCGCGGTCAACCTTCGTCTGCTCATCAACCTGACCCTCGGCATCAAACGCGGGAGTTCCCTCCTGAGGCGAAAAAGCAAAGCATCCGAGTCTGTCAAACTCAATTTCATTAACGAATTCAACAAGATTTTCAAACTCTTCCTCACCCTCGCCGGGATAGCCTACGATAAAAGTTGTTCTGATAATCGCATCAGGCAGCTTTTCGCGGATTTTTTTGATAAGCTGTCTGTTTTCTTCGCCTGTTCCTCTGCGGTTCATCGCCTTAAGGATTTTATCGTCAGCATGCTGGAGAGGTAAATCAAAATAATTAAGCACCTTGGGCTGATTTGCCATAACCTCGAGCAAATCATCGGTGATTTTATCGGGATAGCAATACAGCATTCTTATCCATTCGATACCCTCTATTTTGCAAAGCTCGTTGAGAAGCTTCGGAAGGGCAAGCTCACCGTATAAATCAATACCGTAATTGGTGGTATCCTGTGCGATAAGAATAAGCTCTTTTGTTCCTTCTGCAACAAGAGCCGATGCCTCTTCAAGAAGAGTTTCCATAGGAACACTTCTGTAATTGCCCCTTATATAAGGAATTACACAGTAAGAGCAACGGTTAGAACAACCCTCGGCAATCTTGAGGTAGGACCAGTATTCGGGAGTTGTAAGCATACGGGTACCCGTAATGGGAAGAGCCTCTTTCGCAGGGAAGCAGCAGTAAGCATTCTCACCCTTTGCTTCATTTGCGGGAATTTCGCCCGACTCCCGGCCGATAATACTCTTGACTATTTCTGCAATGCTGCCGTTAGCACCTATTCCTACAACAGCATCAACCTCAGGAATTTCGCTGAGAATTTCTTCCTTATGGCGCTCGGCAAGGCAACCGGTAACAATAATTTTGCCTACCAGCCCTTCTTCCTTAAGCTGAGCCATATCAAGAATATTCTCAATAGCTTCTTCCTTAGCCGCATCAATGAATCCGCAGGTGTTTATAATAACAGCATCCACGCCGTCATAGATATCACCTATAACAAAACCTTCCGCATCAAGAAGCGCAAGCATACGCTCTGCATCAACCTGATTTTTGGGACAGCCGAGTGAAATCATTGAAATTCTATTCATCAAAATAGTCCTCCGCATCAACTGATATTTCATACTCTCTCAGCGCAGTGCGGATATCTGAATATCCGTACCCAAGACGTGTGAGAGCTGCAACGGTACGCCTTCTGCCTTTTTCATCATTCAAACTGTTGCGATATTTTGAATTCAGTAATTCTATAATACGCAAAACGGGATTATTGTCAAGTTTTTCGCAGGCAATTTCCGCATTTTCGTGAGAAATCCCCTTTGAAGTAAGCTCGTATTTTATCTTTTTGGAAGAATAACCCTTACTCTCACTCAGACGCCTTGCAAGCATCACAGCGTAGGCTTCATCATCAACGTAGCCCATTTCCTCAGCCTTTAACGAAGCGGCACGGGCAAAATCGCGCTCAATGCCCTTCAGCACCAGTTTGTTTTCAAGCTCTTTTCTGCCGTAATCCCTGTTGGCAAGCAAACGCAAAGCGGCAACAAAAGCAGAGCGCAAGCCTGCCGCTTCAATAAAAGCAGCAAGCTCCGCTCCATCAATATCATCGCCGTTGGCATAACCGCAGGAAAGAATGAAATCCTCATCCACGGTTATAAAATATTCTCCGCCGAGTAAAATATGAACTTTTCCCGATTTTCCTGAATTAAAATTAAGTTTCATTTATTAATCGTCATCATCAACAACTATATCAAGCTTTGCTCTTGCAACTACCTTTGTGGTAGGCTCGGCTGCAGGAGCGGGCTTTGCTGCATCAGGAAGCTTTCTGGCAGGTTTGTTTCTGCTCTCCTGCTCTGCCTTGACAGCGGCAAAAACCTTGGACTCAATCTCCTGCGCAAGTGCCTCGTTATCGGCAATTACGTCCCTCGAATTATCCCTGCCCTGGCCAAGACGCATATCGCCGTAAGAGAACCATGCGCCGCTCTTATTTATAATGTTATATTTTACACCAAGGTCCACAAGCTCGCTGAATTTTGAAATTCCCTTACCGTAAAGGATATCGAACTCAGCCTCCTTAAAAGGAGGAGCAACCTTATTTTTAACAATTTTGCATCTTGTTCTGTTGCCGATAATCTCGCCACCGTTTTTGATGCTTTCAACTCTTCTTACTTCAATTCTTACGGAAGCAAAGAACTTAGGCGCTCTGCCGCCGGTGGTAACCTCGGGATTACCGTAGACTACACCGACCTTTTCGCGAAGCTGATTTATAAAGATAAGAACTGTGTTGGACTTGGAAATAGCACCTGCAAGCTTTCTGAGAGCCTTTGACATAAGCCTTGCGTGCATACCTACCTGATTGTCACCCATCTCTCCCTCAATTTCGGCACGGGGAACAAGGGCTGCAACAGAGTCGATTACAACAACATCAAGAGCGCCTGAGCGTACAAGCGCCTCAGCAATTTCAAGAGCCTGCTCACCGTTATCGGGCTGTGAAACAAGCAAAGAGTTAACGTCAACACCGAGATTGGAAGCATAAAGAGGATCAAGAGCGTGCTCTGCGTCAATAAAAGCAGCCTCTCCGCCCGCCTTCTGTGCCTGAGCAATAACCGAAAGAGCAAGCGTGGTTTTACCTGATGACTCAGGACCGTAAATCTCCGCGATTCTTCCCTTGGGAAGACCGCCTATTCCCGTTGCAACGTCAAGACCGACCGAACCGGTAGAAATAGCTTCAACGTTCATTGCGCTGTTTTCACCAAGGCGCATAATAGTGCCCTTGCCGTAGGATTTTTCAATCTGCTGCAAAGCGGTTTCAAGTGCTTTCTTCTTATCAATCATTTTTCAGACCTCCTGTATCAATCAAACAAATGTTCTACAGATATTCTATACTATTCTTCTTAAAATTGCAATAGGAAAACACCAAATTTACAAATATTTTTAATAATCCAAAAAAATTTAAAAAAATGCAAAAAAACACTTGCTTTTTTTCTGCATATCTGTTAATATATCATCCGTTAATGAGTTTAAAAAAGGAGGTGTGACACATGGCAAAATGCGATTTTTGCGGTAAGGATGTGTCCTTCGGCATCAAGGTTTCCCATTCACACAGACGCTCCAACAGAACTTGGAAGCCCAATGTTAAGCGTGTTAAGGCTGTTGTAAACGGCTCTCCCAAGAGAGTATACGCTTGCACTCGTTGCCTTCGTTCAGGAAAGGTAACACGCGCTGTTTAATTTCATCAGAACACGGTAAGAGATCGCTGCGGCGGTCTCTTATTCATTTTACAAACACTTTTTGTTGCTTTTGCCGAACTGATTGTGGTTCGGTTTTTTTATCCCACCATTGGTTGCGGTTTTTTTGACAAAATTCCTCTTGATGACGAAAAATTTTTTAATGATGATAAATTGTTTGTTTTTTTCAGCTTTTTGTGTATAATTAATACACTAATTTTCTCGGAGTGCTTATTATAATGAAATACAAAATCAACCCCACTGAGCTTGACAGTTCCTTCAGAGTTCCCTCTTCGCTGGTAGACAAGCATATCCGCCTTGCCAACGAGCATCAACTTAAAGTTCTGCTCTGGATTTTACGCAATTCCCCCGAAAATCCTGACATTGATAAAATGTGCAAGGCATTAAAAATGAATAAAGATGACGCTGCTGACTATCTTCAGTATTGGGTACTTACAGGAGTAATTCTTGCTCAGGAAGGGCAAAGTGAGCCCGCCCCTGTCCCCGTGCAGGAAACCGCCGCAAGCACTCCCGTAATCGCCCCTGCCCCAAAAACCGCCGCACCTGTTATTGTGCCCTCAAAGCCTTCAAGTGTTGAAATTTCACAAAGGATTAAGGAATCACCGATTATCGGCAATCTTTTCAGAGAGGCTCAGGTAAAGCTCGGCAAAACAATCGGATATGAGGGTCAGTGCACTCTGCTTATGATGCACGACTATGACGGTTTACCCGTTGAAGTAATCTATATGCTTCTCGACTACTGCGTTTCAATCGGCAAAACTCACAACAACTACATAGCCGCCACAGGAAGAAACTGGGGCGAATGCGAAATTGATACTATTGAAAAGGCGGCTGAGAAAATCTCCTCGCTTCGCACAGCAGACAGAGTATGGAAGGATTTTGCCGCCCTTGCAGGTATCACCAACCCCAAGCCCACCGCTACGCAGACCGCTTACCTTTCGCGCTGGTGTAATTCTTTTGGATTTTCCACCGATATGATTTATCTTGCGTATGAAGAAATGGCTGACCATACCCAGAAGCTCAGCTTCGCTTATATGGACAAAGTGCTTGAATCCTGGCACAAAGACGGAATTAAAACCCCCGAGGACGTGCGTGCATTGAAAGCTGCAAAAAGTGTACCCGTTGCTAAAAAAGCGGAAACGCCCGCACCCAAGGCACCAAAGAAACAAAGCGATACTTCTTACGATATAGACGCCTTCACCAAGAACACCGTAAGCGGCAATCTCCGCTATGAAAGGAAGAAAAAAGCATGAGCTTTGGCAAAGATATTATAATTGCCGCTCAGACAGAGCTGGCAAAAAGAAAAAGCAGAGCTGAGAATCTTCAGCAGCAGCGCAGAAGTGAAGTTTTGCTTAAGGTTCCTGAAATCGCTGCCGCTGAACGCGAGCTTGCACAGACAGGTCTCGACGTTGTAAAAGCAATCGGTATGGGCGCAGATGCAAGAAGTTACCTTGAGAATCTTGCAAAAACCAACCTTGCCCTTCAGAAAAAAATTAAACACCTTCTTAAATCGAACGGTTATCCAGAGAATTATCTTGAAACGGATTACGTCTGTAAAAAGTGTGAGGATACAGGATACGTTGAGGGCACCCCCTGCTCCTGCAGAAAAATTCTTTTAAAGGAACTTGCTCTCAAAAAGCTTTACAGCAACTCCCGCGCCGCGCAGTGTACTTTTGAAAGCTTCAACCTTGATTATTATTCAGACCAGGCGGACGAACGCTTCGGAATCTCCGCAAAAGATCAGATGAAGAATATTCTTGAATACTGCCGCTGCTATGCGGACGATTTTGACTGCAGCTCCCCCAGCCTTTACCTTTTCGGTCAGACGGGTCTTGGCAAAACTCATCTCACTCTTGCAATAGCAGGTGTTGTTACCGCCTCAGGATATAACGTTATTTACGATTCGGCGCAGAATATTTTTAACAGACTTGAGAGAGAACATTTCCGCTCCTCCAGAAGTGATGAATATGACGGCGCTGAGCAGGAGCTTCTTGATTGTGATTTGCTCATTATTGACGACCTCGGCTCTGAGTTTACCACTCAGTTCACGGTTGCCGCATTATATAATGTTTTAAATACAAGGCTCAACTGCGACAAACCCGTTATCATAAGCACCAACCTTGATGCACACGCGCTCGAAGAAAAGTATTCACCGAGGATTACCTCACGCATTATGGGTGGATATACTCCTCTTCACTTCCTCGGCAATGATATAAGACAAAAATTAAACAACTGATTCGGAGATATAACACATGGACATTATTCAACAGCTTACCCAGGAATTTCATCTTCAGCGCTGGCAGGTAGAAAACACTGTTTCTCTGCTTGACGACGGCAACACCGTGCCTTTTATTGCACGATACAGAAAAGAGGCGCACGGCACTCTTGACGATCAGATTATAAGAGGCCTTTCCGAAAGAGTTGAATACCTCAGAAACCTTGAAAAAAGGCGTGAAGAGGTAAGAAACTCCATTATTTCCCAGGAAAAGATGACCGAAGAAATTGAAGCCGCTCTTGACAAAGCGGTGACTCTTGCGGAAATAGAGGATATTTACCGCCCCTTCAGACCCAAGAGAAGAACAAGAGCATCCATAGCAAAGGAAAAGGGTCTTGAACCCCTTGCAGATGAAATCTACGCTCAGAAGCCCGATTCACCCGCTCCGCTTGAACTCGCAAAAGAATATATTGATAAGGAAAAAGGCGTTGAAAGTGCGGAAGATGCGCTCAAGGGTGCTATGGATATAATAGCAGAAAACATCTCAGACAATGCCGATATCCGCCGCAGACTGCGCAATCTTTTCGGAGTGGTGGGTATCGTTACCGTATCTGCGGTTGACGAAGAAGCTGAGAGCGTTTACAAGATGTATTACGATTACAACGAGCCCGTTAAAACTATCGCAGGGCACAGAGTGCTTGCAATAGACAGAGGTGAGAGAGAAAAGTTCCTTAAAGTAAGCGTTACTCTTGACGCTGTAAAGGCATCAAACGTTATTAAAAGCGTTACCCTAAGCGACACTGAATCCCCCTGCACCGAAACCGTAAGGGAAGCAGGCGCCGATGCTTATGCAAGGCTTATTTATCCTTCCGTTGAGCGTGAAATCAGAAATATGCTTACGGACAATGCCGCCGCAAATGCAATAAAGGTATTTGCACTTAATACAAAAGAGCTTCTTCTCCAGCCTCCGCTCAAAGGTAAAACCGTAATCGGTCTTGACCCCGGCTACAGAACAGG
>JAZNUP010000016.1:0-16293 GCA_045592385.1 Acutalibacteraceae bacterium
CTCAGGCGGATAATGCTCAGATAAGAACGGTAACCGAAGCGGAAATTGAAAAACAGCGTGAGTATGCGGCGCTTGTATCAACTGCGGTTTCCCTTCGCTATCCTCAAGGGATGCCCAAAGCTTTCGTTCATACTTACGGCTGTCAGGGCAACGTTGCGGACGGTGAACGTCTTGAAGGAATGCTCGTTGAATCGGGTTATGAACTTACCGATGATTTAAACAGTGCCGATCTGGTGCTTTACAATACCTGCGCAATCCGTGAACACGCGGAGGACAGATTGATAGGCAACGTCGGTGCGCTCAAGGTTATCAAAAAGCAGCGTCCGTCAATGAAAATTGTTTTATGCGGATGTATGATGCAGCAGGAATGGGCGGCGGAGAAAATCAAAAAAAGCTACCCGTTTGTTGATATAGTTTTCGGTACCCACGCTATCCATAAACTGCCTGAATTGCTTTACCGCAATTTCACGTCAGGCAAGCGTGTGTTTGATATTGAAGATGAAGCGGGCGTTATAGCGGAGGGCTTGCCCGTCCACCGTGACAGTAATTTCAAAGCCTGGATTCCCATTATGTACGGTTGCAACAATTTCTGCTCTTATTGTATAGTGCCTTACGTAAGGGGCCGTGAAAGAAGCCGTGACCCTCAGATTATTCTTGAAGAGGCAAGGCAGCTTGTTGCTGCAGGATATAAGGAAATAACCCTGCTCGGTCAGAACGTAAATTCCTACGGCAAGGGGACCGACTATAATTTCTCAAGGCTTTTAAGAGAACTCAACGCAATCGAGGGGGATTTCCTCATAAGATTTATGACCTCTCATCCTAAGGACTGTACCTTTGAATTGCTTGATACTATGGCTCAGTGTGAAAAAGTTGCAAAGCATCTTCATCTTCCTTTCCAGAGCGGCAATAACAGAGTGCTTAAGGAAATGAACAGAGGCTATACCAGAGAAAAGTATCTCAGTCTGCTTGAATATGCGTATAAGGTTATGCCTGAGCTTTCGGTTACGGCGGACGTAATCGTGGGCTTCCCCGGTGAAACCTATGAGGAATTTCTTGATACTGTAAGCCTTGTGAATGAGGCTAAGTTCACTTCGATGTACACTTTTATTTTCTCGCCAAGGAAAGGCACAAAGGCAGAGAAAATGCCTGATCCCGTTTCCAGGGAAGAGAAAGGCAAGTGGTTCAGGGAATTGCTTGATGCGCAGGAGGCAGTTGCCGCTAAGCGCAGTGCTTCGTGTGTGGGCAGAACCTACCGCGTACTGTGTGAGAGTGTCAGCAAGGGCGGCCTTATAGAAGGCAGAACTCAGGGGAATGTTATTATCGAATTCCCCGGTTCGCTTGATTTGATAGGCGGCTATCACGAGGTAAAGGTTACCGAATCGCTTACCTGGATTTTAAGGGGCGAATTAATAAGTTAAAAACAGACTCAGTCTGATGAAAAAAGGAGAATAAAACTATGGATTTAGTAGCAAAAACCAGAGAACTCGGAGCACTGCTCCAGCAGGACGAGCGTTACATCAAGCTCATGGCAGCCCAGAAGGCAAACGAAGAGGATGCAGCTCTCAACGAGCTTATTTCCAAGATTCAGCTTCTCCAGATGTCCTTCCAGCACGAAGCTTCAAAAGAGGACAGAGATGAAGCAAAGCTTCAGGAATACGATACCGAATTCGGCCAGGTTTACGCTCAGATTATGGCAAACGAAAATATGAGAGCTTATGAAGAAGCAAGAGCTGAAATTGATAAGCTTATGACTTACCTTACCGGTATCCTTGGTATGTGCCTTCAGGGCGCTGACCCCGCTACCTGCGAACCCGCTCAGGAGCACGAGTGCGGCGGCGAATGCTCAAGCTGCGGCGGCTGTCACTAAGATTTCAAACCCCGTGTCCCTTGCGCCGCTTGCGGCGTGAGGGGCGGGTAAATTTACGAAAGGCACGGTTTTATTCATGGCAGAGCTTACACCGATGATGAAGCAATATGTTGAAATGAAGAAGCAGTATCCCGATGCTATACTGATGTTTCGTCTCGGAGATTTTTATGAGATGTTTTTCGAGGATGCCGTAACTGCTTCAAGAGAGCTTGAGCTTGTCCTTACGGGCAGGGATTGCGGTCAGGAGGAGAGGGCGCCTATGTGCGGCGTGCCTTTCCACAGTGTTGACCCTTACATAGCAAAGCTTGTTTCAAGGGGCTATAAGGTTGCGGTGTGCGAGCAGATGGAAGATCCCGCTCTTGCTAAAGGTATTGTCAAGCGTGAGGTTACGAGGATTCTTACCCCCGGCACAGTTATTGAAAGTGCAATGCTCGATGAAGGCAAAAATAATTACCTTGCAAGCGTTTATGCGTGTAAGAATGCTGTTGCAGTCTGCTTTGCCGATGTTTCAACCGGTCACGTGCATTTAACCGAGTTTTCGGGCAGGAACAATCAAAAGAAAATCATCAATGAGCTCGGCCGATTTGCTCCGAGCGAAGTGCTTCTCAATGAAGCAGGCGCAAAACTTGCCGAGGTCTCTTCTTTTATTTCGGGAAGAATCAATGCGATTGTTGAAGTGCTTGACAGTGATTATTACGATGAGAATGAAAACACCGCTTTTGTTCTCAAACAGTTCGGCAAGGTGTCGCTTGACGAGCTCAGCCTTGGCGAAAGTCCGGCGGCGCTTGCCGCTCTTGCCTCAGCAATGAGGTATCTCCGCTTTGTTGAAAAAACAGAGCTTGAAAACATAACCGATGTCGACGTTTACACTAACGCAAACTTTATGCACCTTGACGTTTCAACTCTCAGAAATCTTGAAATAGTTGAAACAATGCGCAACAGAGAAAAGAAAGGCTCTCTTCTCTGGGTGCTTGATAAAACCAAAACCTCCATGGGCAAAAGAATGCTCAGAAGCTGGCTTGAGCAGCCGCTGATGAGTCTGCCCAGAATTACAAGGCGTCACGCGGCAGTTGAAGAGCTGCTTGACAATGCGGCGCTCAGGGATGATCTGAGCACCGAGCTTTCGGGCTGTCAGGATATGGAACGTCTGATGACCCGCATACTTTACGGCACTGCAAACGCACGCGAGCTCAGGGCTCTGTGTGCCACGGCGCAGCATCTGCCTGTTATTAAATCGTCGGTTTCCGAATGTAAAAGCGCATTGCTTTGTGAAATAGAAAGGGATATAGATACCCTTGATTCCACCGCCGCTCTCATTGATACCGCAATCGTTGAAGAGCCTCCGTTTTCCGTAAGGGAAGGCGGCATTATAAAGCAGGGCTTCAATGATGAGCTTGATTCTTTGCGCAATATTGTTGATAACGGCAAGGGCTTTATTGCTGATATCCAGCTGCGTGAGCAGGAGAAAACAGGTATCAAAAAGCTTAAAATCGGATATAACCGAGTATTCGGATATTATATTGAGGTGTCAAACTCCTTCAAGGAGCTTGTGCCTGAAACTTACATAAGAAAACAGACTCTCGCCAACTGTGAGAGATATATTACTCAGGAGCTTAAGGAGCTTGAATCCAAGGTTCTCGGAGCTCAGGAAAGAATAGTAAAGCTTGAGTATGAGATTTTTGAGAGCATACGCAAGCGTGTGGCTGATAAGCTCAGCGTTGTTCAGCGTACGGCGCGCGCGGTAGCAAGTCTTGACGTAATCTGTTCTTTTGCTCAGTGTGCTGCGCAGAATAATTATATCCGCCCGGATATGACGGAGCAGAGCGTTATCAATATTACGGACGGCAGGCATCCCGTTGTTGAAAAGATGCTTGACGGTGCTCCGTTTGTTCCCAACGACACCCGTCTTGACTGCGCAGGCAACCGATGCGCAATCATCACAGGTCCCAATATGGCGGGTAAATCTACTTATATGCGTCAGGTTGCGCTTATATGCCTTATGGCGCAGGCGGGCTCTTTCGTGCCTGCAAGTACGGCAACTCTCGGCATAGCGGACGGTATTTATACCAGGATAGGCGCATCCGATGATTTGTCGGCTGGCCAGTCAACGTTTATGGTGGAAATGAGCGAGGTTGCAACAATTCTTAAAAATGCAACGTCAAAGAGCCTTATCGTGTTTGATGAAATCGGAAGAGGTACTTCCACATTTGACGGTATGAGCATTGCAAGGGCGGTGCTTGAATTTGCGGCGGATAAATCAAAGCTCGGCGCAAAGACCCTTTTTGCAACCCACTATCACGAGCTTACGGAGCTTGAAAGCTCTGTTGAGGGAGTGAAGAATTACAATATCGCCGTTAAAAAACGCGGTGATGATATAACCTTCCTGCGAAGAATAGTCAGCGGAGCGGCTGACGGCAGCTACGGTATTGAAGTAGCAAAGCTTGCGGGTGTACCCAATCACGTAGTGGAAAGAGCAAAGGTAATCCTTGCTGACCTTGAGGGTAAGGATTCAGCCGCTTTTTCTGATGCAAGGAACGTGATGGCTCAGTCAACGGGAAGTATGCAGCTTTCCTTTGCTTCAAGCGAAAGCGATGCCATTATTCAGAAACTCAAGGAAATTGACGTAAATACTTTAACGCCTATTGAGGCGATGTCTCTGCTTTATCAGCTTTCTGCTGATGCAGGCGCAATTAACTGAAAGGAGTGAAACCGATGCCGAAAATCAATGTTTTGCCTAAATCGCTTGCGGAGCTTATTGCTGCAGGTGAGGTTGTTGAGCGTCCGGCTTCGGTTATAAAGGAGCTTGTTGAGAATTCTATAGATGCAGGAGCAACAAGCATCACCGCTGAAATTAAAAACGGCGGTATCTCCTATATACGCATTACGGATAACGGCTGCGGAATTGCCCGTGAGGACGTTCGGAATGCTTTCAAAAGCCACGCAACAAGTAAAATAAGCACCGCTGTTGACCTTGATGCCATAATGACTCTCGGCTTCAGAGGCGAAGCGCTTGCAAGCGTTGCCGCCGTTGCCAAGGTTGAGATTATGACAAGAACTGCCGATGAAGAAATCGGCACCCGTTACTGTATAGAGGCAGGGGATGAAATTCTGCTTGACGATGCAGGCTGCCCGATTGGCACCACCATTATTGTAAGGGATTTGTTCTTCTGCACTCCTGCAAGAATGAAGTTTCTTAAAAAGGATGTTTCCGAGGCAAATGCAGTTGCAGGAGTTGTTGACCGTCTTGCTTTGTCGCATCCTGAGATATCGTTCCGTTTTATCCGTGAAGGCAAGCAGACCCTTATGACTAACGGTTCAGGTGAGCTTTTACAGTGCGTAAGGGAGATCTTTGGCAAGGATTTTTCATCGGGTCTTATCCCTGCTGAGGCTGATACGGATGCCGTAAAGGTGAGCGGTTACATTTCAAAGCCCCATTGCGCACGTCCCAACAGAAATATGCAGTTCTTTTTTATAAACGGCAGATTAATCAAAACCGCTACGGGAAGCGCCGCTCTGAGTGAGGGCTATAAAAACTCCGTTATGGTAGGCAAGTTTCCGTCCTGTGTGCTCAATATTGAGCTTTCACCTTCTGCGGTTGACGTCAACGTTCATCCTGCAAAAACCGAGGTTCGCTTCTCAAATGAAAAAGCGGTTTTCAATGCAGTTTATTTTGCCTGTAAAAATGCTTTGGCGGAGGATATCTCCAGAGCGCAGTATAAAGCCAAAGCGCCTATAAAAGATTTTTATGCGCAGCTTCAGAAACCCGTTGAGCAGACCACTTTTGAGAAAAAGGCGGATTTTTGGCAGCATATTGATATGAGGGAACAAAAGAGTGAGCCCGTTGCCGTATCTTTTGTTAAACCTCAGCCCGAAATTAAAAAAGAAAATATTGAGCCTGCCGTTGTGCAGAGCGTTGAGAAAAAGCCCGTATCCTACGGTGCACCCACTGTTACGGTAAGGAATACCGAGCCCGTAGGCTATGCGGCAAAGGAAGATGATTTACCTGATCTTATTCCGGATGTTTTGCCGGTAACAAATCCTCCTGCTGCACCTGTGTATGCACCTTGTGTGCAGGATGAGCCTGAGGAAAAAACAGCGCAGCCCGAAAAAGCTGCTCCTGCCGTTGAGGAGTTTACTCTTGTAGGTGAAGCGTTTAAAACTTACATAATTGTTGAATGCGGCGGTAAGCTGATGATTATTGATAAGCACGCGGCGCACGAACGCATCATTTACGAGCAGTTAAAGAAAGATAATTCAGAGCGTACGGCTCAGCTTTTGCTTGCTCCTGTCACTGTTACTCTGACAAAAGAGGAATACAGTGCAATCCTTGCAAACTGTGATCTTCTCAGAAAGGCAGGCTTTGAGGTTGAGGATTTCGGTCAGGGAATGGTTATAGTCAGCGAATGTCCTATGGAGCTTGATGCTGACGATATCAAGGACGTTATAAGCGAGCTTGCAGGCAGATTTGCCGAAAAAAAGCAGGAAGTTGACTTTGAAAAGCTTGACCATATATATCACAGCGTTGCTTGCAGAAGCGCAATCAAGGCAGGGGATTTTACCTCAAGGTATGAAATGGAGCAGTTTGCAAAGCGTCTTCTTGCAATGCCCGAAATCAGGTATTGCCCCCACGGCAGGCCTGTGCTCATAGAAATGACTCAAAGAGAATTGGAGAAGAATTTTGGCAGAGTTTAAAAAGAAGGTAGCGGCGGTGGTAGGGCCAACCGCTTCGGGTAAAACCTCGCTGGCTGTTATGCTTTGTCAGGCGCTTTCGGGTGAGGTGGTTTCGTGCGATTCCATGCAGATATACAAGGGTATGCAGATCGGCACCGCTGCACCCACTGCGGAAGAAATGCAGGGTGTACCCCACCATCTCATAGGCTTTGTAAGCCCTGATGAAGACTTCAGCGTTGCCAGGTATTGCGAGCTTGCAAAAGAATGTATTGACGGAATTGTTGCAAGGGGAAACCTGCCTGTTATAACGGGCGGAACGGGGCTTTACTTTAATTCGCTAATTGATAATATAGAATTTTTTGAGGAAGATAATAACGGTGAATGCCGTGCTCAGTTGAAACTCAGGGCGCAGGCTGAAGG
Source organism: Acutalibacteraceae bacterium (assembly GCA_045592385.1). Taxonomy (GTDB): domain Bacteria; phylum Bacillota; class Clostridia; order Oscillospirales; family Acutalibacteraceae; genus CAG-177. The sequence continues at coordinate 6,959 of JAZNUP010000016.1, forward strand.
TGCACAGGCGCTGCTTGATGAGCTTTATTCAGTTGACCCTGAAACGGCTGCAACTTTGCACGTTAATAACCTTGGAAGAATAATAAGGGCGCTTGAGGTTTATTTGCTTACAGGCAAAACTCTGAGCGAAACAAAACGTCTTTCAAGGCTTAAAGGGTCGGACCTTGACCCGATTATAATAGGACTTGATGCCCGGGACAGAAGCTTTCTTTATGACAGAATCAACCGCCGTGTTGATATGATGCTTGAAAACGGTCTTATTGATGAGGCAAAAAGGTTTTATTCTCTTTACTCGGGCAAAACCTCGAGCCAGGCTATAGGGTATAAAGAATTTCTGCCCTATCTTAACGGAGAAAAAAGCCTTGAGGAATGTGCAGAGCAGTTGAAACTGCAAACCAGGCACTACGCTAAGCGTCAGCTTACGTGGTTCAGAAAAGATGAACGCATCAGATTCCTGATGATTGACGATTATTCCTGCGCTGATGAACTTTTTGAAGATGCACTTAAAATTGTAAAGGAGGGGATGTAGCTTGCAGATAAAAATCAGTAAAAAGAAGACTATGTATATTACCATAGCAATCGCCGCGGTAATTGTTCTTATAGCGGGTGCTTATGCGGTTGTAAATTACATTTCCTCGGGAATTACCGCTGTTTCGGCAGAAGAAGCAACTGTATACGACGTGTTTGAAGCTGAAGCATATGCTGTAAGGGATGAGAATTATATATATTCGGATTTATCAGGCACGGTTGTTGCAAACGTTGAAAATGCGGCTAAGGTAAACGCACAGACTACGGTTGCCGCAATCTTTTCAGACCCCGAAGCGGCTCAGAATTATTCGCAGTTGAATTACCTTTATGATAAGCTCAAGGGCTACCGGATGATTGACAGTCAGCTGACTCTTGCCAACGTGGATGTTGAGGCGCTCGGCGATGCCGTGGATGATGATTTTGAATTGGTGCTCGATGCGGTTTATGACGGTGATTTTTCTGCAATCGGTGAAAGAAAGCTTGATTATCTTGTTGATATTTCACGCCGCCAGATTGTTACCGGCTCGGATATCGACTGCTCGGCTCAGGTTGCTCAGCTTGAGCAGCAGATTTCCGCAATAGAAGCATCTCTTACCCCTTCCGCTGTTGTTACCGCAGGCAAATCGGGTTACTATAAGAGCAGTGCGGACGGATTTGAGGGATTGCTCACAGAAGACGGGCTCGAATCTCTTACTGTTGAAAAGTTTGAATCCGTGCTTAAAAGTGAAGGAAAAACGGTCAATTCCAATTGCGTTGGAGTAATCGTTGAGGATTGCCGTTGGAATCTTGTGCTTGCGGTTGATATTCCTATGGCGCGTAAACTTGAAACCGGCAAAAAGTATTCCATCATTGTTGACGGTACTGGCGAGAAGAAAATCACCGCAGTTGTTGAAAGAATAAATGAAGATGCTCAGAGCGGCAGAGCGGTCATTTCATTCAGGTGCAACACAATGGACGAAAAAATCCTTGAAATGCGCAAGATGAAAGTTACCGTAATTATAGCTGAGTACACAGGCGTTTACATCCCGTCTGAGGCGGTAAGAATTATTGACGGCAAAGAGAGTGTTTACATTAATTACGGTGAAGCGCCGAGAGAACGCGAACTCAATATAGTTTATACGGGCGAGGATTACGTTATCAGCGCACCCTATACCGATGCGGAAATTAACAGCAATCCCGAGCTTGAAAAGGTTAAGCTTGTTGAAGTGTACGATGAGGTTATAATTGAAGGAAAGGGGTTGTCGAATGATACTTAACGAACGCCTTAAAGATATTGAAGAAAATCTGCTTGAACTGCGTGAGAGGATTTCACAGGCGGCAGTGCAATCGGGCAGAAACGAAAAAGACGTAACTCTTATGGCGGTTACAAAAACGGTTGAAAGCGGTTATATCAACCACGCAATTTCCTGTGGAATTGATTTGATTGGTGAAAACAAGGTGCAGGAATATCTTCTCAAAAAGCCAGAGCTTAACCTTGATAACTGCAGGGCACACCTTATAGGTCATCTTCAATCCAACAAGGTAAAGAAAATAGTTGGCGAGGTTGACGTTATACAGTCTGTTGACAGTGTGGCTCTTGCTGCTGAAATCGCAAAGCGTTCTGCTGAAAAAGGAATAGTCAGCAAGATTTTACTTGAGGTTAATGCGGGCAGTGAGGAGAGTAAATTCGGCTTTGATGCTTCGGAGCTTGAGGAACGGGTTTACGAGATTGCGGAGCTTAAGTCAATTTCGGTTCAGGGGCTTATGTGTGTTGCTCCTATTTGTGACAGTGAAAGCGCTTTGAGAGCGATTTTTTCTGATATGCACAGAGCGTATCTTGACATTCGCTCAAAAAATATAAATAATGTAAGTATGAGTATTCTTTCTATGGGTATGTCGGGCGATTACCGTGAGGCAATCCTCGAGGGTTCAACTCTTGTCAGAGTTGGTTCGGCAATATTCGGCGCAAGAAATTACAGATAATGCAGGAGGATTTGAAAATGAAATTTATGGACAAAATCAAAAACTATATCAACGTTACGGACAGTGATTATGACGATTTGGGGGATTTTGACGTAGAAGAAATCCCTGCAAACGAGGAGCATTATACCGCTCAGCCCAAGGCAACCAAAAAGGCACGCAAGGCAGAGCAGGATGCTTCAGCAAACGTAGTTGATTTTAAAGCAGGCTCAAGACCCGTTTCCAGAGGCTTTGGTGAATCTCAGGTTGTTGTAAAAAGAGTCAAGGGTATGAATGAAATCGGCAACGTTATTGAGTCCCTTAAAAGCGGCCTTATCGTTGTTCTTAACCTTGAGGATTGTGACGATGATATTGACCAGAGAATAATCGACTGTATTTTCGGTGCAAACTATGCACTGGGCGGCGATTTCAAACCTATCGCTGACAAAGCCTATGTTATAACTCCCAAAAACGTAGCAGTCAGTGATGACGGCATTACCGAATTAGGCGACGACTTGGAAGGTTAAAATAAAGCATTAATCAGAGAGGAATGTGATTACATATGTTAAAACCCGAACAGATTTCAAACGCTCAGTTTACCCTTATCGGCAAAGGTGCTTACCGTGCAGAAGAGGTTGATGCGTTCCTTAAAAGCGCTGCTGATTCCTATGCCTCTGTTATCAATCAGAACAATGAGCTTGTAAGAAAAATCAGCCTCCTTGCTGACAGAGTTGAGCAGTACAGAGCAGAGGAAGATACTATCAAATCCACCCTCATTACAGCTGAAAGAATGGCAAGAACCCTTAAGAAAGAAGCGGAGGACGAAAAGGCTGAGCTTCTTTCTCAGGCAAAAGCAGAGCACGATACTATTATCGAAGAAGCAAGAAAGAATGCTAAGGATTTTGTTTCCAAAACAAAAGAAACCGTTGCTGCATATACCCTTAAGGCTCAGACCGATTCAAAAGCAAAGATTGATGAAGCAACCGCAGAGGCTGAAAAAATCGTTGCTGATGCAAACGCACAGGCAGCATTTATTATCGGTGACAGCAAAGAAAAGCTTATTGCTTACACAGCTCAGCTTGAGAGCATAAAGACTCAGAGCGAAAGCATCAAGGCAGCTCTTACCGAGGCTTGCGCAAAGCAGCTTGCTCTTATTGATGCTCTTCCCGTAGTTGAGGTTGCTCCCGTTGAGCTTGAGCAGGAGGCAGAGGTTGCTTCCACAGAAGAAGCTAAGGCTCAGGAAGAAGTTGTTGAAGAAGCAGTTGAGCAGGAAGAAGTTATTGAAGCTGAGCAGGATATTGAACTTCCCGAAGATATTCTCGATATCGAAGAGCCTGCAGAGGAGCCCGAAGAGGCAGAGGAAGATGCTGCAGAAGAAGCAGTTGAAGATGCTGAAGACGACGATGACGATACTTTTGTAGACATTTTCAGTGATGTTGACGAAGAGGAAGAAGAAGCTTCTGAGGAGCAGGAAGAAGAACCTGCAGAGGAAAAGACTTTCTTCAAGAGCATGGCATCTTTCCTTGTAAATGAAGAGGAAGAAGATTCAGAAGAAGAGGAAGCTGAAATCGAAGCTGCTGAAGAAGATGAAGAAGATAACGACGATGATGACGATTTTGATTTTTCAGGCTTTGGTGATTTAAAAATAAACCTCGACGCACTTGAAGGCGAGGACGAAGAGGATACAGCTCCTCAGTCTTTGTTCGACGGATTTTTTGATTAATTTTGAGTGATTGAATGATTTATTTGTTATACCTTGTAATCATTGCGATTCTTGTCGGGATTGATCAGCTTACAAAAATGCAGATAGCAGCATTTGTGGATGCTAACGGTCCCGTAGAGTTCCTTTTCGGTCTTTTCAGGCTTACTTATGTAGAGAATACCGGTGTGGCATTCAGTATGTTTTCGGGAAAAACGGACGTGCTTTCCGTTATAACTGCCATTATTCTTGCAGGCTCCCTGTGTGCGCTGTTTATCCGCCGCAAGGGCAGGAAAAAACCTGTATTTCTTGTGATAAGCCTTATTCTCATAAACGCAGGCGGTATAGGCAATCTTATTGACCGTGTTTTCAATGGCTTTGTAATTGATTTTATTGAGCCCTTGTTCATTGATTTTGCAGTTTTTAACTTTGCGGATTGCTGTATTACAGTGGGTGCATTCCTGCTTCTCGGCTATGAGATATATGACATAGTAAAGGATATGAAAGCAAAAAAGCAATAAACGGCATACGGAGCAGTTGATATGAGTGAGATTATCACGTCAATTGAATACGGTGAGCCGCTGTGCATAACGGTGGACAGTGAAACCAACGCTATGAGGATTGATAAAATTATTTCTCTTTGCGTTCCCTCGCTTTCACGTTCGTTTGTGCAGTCGCTTATCGGTAACAGTGCAGTGTTTGTAAACGGCAAGGCTGTTCCAAAGAGTTATAAGCCTGCAGTGGGTCAGAGGATAGAGTTTATTGTTCCCGAACCCGTTGAGCTTTCGGCTCAGCCGCAGGATATACCTCTTGATATCCGTTATGAGGATGACGACCTGCTTGTTGTCAATAAACCGAGAGGTATGGTTGTTCACCCCGCCGCAGGTAATCCTGATTCTACCTTGGTAAACGCTTTGCTTTACCACTGTAAAGGCAATCTTTCAGCTATAAACGGTGTGATCCGCCCGGGAATAGTGCACAGGATTGATAAAGACACAAGCGGTTTGCTTTTAGCGGCAAAAAACGATACCGCTCATATTTCTCTCGCAAGGCAGATAAAAGAGCATTCGCTTGACAGAGAGTACCGCGCCGTAATCCACGGCAGGCTCAGGGAAAAGCAGGGTGTTATTGATGCCCCTATCGGCAGAAGCACTAAGGACAGAAAAAAGATGTGTGTAACACAGCAGAATTCAAGGGACGCGAGAACTCATTATGAAGTTCTTGATGAGGGCAGGGATTTTTCATTCCTTCGTCTTAAACTTGAAACGGGCAGAACTCATCAGATAAGGGTTCATATGGCTCATCTCGGTCATCCCGTTGCGGGCGACCCTCTTTATGGTCCGAACGATGCTTTTACCGCTGTGCTTCACGGGCAATGCCTTCATGCAGGGCTGCTTGGATTTGAGCATCCGTCAAGCGGAAAAAGGGTTGTGCTCACGTCAGAACTTCCCGAATATTTTACGGATTTCTTAAGGAGGGCTGGCTTACGTGAAGTGTGATAACTGTGTTGATATGTCAGCTTGGCTTGTTGCCTCTGATATAGACGGAACGCTTAACAGCAAGCTGAGAAGGCTGCCGAAGGTAAATGCCGTTGCTATTAACCGCTTTATTACTGAATGCTCAGGGCATTTTACTCTTGCATCGGGCAGAAGCGTAAGTTCGTTGAAGGCGCATTATGATGCTCTGCCTGCTATGAAGGGAACTCCCGTTGTTGTGCTCAACGGTGCAGGGCTTTATGATTATGAAAACAGCAGGATGCTCCATTTTAGCGCGCTGAGCGAAAAGACAACGGATATTGTCTGCAACGCCGCAAAAAAATTCAGAAGAATCGGTGTTGTGGTATATGCAAAAGATATTATTTACGGTTGCGGACCTGCAGTATTTTCAAAGTATCTTATCTTTGCGGATAAGGGTGGCGGAAAATATTTCAAAAGCATCGAAGATATTCCGAGAGGGAATTGGGGCAAGGTTGTTTTCTCAGGCCTGCCCTCAGAGATTAATAGATTAAAAAAATATCTCCTTTCTCTTGAGGATGCCGATGCAACCTTTATGTCCTCGTCAATAGCAAGCTTTGAGGTGCTTGCAAAAAACACAAATAAGGGTGTCGCGGTTCTGAAGCTTGCGGATATCCTCGGAATTGAGCATTCTCATACCTGCGCAATTGGTGATTATTTTAATGATGAGGCAATGCTTAAGACTGTCGGTATTTCAGCCGCTTGCGGTCAGGCACCCAAAAAACTCAAGGAAAGCGTGGATTACGTAGCCTGCCATTGCAATAACGGAGCGGTTGCGGATTTCCTCAGCTATATAGAAAAAACAGTATTAAATAAGTAAAACTTGCGGTGTATGCCGCTAATATATACAGGAGGTGGCTGCAAAATGGATGCAGTTGTCAGAAAACAGTTAAAAATTAAAGCTTGTCAAGCCAGAATGGGAATAATAGAGGAGGTTTTCAATGCTAAGTCAGGTCACCCCGGCGGCTCTCTTTCCTGCGTTGATATTCTCACCTATCTCTATTTCCAGCACATGAACGTTGACCCCAAGAATCCCAAGTGGGAGGACAGAGACAGACTCGTTCTTTCCAAGGGTCACGTTGCTCCCGCTCTTTATGCGGTTATGGCTCTCAAGGGCTTCTTCCCCGTTGAAGAGCTCAAGACTCTCAGAAAGAGCGATTCCATGCTTCAGGGTCACCCCAGTATGAAGCTCACTCCCGGCGTTGATATGAGCACGGGCTCTCTCGGTCAGGGTATCTCCACCGCTTGCGGTATGGCTCTCGGCGCAAAGCTTTCAAACAAGAATTTCAGAGTATATGCAATCCTCGGTGACGGTGAAATCCAGGAAGGCCAGGTATGGGAAGCAGCTATGTACGCTTCTGCAAAGGGTCTTGATAATCTTGTAGCAGTTGTTGATAATAACGGCCTTCAGATTGACGGTAAGATTTCCGACGTTAACTCTCCTTATCCCATCCCTGAAAAGTTCAAGGCTTTTGGCTGGAACGTAATTGAAATCTGCGCTCACAGCTTTGATGAGATTGATGCAGCTTTCAAAGCAGCTGCTGAATTTAAGGGTAAGCCCTCTGTCATCGTTGCAACCAGCACCAAGGGTAAGGGTGTTTCTTTCATGGAAGATCAGGTTTCATGGCACGGTGCAGCACCCAACGCAGAACAGTACGAGCAGGCGATGAGTGAGCTTAAGGCAGCGCTTGCAGAGCTTGAGGCATAAGGAGGAAACGAACAATGGCTGATACAGTTAAAATGGCAACCAGAGAAGCTTACGGCAATGCGCTCGTAGAGCTTGGCGGAAAGAATGATAAGGTAGTAGTCCTTGATGCCGACCTTGCTGCGGCAACAAAAACAGGTGCTTTCAAAAAGGCTTTCCCTGAAAGATTTTTTGATACAGGTATTGCTGAGTCAAATATGATGGGCGTTGCAGCCGGTCTTGCTACCACAGGTTATACTGTTTTTGCAAGCTCCTTTGCAATGTTTGCAGCAGGCAGAGCTTATGAGCAGGTAAGAAACTCCATAGGCTATCCTCATCTTAACGTTAAAATCGGTGCAACTCATGCAGGTATTTCTGTCGGCGAGGACGGCGCAAGCCATCAGTGCTGTGAGGATATTGCACTTATGCGCTCAATTCCCGGTATGGTTGTTATTAACCCTGCAGACGATGTTGAAGCAAGGCTTGCAGTGCTTGCCGCCGCAGAAATCGACGGACCTGTTTACCTTCGTTTCGGCAGGCTTGCAACTCCCAGACTTTTTGATGAAAATTACAAGTTCGAAATCGGTAAGGGTGTTGAGCTTAAGGCAGGCACAGATGTAACAATCATCGCAACAGGCCTTATGGTAAACGAGGCTCTTATTGCTGCTGACACTCTCGCCGCAGAGGGTATCAATGCAAGAGTCATCAATATGGCAACAATCAAGCCTATTGACAGAGATATTATCGTCAAGGCTGCAAAAGAGACAGGCGTTATCGTCACTGCAGAGGAGCACAGCGTTATCGGCGGTCTCGGCTCGGCAGTAGCAGACGTTGTCTGCGAAGAGTGTCCCGTGCCCGTAATCAAGGTCGGTGTAGAGGATGAATACGGTGCATCAGGCCCCGCTGTTGAAATGCTCAAGCGTTACGGCCTTACTGCAGACGGTATTGTTGCCAAGGTCAAGCAGGCAGTTGCTCTCAAGAAATAAGTAATTACTCAACAGGAGATAGGTTCGCATGGGTGAAGAAAGGCAGTTTAAAAAATCGGCTCTGGGCGGCTTCAACCGCAAGGATGTAATCGAATATATCGAACAGCTTATGAAAGAGCTTGAAGATGTGCGTGCGCAGCTTAAGCGCCGTGATGAGCGTATTGACGACCTTGAGCGTAAGCTTGAGCAGTACGAGCAGGCCTGCGCAACTACCGCTGCGGAAGACACTTCCGATGAAACGGTTGATGCGGTTGCTCAGCTTGATGCCATTCTTGCCAAATATCTGGGCAAGGGGGAATAATCGTGGCAGAGTTTGTGCTCAGTTCATCTCAGCTTCGTGAGTATTCCGAAAAGCTCAGCTGCGGTGACAGGGTTTTGCTCAGCGGCACTGTTTACACTGCACGTGATGCCGCTCATAAGCGCATTGTAACGCTTATGAAAAAGGGCGAAAAGCTTCCGTTTGAGCTTAGCGGTGCATCGGTTTATTATGCCGGCCCGACTCCTGCACCCAAGGGGCTCCCTATAGGCAGCTGCGGCCCTACCACTTCATCACGTATGGACCCCTATGCTCCGCTTCTTCTCGATAACGGCCTTGTTTGTATGATAGGCAAGGGCCCGCGCAGCGGTGAGGTTGTTGATGCCATTGTGCGTAATAAAGCGGTTTATTTGTGTGCAATAGGCGGTGCAGGCGCACTTGCTGCAAAATGCATCACCTCGTGCGAGGTTATTGCCTTTGAAGACCTCGGTTGTGAGAGTGTAAAACGTCTCGAGTTTAATAATTTTCCGCTTATTATTGCAATTGACAGTAAGGGAAACAGCTTGTTTAAATAATTGATTTTGTTAAAAGAACTCTTATCCTTTGATAAGGGTTCTTTTTTTGTTATAAATCGGACAGGATGTGAATACATTTAGAGTAAACAAATTATGATTTATTCTGAAGGTGAGGTAAAACAAATGAATTTTAATGTCAAAGAAGATGTTATTGC
>JAZNUP010000017.1:0-24852 GCA_045592385.1 Acutalibacteraceae bacterium
CCAGAGTCCGTGCTAAGATTTCCGGCACTGCTGAGTGCCCCCGCCTTAATGTATTCCGTTCCCTCCAGAATATCTACGCTCAGTTAATAGACGACGTAAAGGGTGTTACCCTTGTGTCAGCCTCAACTGTGGAAAAGGATTTTGAGGAATACGGCGGAAATAAATCAGCAGCTCACGAAGTGGGCAAAGTATTAGCACAGCGTGCCGCAGAAAAGGGAATAACAGAAGTTGTTTTCGATCGCGGCGGTTACATCTATCACGGCCGTGTTAAAGAGCTGGCCGAAGGCGCCCGTGAGGGTGGCCTCAAGTTCTAAGAAGGGGAGGAATACTTTTGGCTAAAATTGATGCATCAGCATATGTACTTACCGAGCGCGTAGTAGCCATTAACCGTGTTTCCAAAACCGTAAAGGGCGGTCGTATCTTTAAGTTTGCGGCTCTCGTAGTAGTTGGAGACGGAAATGGCACCATCGGTTTCGGTATGGGCAAATCCGGTGAAGTTCCCGATGCTATCCGCAAGGGCATTGAGGACGCAAAGAAGAACCTTATGAAGGTTTCTCTTAAGGGAACAACAATTCCCCATGAGGTTATCGGCAAGTATGGCGCAGGCGTAGTTCTTCTTAAGCCCGCAGCCCCCGGTACCGGCGTTATCGCCGGCGGACCTGTACGTGCTGTTGTTGAAACAGTAGGTATCAGAGATATCCGTACCAAGGCACTCAGATCAAACAATCCCTGCAACGTAGTCAGGGCAACACTGCAGGGTCTTTCACAGCTTCGCAATGTTGAAGAGGTTGCTGCAATCCGCGGCAAAACCGCTAAAGAAGTATTAGGTTAAGGAGGGTGAACACAATGGCAGATATTCAGGTAAAGCTTGTTAAGAGCCTTATTGGAAGCACTAAGCCTCAGATTGACACCGTCCATGCACTTGGTCTTCACAAAATAGGTGATGTTTCGGTTCAGCCTGACATCCCCGCAACACAGGGCAAGTTGAGAAAGGTAGCTCATCTCATCGAAGTCAGCGAAGCCAATCAAGGAGGTGCAAACTAATGAAGTTGCACGATCTTTCACCCGCTGCAGGTTCAACCAAAGCCCGCAAGCGTATCGGTAGAGGCCCCGCATCAGGTCAGGGCAAGACAGCCGGTAAGGGTCATAAGGGTCAAAAAGCGCGTGCAGGCAGAGGAATGCGCGCAGGTTTTGAAGGTGGCCAGATGCCCCTTCAGAGAAGAATCCCCAAGAGAGGATTCAACAATATTTTCGCCACTGAAATGGCAATCGTTAATGTTTCTGCACTTGATGCTTTTGAGGACGGCGCAACCGTAACCGTAGAAGCTCTTGTGGAGAAGGGAATTGTTAAAAAGACTATGGACGGCGTTAAGATTTTAGGACAGGGCGAAATTTCGAAGAAGCTCACCGTTCAGGCAAACGCTTTTTCAGATTCCGCTAAGTCTAAGATCGAAGCTGCCGGAGGAAAGGCAGAGGTAATCTGACATGCTTAAAACTTTAGTAAATGCATGGAAAGTTGCCGATATCAGAAAGAAACTTCTGTTTACTGCTTTGATTGTGCTTATTTTCAGAATAGGCTCGGCAATTCCTGTGCCTTTTACAAACATTTCTGACACAGGTATCATTGATGATCCTGATGCAGGAACTTTCATGAACTATCTCAGCATGATGACCGGTGAAGCTTTCAACTACGGTACGATTTTCGCTATGTCAATCACACCGTACATCAACAGCTCCATCATCATGCAGCTGCTCGCAGTAGCAATCCCCGCTCTTGAAAAGCTTCAGAACGAGGGTCCCGAAGGCAGAAAGAAGATTGCAACTATCACAAGATACGTTACTATCGCTCTCGGTCTTCTTCAGAGTACCGCTTACTACTTCTATCTCAGAAGCGGCGGATATCTCTCAACCAACGATGCAGGCGCTGCCTACACAGGTTTCTGGGCTTTCTTCCAGGCCATCGTTATCATTCTCTGCTTTACAGCAGGTACAGCCATCGTTATGTGGCTCGGTGAAAGAATTAACGAAAAAGGCATCGGCAACGGTATCTCGATCATCCTTTTCGCAGGTATCGTTTCCCGCATCCCCACTCTCATCACTTCACTGTGGGGACCTCAGAACGGTTACATTGTCAGGGGCACACCTTATTATTTCCTTGTTCCCTTCGTAACCATCGTTCTCATCCTTATGGTAGCTTATATCGTATGGATGGATAACGCTGAGAGAAGAATTCCCGTTCAGTACGCAAAGCGCGTTGTTGGCCGCAAGATGTACGGCGGACAGAGCACTCATATTCCGATTAAGGTTAATATGTCCGGTGTTATGCCCATCATCTTTGCAAGCTCAATTCTTTCATTGCCTCCCACCATTGAAATGTTCATCTCCAGCAAGACGAACGGCACAGGTTGGGAAACCTTCTTCGGTTTGTTTGCAAATGACCATTGGGCATATGCAATTATGTACTTCGTACTCATCATTGCGTTTGCATACTTCTATGCAACCATTCAGTATAACCCCGTAGAGATGTCAAAGAACATCCGTGAAAACGGCGGTTCAATCCCCGGCATCCGCCCCGGCGAACCCACTTCAAACTACATTGCGAAGATTCTTTCGAGGATGACTCTTCTCGGAGCTCTTATGCTCAGTGTTATAGCTCTCTTCCCCGTACTCTTCACAATCATTGTTAACTGGGGTCTCGGCTTCTGGAAGGAAGGTGCCACAATGAACGTCTCACTCGGCGGTACATCAATCATCATCGTAGTTGGCGTTGCTATTGAAACATTCAAGCAGCTTGAAAGCCAGATGATGATGCGTCATTACAAGGGCTTCCTTGATTAAGCCCAAACGGAGGATCAAGCATGATAGTGCTCAAGACTAGCAAAGAACTGCGCCTGATGAAAGAGGCGTGTCTTATCGCTGCGGGAGCATTAAAGGCAGCGGGCGAAGCGGTTGAACCCGGAGTTTCAACGGCTGAAATCAATCGCATTGCCCATAAGTTCATCACTGATGCCGGAGCAATTCCGACATTCAAGGGCTACAATGGCTATCCCGCTGCTACATGCATTTCCATAAACGATGTGGTTATTCATGGCATACCGAGCAGTAAGCAGATAATCAGAGAGGGTGACCTCGTCAGTATCGACGTTGGCGCAACCTTCAATGGCTATGTGGGTGACAATGCTGCCACTTTTGCAGCAGGAGATATCTCTCCCGAAGCAAAGCGGCTGAGCGACACGACCAGAGAAAGCCTCTATGAAGGCATCAGGGCGGCTGTCGCAGGCGGCAGAATCGGCGATATAGGCCACGCTGTTCAAAGCTACTGCGAGTCAAGGGGCTTTTCCGTAGTCCGCACTTTTACAGGTCACGGAGTAGGCTCTCAGATGCATGAAGACCCCAGCGTACCGAATTTCGGCACACCCGGCAGAGGCGTGCGCCTGCTTCCCGGCATGACAAGTGCCATAGAGCCCATGATAAATATGGGAACTCACGAGGTCAGGCAGATGCCGGACGGCTGGACTATCAAAACAAAGGACGGTAAGCTTTCTGCCCATTTTGAGCATACCATCGCCATAACGGCGGACGGTCCCGTAATTCTTACCCAGGTGTAAGGAGGGTCGGGATGCTTAAAGAAGGAGCAGTTGTGCTTTCACTTTCAGGGCGCGACAAAGGCAAGCTTCTGGCAGTAGTCGGAAACGAGCAGAATCGGGTTCTGGTATGTGACGGCAAGGAGCGACCGGTCGAAAGGCCTAAGCGCAAGAATATGTGCCATCTCGAAGAGCAGGGAACTGTACTCGGGGCGGAGGAAATTGCGACTAACAAAGCGTTAAAAAGAGCGCTCAGGCGATTAAATCCTTCACTTAATGGCAAAACTTAGGAGGTTAGTATATGTCGAAGCAGGATATGATCGAGATTGAAGGTACGGTAGTTGAATCGTTACCCAACGCAACCTTCCAGGTTGAACTGGAAAACGGACACAAGATATTGGCTCACATCTCCGGCAAGCTGAGAATGAACTATATAAAGATTCTCCCCGGTGATAAAGTTAAGGTCGAAATGTCGCCATACGACCTTACCAAGGGCCGCATTACATGGCGTTCCAAGTAATAAAGGAGGTATTCTATTATGAAAGTCAGACCTTCTGTTAAGAAAATGTGTGAAAAATGCAAGATAATTAGGCGCAAGGGAAAAGTAATGGTTATCTGTGAAAATCCCAAGCACAAGCAGCGTCAGGGTTAATCCGACGCAAACCATTTATTGGAGGTGCAACTGACAAATGGCGCGTATATCAGGTGTAGACCTTCCCAGAGATAAGAGAATTGAGATTGCACTCACTTACATCTTTGGCATTGGTCGTAAAACCGCTAGCGACATTATCGCAGCAACCGGTATCAATCCCGACACAAGAGTTAAGGATTTGACCGAGGACGATATTTCAAAACTTCGTGAATATATCGACCACAATCTTAAGGTTGAAGGTGACCTTCGCAGAGAAACTGCGTTTGACATCAAGAGACTTATTGAAATCGGATGCTATCGCGGCGTCCGTCATCGTAAGGGTCTTCCCGTAAGAGGTCAGCGTTCCAAGACTAACGCTCGTACCCGTAAGGGTCCCAAGAAGACCATCGCGAACAAGAAGAAGTAAGCATAGGAGGGATATTATGGCTAAAGCAACAGCTAAGAAAACAACCGGCACCCGTAAGCGTCGCGAGCGCAAGATGATCGAGCGCGGTGCAGCCCATATCCAATCCACCTTTAACAACACTATCGTTACAATTACCGACACTCAGGGCAACGCAGTTTCATGGGCAAGCGCAGGCGAAATGGGCTTCAGAGGCTCAAAGAAGTCTACTCCCTTTGCCGCACAGACTGCTGCTGAGGTAGCAGCTAAGGCAGCTATCGAGCACGGCATGAAGACCGTAGAGGTCTATGTTAAAGGCCCCGGCGCAGGACGTGAAGCAGCCATCAGAGCTCTTCAGACCGCAGGACTGGACGTAAGCCTTATCAAGGACGTTACTCCCATTCCTCACAACGGCTGCCGTCCTCCCAAGAGAAGGCGCGTGTAACCAGAATTTATTGGAGGTGTAACACATATGGCAAGATATACCGGACCGGTATGTAAACTTTGCCGCCGTGAAGGCAAGAAGCTCTTCCTTAAGGGTGAGCGTTGCTACACAGGCAAGTGCGCTCTTGAGCGCAGAGCATATGCTCCCGGCCAGAACGGCCAGAGCCGCAGAAAGACCTCTGAGTACGGCATGCAGCTTCGTGCAAAGCAGCAGGCAAGACGTTACTACGGTATTCAGGAAGGTCAGTTCCATAAGTATTTCATCGAGGCTGAGCGCAAGCAGGGTATGACAGGTGAAAACCTTCTTCGTATCTGCGAAAGCCGCCTTGACAACGTTGTTTACCTTCTCGGCTGGGCTAGCTCCCGCGCAGAAGCAAGACAGCTTGTTACCCATAACCACTTCAAGGTAAACGGCAAGAACGTTAACATTCCGTCCTACCTTCTTAAGGCTGGTGACGAAATCGTTCTCAAGGATAAGAGCAAGGCAAGTCCTAAGTTCAAGGAAGTTCTTGAGGCTAACGCTTCCCGTCCCGTTCCCCAGTGGCTTGACCTTAACGCTGAAACACTTGCAGCTAAGGTTATCGCTCTTCCCACCCGTGAACAGATCGAAGTTCCCGTTGAAGAGCATCTCATCGTCGAGTTCTATTCAAAATAATGCTGCATAAGCATTATTTTGAGGTACTCAATGTTCGCAGGTTTTTATCTGCATGTTATAAAGGAGGGTTTTTAAATGATTGGTATCGAAAAGCCCAGAATTGATACTGCTGACATTTCTCCCGATGGTAAGTACGGTAAGTTTGTAGTTGAACCCCTTGAGAGAGGATACGGAACAACTCTCGGTAACTCACTTCGCCGAGTTCTCCTTTCCTCACTTCCCGGTTACGCTATCACTTCCGCTAAGATTGACGGAGTTCTTCATGAATTCTCAACCATCCCCGGAGTAAAGGAAGATGTTACTGAGATCGTTCTTAACCTTAAGAGCGTTATTCTTAAGATTCACGGTGACGGTCCCAAAACCATCTATATCGAATCCAACGGCGAAGATGAAATTACAGCCGGCAGCATCAAAACAGACTCAGAAGTTGAAATTCTCAACCCTGAGCTTCATATCGCTACTCTTGATTGTGACGCCCGCGTAAACATGGAACTCACATGTGACAAGGGCAGAGGCTACGTTTCTGCAGAAAGAAACAAGCAGCTTCTTCAGCCCGCAATCGGCGTAATTGCGATTGATTCGATTTATACACCTGTTTTAAAGGTTAATTACACAGTCGAGAACACACGCGTAGGTCAGATTACCGATTACGATAAGCTTACCCTCGAAGTGTGGACAGACGGCACCATCTCCGCTATGGATGCTGTTTCACTCGGCGCCAAGATCCTCAACGAGCATCTCAGCCTCTTCGGTGACCTTTCAGGCGAAGCCTTCGGCACTGAAGTGATGATTGTCAAAGACGAGAGCGGTAAAGAAAAAGTTCTCGAGATGACTATTGAGGAGCTTGACCTCTCTGTTCGTTCCTTCAACTGCTTGAAGAGAGCTCAGATTAACACTGTGGAAGATTTGACCAACAGAACCGAGGAGGACATGATGAAGGTCCGCAACCTCGGCAGAAAGTCCCTTGACGAAGTTGTTGCAAAGCTCCAGTCACTTGGCTTTGACCTTCGCAGGGATGAAGATTAAGACCCATCAAACGGTAAAGGAGTGTGAATTAAATGCCCGGTAGTAGAAAACTCGGCCGCGCAACCGACCATCGTATATCAATGCTCAGAGGTCTTGTTACTTATCTTCTTGAGAACGGCAAGATCGAGACAACCGTTACAAGGGCCAAAGAGGTTCGTGCTATGACGGAAAAAATGATTACCGTAGCTAAGGACGATTCTCTTCACGCAAAGCGTCAGGTTTTGGCATATGTCACCAAAGAGGATGTTGTTAAGAAACTCTTTGATGAAATCGCCCCCAAATATAAGGACGTAAACGGCGGTTATTGCCGAATCATCAAGACCGGCCCTCGCAGGGGTGACGCAGCTGAGATGTGCATCATCGAGCTTGCAGAGCCTAAGAAATAATTAAACTTTAATCCCGGATGAGGAATCATCCGGGATTTTTGTTGTCAAAGAAAAATCCCACAGCTCTTCTGCTGTGGGATTTGCTGCTATTCTTCAGATATGGGCTCGGGCAAATGATTGAGAAGGTATGAGATTTCGTCATAGGGAAGCTCAAAGCTTCTTACTCCTGCAAAGTCAAGAGCGATGTATCCCTGGCGGAATATAAACCCGATACCGTTATCAGTAAGATAATATCCTGTCTTGGTATCAATAAGTGATTCGATTTTTTTCTGATCAACATCAGGCATAAGATAGCCCGAAGAGATATCGGCATTGCGGTTTGCGTGGATTACCTTGATAAGATGCTCGGCACATCTCGGTACTACGTAATCATTCTTATTGTAAGAGAAATCACTCAGGGATAACTGTTCGCCCGTTTTAACATTGAATACGCAGCATTTTACGTCAAGGACCTCGTCGTCAGGCTCAGCACTCCACACCATTTTTGATTGAAGTTTTATACTGATATATTCGGCAGAGAGGTACGTGGTGGTGTAGGAGATTTCAGTTGTCAGAAGATTTTCGGGGGTACAGAGGTTGTTAACAAGCATTGTTGAGATGTTGGATTCTGTTGTAAGCTTGAATTCGCCGCAGAAAGTGTTGAAGCCTTCAAGCAGCGGAAAAAGAGCGGTGTCAACCGTAGGAAGAGTTGAATTAAGCGTGGCACTTACGGCTGAATCAGCGTTTGTGTATTCCTGAGTAAAAACGGTGTCAGTGATCTCGGGGATTGGTGAATTCTGTTCTTTGCTGCAGGAAGCAAGTGATATAAGCATAAGCGCCGACAAAAGCAAAGCGGTGATTCTTTTAATCTTCATACTTTTCTCCTTGGTTTGAAATTTTTTGAAGCTTTCGTCCGCTTCTGTAACCGATTGAGTAAGAAAAACGAGGCTTTTGTTTGATAGATTTATTATCCGAAAAAACAAGCTCGTTTGCTTTTGTACAGTTTTCGCTTTTGAGGCAAGCGGTGAATTTTTCGGTTATAACGTCAAAGCTGTCCTGCTCAAAGTCTGCATCGCAGGAGTAGGAATAGAGTGAATGGTTTGAATTGCAGGCTTTAAATGCGGTGAAAACGGGTATAAGACCGCGTGCTGCAAAGCTTGCAAGATTTTCTTGTGAAAGGCTGGAAGAGAGAATAAAGCAGGGGCAGGCGGGGAAGGCGGTTTCACCAAGCTTTGTTTTGAGCTCAAGACTGCTCGAATATGCTGCATCATAGGCTATGGCGATATTATTTCCGAAATCTTCGGGCTTATATTCAGTCTTTCCCTGCTCGAAAATGCGGCGGATAATTACGATGTGGCGCTCATCCTTTTTCTGTATGGTTTTATTAATGTCACGGTAATAGTCACCAAGATTAGCTTCAGTTTCGTCAAGATGAGCATCCGCAAAAAGGGATGAACAGTAAAGGTCGTAAGCGGCGATTGCAGGTTCGTTTGCGTAATGCGCGGCAACGGCACTCCAGAGTTTCTTGAGGATTTTTACCGACTTATCTTTTTTCTTTGATTTCTCATCAAAAGCGGCAACAGAGTGAAGATTGAGTATCACGTAAACACCTGCTTTTTTGCAGTGCTCAATGACAGAATCAAGCTTTTCAAAATCGGGAGCTCCCTTGATTTTGCTTGAGTAGAGCATACAACGGTCAAAAGTGAGCTCAACGCAGTTAAAACCGTCACCGGCAAGTCGGGAAATATCTTCAAGAGAAAAGAAAGAATCACCGTAAACTCTTACAAGCTGAGCCTCTCCGTATGCACCGAAGCGTTTAAAAAGAGTTTCTCTGATGCTGAGGTCAGGAATATTTCCGTCAGGGATAACGCAACGAAGGCAAATCTCTTCACCCTTCGCATTTATAATTTTTGTACCCTTGCAGCTTAAAAAGAAATCATCATTGAAAAATGAGATGTTCTTTGCCTTTGCGTATCCTAAAGCGGAAGGAATACAAGCAGCGGCAACGCCTGCCGCGCAACCTATACCGGCAATTTTATTCATACTGTGACCTCCTTTGAGTTATACGGTGAAAAAGTCTGATTATTATTACAAGAACGGCAACGGTGAGCACCGCACCGGCTGAATCAACAAAAAAATCCTTTATATCGCAGGCACGTCCGTCCGAGAAAAGCTGATGAATTTCGTCGGTTGCGGCATAGAGCGCGGAAATAATTACTGTTACAACAGGGCGGAATCGGTTAAAGCTGAATGACAATGCGAAGAAAAGCGAAAAAGTGAAAGCGCAGTATTCGAGAAAGTGGGCGCACGTGCGTACAATATGCAAATCAAGTTCATAGCCGATAAGAGCGCTCAGAAAGTCGCGCACTTTTTCACTGAGAGAAGCAGATTCTGGTCCGTTTTGTGCAGAGAGACCGAAAATCATAACCGCCAGCAGAGCAGTCAATGCCCAGAAAAGTACGGCAAGTGCAATTTGAATTTTTTTGTTTTTTATAAGCATTTTGAAAATCCTTATCAGTCAAATCTTTTGGCTTCAATAAAGCAGATACTGTCACCCGAAGCGGAGCAGTGAATTTGTTCAACGTCCTCTGCGCAGACAAATGCTGAAGGAGCGAGATAGAGCGGATAAAACACGGCGTGATTGAGAAGATGAGATTCTGCCGCAAAGCAGGCGCTGACAACGTCTGACGAAGAAGCCAGATTCATAGTGCTCTCAACAAGTGAAAGATATTCATCGTTTTCGTAGTTGAAAACGTTATCCTTTTTGCTTGCTGTAAATGAATTGAGGAAGCCCGAAGTGCTTGTGGTTGATGAAGCAACGGGAGCGAGGGCAATCTGATAATCACCTGATTTTACTCTGCTGCGCAGTTCATCATCACTTACGGCTTCAACGGAAATTGCGAGGCTCGTTGAAAGAACACGCTGCCATATCTGAAGCTGAGGGCGTAAAGCCATATCGTATTTTTCACTGCAAAGCAGTTTTACCGTGATTTTCTTAGTGCCTAATTCTTCAAGGGCGGTGTTCCAGTAAGCGGCGGCTGAATTCTCGTTATATGATAATCCTCTTGCGGTGTTTTTTGTTTGTTCACTGTAATTAATGCTGCCCGCCGTACAGCAGGGAGGCACAAGGCTTGGGTAAAAATCAGCCGTGGGTTGGAGATTAGACAGTTCGTCGCGCTTTATACTGCTGCAAAATGCAAGGCGCACCGCTTCATTGGACATAACTGAATCCTCACAGTTAAAGCAGAAGCCGTAGACGGTATCGTTAATAAGCTGAACGTTTACGTTTTCAAGTGAGTACAAATCAGAGTTAGGGAAAACTGATGCCGAATATGTGCCGAGGCTGAGTTTCTTTGCAATATCCGCGGTGTCACCGTTAAAATAAAAGCTTACCGTTGCAGGCGAAACTTCGGAGTTGCCGGCGTAAAGATTATTTTTGCGAACGGTTATGTATTGCTCAGGGTCCCAGAAGGTGATGTAAAACGGGCCGTTGCAAAGCAAGTATTCGGAGGAAAGACCGTATCTGCCGCCTGTGAGATTGAAGAATTCTTCATTGCAGGGCATAAATACACTTTCGCTCAGACGCTCAAGAAAATCAGCGCAGGGAGCGTTGAGGGTAACGGTGAGGGTGAATTCATCATCCGCTTTAACTCCAAGGGTCGAAATATCCGCAGAGCCGTTGAAGATTTCTTCGGCATTTTTTATGGGGAAAAACAGTGCGGCATCGGGGCAGAGCATTTGAGGATTTACCGCCCTGCGAAATGCAAAAACAAAATCGTAAGCGGTAACCCGTGCATCAAACGTTTCTTCATAATCATCCCCTAGGAGTGTGCCGTTTGAGCTTTTTACAACTCGCCAGCTTGTATCCTCACGCAGCTTGAACGTGTAAGTGAGTGAGTCAGAGCTGATGCTCCAGCTTTCGGCAACACCGGGCACAACCTCGCCGTTGCCGTTAACGCGGGTCAGACCTTCAAAACAACTGTTTATAATGATTTTTGTATCCGTTCCCTGCGTAAACTGCGGGTCCAGAGAAGAGGGAGCCGCAGAAACGGGATAATAAAATGCGCCGCCGCTGCCGTCCGAGCAAGAAGCTAACGACAGTAAAAGAGCAAGTATTAAAAATACGGCTGCAATTTTTTTCATATGAATTAACCTTTCCCCTCAGGAATTTTCCTGCATCCATTTTGCAAGCTGGTCAGCAAGAGGATTGCTTGACGGCTTTGCATTAGATTGCTTTTGCATATATTTCATTACGTCGCGCTTGCCTGCGCCGCTTTCCTGTTTGCGTTTTTCAAAATCGCTCAGACGCTCACGGAATCCGCACACACAGTAGAAGGTTTTCTTATCTCCTTCGCCGCGCAGCTCAAGCTTTTTGTGGCACTCGGGGCATCTTGCGTTTGTGATAATGCTCAGGCTCTTGCGATAGCCGCATTCACGGTCCTGACAAATAAGCATACGTCCTTTTTTGCCGTTCACCTCAAGCATAAACTTACCGCATTCCGGGCATTTTTCGCGCGTCATATTATCGTGGCGGTAAGCGGAGGAATCCGCTATAACGCTTGAAACGAGAGAGCTTGCATATTTGCGCATTTCGGCAATAAAGCTTCGGTCATTTGCTTTGCCTGCTGCGATGAGAGAAAGCTGCTGCTCCCATTTGGCGGTAAGCTCGGCGGATTTAAGGTCAGCAGGTACAATATTTATAAGCTGCCTGCCCTTTGAAGTTGGGATAATCTCCTTGCCCTTTCGCTCAATGCAGAAAGAATCAAAGAGTTTTTCAATAATATCCGCGCGGGTTGCAGGAGTGCCGAGACCTCCTGCAGATTTCAGCGCATCGCGAAGTTTGCCGTCGTCCACCTGGCCTGTGGGATTTTCCATAGCGGTGAGGAGCGTGGCTTCGTTATATCTTGCAGGCGGTTTTGTTTTGCCGTTGATAACCTTGATATCTTTGAGAAAAACGGGTGCACCCTGAGAAAGGGCGGGAAGCTGATGAGAATTCTCACCGTCTTCATCATCGTCGTCGTCAACAAACTGAGAATAAACAGCCTTCCAGCCTGCGTTTCTTACGGTTTTACCTTTTGTGTAGAAATTGTGCTTACCGAAGCTTATTTTCACCTGCACCTCATCATACTCAAAGCTCGGACTGAGCACCGCAAGGAAACGGCGCACCACAAGGTCGTAAATATTACGTTCATCCCTTGTGAGGCGGTTGAGGTCAACGTATTGCTCGGTGGGGATTATTGCGTGGTGGTCGGATACTCTTGCATTATTCACAAGATATTTAGTCTGCAAAGGACGCGCGCGCAAAAGAGCGGTTGCCGCCTCTCTGTAAGGCCCGATGGCGATAGCTTTAAGCCTTTCGGGCAGAGTCGGCACAACGTCATCGGTGATGTAGCGTGAATCTGTTCTGGGGTAGGTGAGCAGTTTATGAGTCTCATAAAGGCTCTGCATTATGGATAAAGTCTGCTTTGCGGAGTAGGAATACTTTTTATTGGCATCGCGCTGAAGCTCGGTAAGGTCGTAAGCGGCGGGCGGAGCCTGGTTTTTGTATACCTTGCGCACCTCGGTGAGAGTGCCGCGCTTTCCTCTTAGTTCGTTTGCAATTGCATTTGCCGTTTCAACATCCGAGAAATGAGCCTGATTTGAGGAGTTTTTATAGATTGCACTGTATCCGTCAAAATAAGCGCGGATGCTGTAATAATCCTTGGGTCTGAATTTGAGGATTTCCTCTTCACGCTTTACTATCATTGCGAGTGTGGGGGTCTGCACTCTGCCTGCGGAAAGCTGAGCGTTGTGCTTGCAGGTGAGGGCACGGCTGACGTTGAGACCTACAAGCCAGTCAGCTTCAGCTCTGCATTGTGCGCTCTTATAAAGATTATCATACTGGGAGGAGGGCTTGAGATTTGCAAAGCCTTCCTTTATTGCCTTATCTGTCTGCGAAGAAATCCAAAGGCGTTTAATCGGCTTTTTGAAGCGTGCCTTTTGCAGTATCCAACGCGCAACAAGCTCGCCCTCGCGGCCTGCATCCGTTGCTATAACAAGCTCGCTGATTTCGTTATTTGAAAGCAGTGCGCTTACTGCCTTGAACTGCTTTGCGGTCTGCCCGATTACAACAAGCTTCATATGCTCAGGAAGCATAGGCAAGTCTTCCATACGCCAGGTTTTGTACTTATTGTCGTAGGTCTCAGGGTCGGCAAGAGTTACAAGATGACCCAACGCCCAGGTTACAACGTATTTATCGCCGACAATGCATCCGTTGCCGTTTTTCTTACATCCGAGCACACGGGCAATATCTTTTGCCACAGAGGGCTTTTCAGCCAGAACAAGGGTTTTGCTCATAGTGTTCCTCCGAAAATCAAGTTATATATAAAATACACAATTTACCACTATATATAATATCAAAATAATGCTGTGTTAATATTCTCGAAAAGAAAAATAAATAATTTAACAGCACGTTCAAAAGTTGAAAGTTTTGGTTGTATAATGTTTTAAAATATGTTATACTTAATTAATAATATAATGGATTAATAGAATTTTGGAGGAAGAATGGAGATTTATTTATATATTATAATTGCTTTGCTTGCGGTAAATGCGGCTATTCTGCTGGTTTTACTGCTGCGCAAGCCTAAAAAAGATACGGAGGTTACGTCCTCACTTGCCGTTAATTCGGAAAAGCTGACTCAGCTTGGTGTCAGCATAAATGATGAATTTGAGCGCAGCAGAAGAGAATTGCGCACTCAGCAGAGCGATATGCGCACGGAGAATATGCAGGCGCTTGAAAAGATGAACGAAAAAATCGCGGCTATAGCAAAGGACAATGCACAGTATCAGGCTAAGCTTACCGCAGCGCTTAACGATTCGCTTAATGCCATAAGGCTCAACAACATTGAACAAAATGAAAAGCAGGGCAGGGCAGTTGCCGAAGCGGTTGACAGAATGAGAGAAAGCAACGAGAAAAAGCTTGAGCAGATGCGTCTTACCGTTGATGAAAAGCTTGCTTCAACCCTTACGGAAAGGCTTGACAGTTCGTTCAAAACAGTTTCCGATCAGCTTGAGAACGTTTACAAATCTCTGGGAGAAATGAAGGAGCTTTCGGGCGGTGTTACCGCAAACGTAACAGCTCTCAACCGCGTGCTTACTAATGTCAAGGCGAGGGGGACCTGGGCGGAGATTCAGCTCGGTTCAATTCTTGACCAGACAATCCCCGGTATGTATGAAACAAACTTCGCCTGCACCAAGGGTTCGGCGGAGAGAGTTGAATTCGCAGTCAGAATTCCTTCGGCGGACGGAAGTATCACTTACCTGCCCGTGGATTCAAAATTCCCTATGGAAGATTACGTGAGAGTGTGCACCGCGGCGGATAATGCTGATGCTGTTGCTCTTGAAGCGGCAAGAAAAGCGCTTGAGGACAGAGTCCTGAGCGAAGCCAAAGCCGTTGCAAAATACATAAACGTACCTGTAACCACACCTTATGCAATTCTCTACCTTGCAACGGACGCTCTGTTCGCAGAGGTTGTTTCCTCCAAGAGAGGTCTGGTGGAAAAAATCCAGAACGAATTAAACGTTATGATTGCAGGGCCTACCACTGTTACAGCAATGCTCAACTCTCTTTCAATGGGCTTCAGAGCCGTTGCAATCAATGAGAAAGCAAACGAAGTAAGGCTGCTTCTCGGTGCGGCGAAAGCGCAGTATACAAAATTCGGTCTGCTTATCGAAAAGGCAAGGAAAAAGATTGATGAGGCAGGCAAATCCCTTGATGAAGCGCAGAAGCGCAACGATATTATCAACAAGAAGCTCAAAAACGTTGAAACTCCCGATATGGCAAACGAGCTTCTCGGTATAGAGGACAAAACCGAAGCGGATTCGGATGAATAATACTTTATTAATGGAGGATGCTTTATGAAAGACCCGCGTGAAATACTTTCAATGATGACCCTTGAAGAAAAGGCAGCCATTTGTGACGGCAAGGATTTCTGGCACCTTAAAGGTATCGAAAGGCTTGGCATACCTGAAATTATGGTATGTGACGGTCCTCACGGACTTCGCAAAAAGGATTACAGCAAGAGCGGTTCAAGCCTCAGCCAGAGCGTGCCCGCAATTTGCTTCCCCACCGCAGTTACCACTGCTTGCTCATGGAATCCCGAGCTTCTTTATCAGATGGGTGTTGCTCTCGGTAACAAGTGCCTTGCTGAAAACGTAGGCGTACTTCTCGGACCCGGTATCAATATGAAGAGATCGCCTCTTTGCGGCAGAAACTTTGAGTATTTCTCAGAGGATCCCGTTCTTGCAGGTGAGCTTTCAGCTTCCTTCATCAACGGCGTTCAGTCCAGAGGTGTAGGTACTTCCCTTAAGCATTTCTGTGCAAACAGCCAGGAAACCCGCCGTATGACAGGTGATTCCGTTGTTGATGAGCGTGCCCTCAGAGAAGTTTATCTTACCGCATTTGAAATTGCTGTCAAGAAGGCTCAGCCCTGGACGGTTATGAACTCCTACAACAAAATCAACGGCGAGCACGGCTCCGAAAACAAACACACCCAGCTTGAAATCCTCAGGGATGAATGGGGCTTTGAAGGCGCAGTAGTCAGTGACTGGGGTGCAGTAAACGAAAGAGTAAAGGGCCTTGCCAACGGTAACGATATTGAGATGCCTTCATCCGCAGGCTCAGGCACTAAAAAGATTATTGAAGCTGTTAAGAATTCAACTCTTGATGAGGCTGTGCTGGATGCAAGAGTAATCAAAATTCTTGAGCTTATCAAGAAGGCTGACGACGGCGCAAAGGCAGCAAAGAATTCAGGCTTTAAGTTTGACGAAGAGGCAGACCATCTGCTTGCAAAGAAGGTTGCGGATGAATCTCTTGTTCTCCTCAAGAACAACGGTATTCTTCCTCTTGATACAAGCAAGAAGATTGCAGTTATCGGCGAAATGGCAAAGTCTCCCAGATATCAGGGCGCAGGCTCCTCGCAGATTAATCCCACTCATATGGATAATGCGTTTGACCTTCTCAAGGCAGCAGGTGCAAACGTTACCTATGCTCAGGGCTATGAACGCACACTCGCAAAGGCAAAGAAGAATCCCGAGCACATTGCTGCTGCAGTAGAGCTTGCAAAGCAGAGCGAAACCGTAATCCTCTTCATCGGTCTTACAGAGGACTATGAATCCGAGGGCTTTGACCGTGCGGATATGAAGCTCCCCGAAGCTCACAATCAGCTTTTCGAGGCTGTAAGCAAGGTTAATTCCAACATTATCGTTGTTCTTTCGGGCGGCTCGCCCGTAGAGCTTCCCTGGGCTGACCAGGCAAGCGCTATCCTTAATTCCTACCTCGGCGGTCAGGCTGGTGCAGGCGCAGTTGCCGATATCCTTCTCGGCAAAGTCAACCCCAGCGGCAAGCTTGCTGAAACATATCCTATGTGCATCCATTGCACTCCCTGCGTAAACTACTTCCCCGGCAATCCTGCCACAGTAGAATACAGAGAGAGCATTTACATCGGATACAGATACTACGAAAAGGTTAATAAGAACGTCCGCTATCCCTTCGGCTACGGCCTTTCTTACACAACTTTTGAATACTCCGATATTACTCTTGATAAGAGCGATATTAATGAGAACGATACCGTAACCGTATCCTTCAAGGTTAAGAATACAGGCAAGGTTGCGGGTTATGAAACCGCTCAGCTTTACGTTGGCGACGATGAAAGCACAATCTTCAGACCTGTCAAGGAGCTCAAGGGCTTCAAGAAAATCTGGCTTGAGCCCGGCGAGGAAAAGAGCGTTTCCATAGAACTTTCAAAGCGCGCATTTGCTTTCTACAACGTGCTTATAAATGATTGGTGCGTTGAGAGCGGTAAATTTACCGTTTACGTAGGCGCATCAAGTGCGGATATCAGGCTCACTGCTTGCGTCAACGTTACCGCACAGGCAGTTGAAATCCCCGATTACAGAGCAACCGCTCCCGCATATTACACCGCTGACGTTCAGGAGGTTCCCGATGAGCAGTTCAAGCTTATCCTCGGCAGAGATATCCCTCCCGTTGTAAGAGATGCTTCAATTCCCCTTACAATCAACGATAACTTTGAGAATGCTGCAGGCACCAAGTGGGGCGGCAGAATTTACAGAACAATTACCAAGCTTATACCTCTCTTTGTAAAGGGACCCGGCGCAAACTTTGCGCTTGCAATTGCAACACAGACTCCTATCAGAAACTTCATCAGCATGAGTTGCGGAGTATTCAGTGAAAAGATGGCGGAAGGTCTGCTCAGAATTCTTAACGGTGACAAGCCCGGCAAGGGTCTCGGTATGATTCTTTCCTGCATCCCCAAGGCTCTTATGGGTGTTGGTCCGCTTCTTAAAAATATTTAAGTGGGAGAGAGAAACATGAAAAAGAAGTCAAGGCTTTTAAAGATAGCCTGTGTTCTGGTGTCGCTTGCGGTGCTTATTGCATCAGTTCCGCTCATCAGCGTTAATGCAAGCGCATCAACGGCATCATTTGCCGTTTTATCGGATATCCATTACCTCAGCTCTGAGCTTTATGCTCAGGGCAGCGGGGCATGGAATCAGTACCTCGAAACCTCCGAGAGGCAGATGGAAGAGGCTGATGCAATTCTTGAAAATGCTTTTGAGATTGCAGAGGTTACCCTTCAGGAGGCTAAGGAAAACAACAGCGCTTACGTGCTTATCCCCGGCGATATCACCAAGGACGGTGAATATCTTTCTCACGTTGCTATGGCTGAAAAGTTCAGGGCTTTTGAGGAGGAAACGGGAATTCCCGTGTTTGTTATCCCCGGCAATCACGACGTTAATAACAGTAATGCCGCGGACTATACGGGTGAAAAATCAGCTCAGGCGAGAATAACCACTCCCGAGGATTTCAGCAGCATTTATGCGGATTTCGGCTATAACGAGGCGCTTGCACGCTATCAGCCTGCGGGCGGATACGGCGGAAGTCTTTCCTACACCGTGCTGCTGGAGGGCGGATATCTTCTGCTTGCGATTGACAGTTGTATGTACAGCGAGGACAATGGCGCAGAGGGTAATGAGCACGTTACTGACGGCAGAATCGGTGACGGACTTATGCAGTGGATTGTTGAGCAGTGCGATTATGCTGAGGAAAACGGCCTTAAGATAGTTGCAATGCAGCATCACAATCTTATTCCGCATATAGAAATTGAAGAGGCAACTCTGTTCGCTTTTGTTGTTGAGGATTGGCAGCGTGTCTGCGATTTCTACGCAGATAACGGTATTCACTATGTTTTCACCGGTCACCTTCACGCACAGGATAATGCATCCTACGTTTCCGACAATGGCGAAACGGTTACCGATATTCTCACCTCAACCCTTACGGGCTTCCCCAACAAGCTGAGGACTGCCGTTTTCACTTATGATGATTCTTCTTTTGACTGCGATATAAAAACGCACGAGATTGATGAAATCAGAAACGTTGAATATACGCTCAACGGTGAGAAGGTTGAATGCCCCGCACCCTTTAAGTTTGCATATTCCTATGCCAACACCTTCGGAAAAACAGTAGATGATTTTGCTATGGGTGCAATCAAAGGCCTTGTTTATGATTATTTTCCTGAAATCCGTGAAGCCGGCGGTCTGATAGCCTTCCTTGCTGAAATGGGAGTTGACCTTGAACAGATTATTGTTGATGCTCTGGGCACCAACGGTCTTGCTCTTGGTAACGTTGAAATACTCACCGTAAGTCAGAATCTTATGGGCTTTATCAACGACCTTGGCGCACAGGTTGATGCAAAATACATTAACAATGAGGAATATACCCTAGAGTTTGTAAGCGGTATAATTGATAAGCTTCTCAGCCTTGAGCTGAGCAAATATCCCTGCACTGATTTCTATGATGAAATGGGATACGGCGACCCTGCCAGACCCGGCAATCTCAGGGATTTTGCGCAGTGCTGCATAGCTTATTATTATAACGGCGACGAGCCCGGAGATTCTGAATTTATGCTTGATGTTCTTGCAGGCTTTGAAAGCGGCGAACTTGCCGAAAAGCTTTTCAACCTGCTCAGGGAAGTGCTTGTTGATGACCTGGTTCTCGGTGAAATCCTCGGCTCGCTTGAGTTTAATCCCGGTGAACTTTTCCCTGAAGGATCACTGCTCAGAGTTCTCGGCCTTATTCTTCAGGGTGTAACTGAGGCGCTTCTCGGCGGAAACAACAGCTACACAAATCTTGTGGAAAGCGTTCTCGGTATTCCGCTTATTCCTGAGGAATACTCTTCCGTAAATTCAATTATTGATACTCTTATGAACGAGTATATTACACAGAGCCAGTTTGAGGCCTGGGGTCACACAATAAGCTGGATGCTCAGCTCCTTTGTTATTGACGTAAATCCCGAAGAGGTTGCCGATAATGACGTTACTTTGTCATACACGGGACCCGTTGAGGTTGAAGTAACTCAGGATAATTACAGGCTTCCCTCTCATCTTGTTATTACTCTCAGCGAGGATGCGCAGACTGGCGCCAACATAACCTGGCTTACCAAATATAGCATAACTGCATCTGATATTCAGATTATCCCTTACAGTGAGAACCCTGATTTTGACGGCACTGCAAATGTCAAGTGCAATATTGATGCGGATTATGAAATAGTGGAAAAGGCATATCCCGGCGCGGATATCGGCCTTGTTATGGGTATTCTTGAGTACTATACCGAATATGCCCGCCACAACGTTAAAATAACGGGTCTTACCCCCGGCACTAAGTACAGCTACCGTGTAGGTGATGCCGAAAGAGGCTGGTGGAGCGAGGCAGGCACTATTGAAACCGCGGACGGGTCTGACAGTTTTACATTCATAAACGTTACCGATATGCAGTCGCAGAATGCGAAGCAGTACGAAACTGTTGCCAAAGTGCTTGACACTGCGTTTGACCTTTATCCCGATGCAAAGTTTGTTGTTTCAAACGGTGACCAGGTTGATATGGGTAACCACCTCAAGCATTGGCGCTATTTCCTTAACGGTAGCGGCGATACCCTGAGAAACACCTATTTTATGCCCACGGCAGGCAACCACGAGGATGAAAAGAGCGTGCTTGTAAGCAACTTCATCATCCCCAATATTGCCGAAAGCAGCGACGTTGAAATCGGCGGATATTATTCCTACGATTACAATAACTGCCACTTTACCGTGCTTGATACCAACGATATCGTTGACGATGAATTGAGTGCAGAGCAGATTGAATGGCTCAAGGAAGATGTTTCCTCAAGTGATGCAAAGTGGAAGATTGTAGTGCTTCACAAGGCTGCTTATTCCAACGGCTCACACTATGATGACGGCGACATTATAGGCATCAGAAAGCAGCTTTGCACCCTTATGCCTTATCTCGGCGTAGATATGGTGCTTCAGGGTCATGATCACGTTTACCTGAGAACTGATGCAATGAATGCAAACTTTGTTGTTCCCTGCAAGGAAAAGCAGGTAACACACAACGGCCTTGAGTACACGGCAAAGGTGAATCCCAACGGCACTGTTTATTCAATACCCGGCACTTCGGGAGTGAAGGTTTATAAGTCCAAGGATAATTCCGAAACAGATAAGCTTTTCCCGAGAGCAGAGGCAGTAATAGACGTTGATTCTCAGGTGTTTACCGCAATTACGGTTGACGGCGATTACCTTTACTATGATGCGTATGAGTTGGTTGACGGAGAGGCTCAGAGAATTGACAGCTTCGCAATTGAAAAAACAGATGATTCAGCTCCTGCCGATTCACCCGTTTCAAGTGTGTTTGAAAAGATTATTGAGTTTTTCGATTTCTCACGCATCTGGAAAATTCTCGTAACTGTGTTCCCGCTTATTGCAAAGCTTCACGCAGCTGCAATGTAAAATTCAGATGAAATGAAAAACCGCTGACAGGAAACTGTCAGCGGTTTTAAGTTTATGACCAGTAAATCATATCCTCCGAGTTATCAGCGGTTGTACCTTCGTCTGAGTCAACCTCGGTTGAAGGCTCCTCGTAATCAGTCGTGTCTGTTTCCTCGGTGGAGTCGGACTCGTCCTCGCTTGTTTCGGTTTCATCTGTATAATCGGATGAGCCCCAGAAATCGGTTGAGGTATCATCCTCGTTGCCGAAAATATCCGGTATGGTAATTGAAGGACGCCAATCAATTATAGAGGTTGTGCTCTCTTCGTAATCCTCAGAATAATCGGTATCGTCTTCGTTGTTATAATCGTTACCGGAATCGTAAGTGGGCGAAACCACAAGCATATCAAGCGCCGATTGATGGTTGAGGTTATCAATCTGAATATTGGTTGTGCCGTAAAGTGCGTTCTGAAGCGCCTGCGCGGCAAGAGGATAGTCAACTATCCAAACGAAAAGGTTGGGATGTGACCATGTGTTGATGTTGGCTTCGGCGCGGAATTCTTCGAGCGGCTGAGTCATGGCTACTATTTCATAATCCATCCAGCCCTGAGTGAGCGCCTGAGTGCCGAGAGTTATAATTTCGCGCCTTGAGTAGTTGGTTGAAATATAGGGGAGTAGAGTATCAAGCAGATTATCAAGCTGACCGAGGGATGCGGATTTTGTCTGCCTGATGAGGGCGCTTATGACGAGCTTCTGCCTGTCAGTTCTTTCAGCTTCACCGTCAAGTTTACGGATACGGCTGAAAACAAGGGCGTGTTTGCCGTCAAGTAAAACGGAATCGCCGCTTTCAAAATCGTTATAGCGGGTTGTTCTGTTCATAAATCGGGCTTCAGCTTCCGTTACGGGAACTCTTACGCCGCCGATTGCGTCAATTGCAGCAACAAACGATTCAAAGTTGATGGTAACGTAATGGTCAATTTCCACCTTGTAGTTATTCTCAAGAGTTTGAATAAGAGCATCAGTGCCGCCCCAACCGTAGGAATGGTTGATTTTATCAAACCTTTCACTGCCGTTGATGTTCATATAAGTGTATGAATCGCGAAGGAAAGAGGTGAGGGTGATTTTCTTCGTTTTCTTGTTGAGAGAAACAAGAATCATTGTATCGGAACGGTGAGAGCCGTTGTCATCGTCCTCGCCTATAAGCAGAACGTTGATTACGTTTTTGCTTGAGAGCTTTTCACCGTTATTTGTAGCCCAGCTTCTCAACAAGTCCTTGAGGGAATCAGCGTCGGTAATATCGTACATTGATTTGTAGCTGACGTCTTCATCCTCAACGAACGTTGCGTTTTCGTCGCCAGTGTATCCCTCGGGTTTCATCATACCGAAAAGGTTATTGGCATAAAGAGCTACGCAGAGAACCAGCAACACGGCGAAGCAGCCGATTATGCTGACGGTTACCTTGAGATTCCTTTTGTGATCCCTGAGAAAGAACGGCTTGAATTTATACTTGTACCAGAAGCTTAGAGTGCCTTTGACTCCTGAGGGTTTGCTGGAACTGGTAATATCCTCAAACTTTTTAATTCCTGAGGGCTTTTCGGGTTTATGTTTGCTCACCGTATCACCTGCCTTGTTATTTTTCCAACTTCTGATAATTATATCATAAACTTGAGAAAAAATAAACATAAAATCGAAAAAAAACAATATTTTAATACAATTTATAATAACCTCTAAATGTTAACAAAATTAAGAAATATTGTTACTTTTTATTATAAGATGTAAGAGTGAAGTTTTTTATATCAACGGTGCAGTCGTAATTGCCGTGGATTTCAAATCCGATATTCGTACCGCCTATATAAAAATCCTCTGAAGAAACAGCCGTGCCAAAGGTGGCGGACTCGTTGGCTTTGAGCATTGCGTCTTCAATAAATGGCTTGAGGTCCAGCTCAACGTGCACCCATTCATCGCTTACGTATGGTTTACCGTTTCTGTAAAGTGATTTACGCTCGCTGCCGAAGGTATCCTTGGTGGAAATGGAATAAATCATATTGCCGCTGCCCTCGTCAAGCGCCCAGTAGCAATCGCTGTAACCTCTGCTGTCAAAAAGGTTTACTCCAAACCATATGAATTTGTCGCCCTCAGTGCCGCAAAGATAAAAATACGCAAGGTACTGCGCGGCATTGATGCCTTCCTTGTTGGTGGTGTCAACAAAATCCGAGAGTCTTATATCAAGGGACAAAACCATTCTGTCTGCAGAACAGTTATAGAACTGTTTTTCGGCATTATCAAGCGACGAGTAATCAGTTAACGGTGACTGTTCAAGTAAAAGGTGAGGCCACGCTGAGTCGCCTGCGGGCATACCTTTATATATATTAGCGGCATTAAGGCGCATTGAAACCGAGGAATCCTCCGGATTGAAACGCACTGTTTTTGTGATGCCGTCAGTTAAAGTAAATTTGTCCGATTTAACCCTATCTGCCCAGAGGCAAGGTCCCGAACTCCACTGGGCAATCATCCAGGAAGGGGAGCGGTTTATTTCATTATAGGTGAAATTTCCGAGTTTTACTCCCGCGTTGTTTTCGGTTTGCTGAGCCACAACGGAAAATCCGTTTTCAAAAGCTGTGTCGGCAAAAAGCTGACGGGATTCATATTGACTCAGTTCAACTCCGAAAAGTGATGAAAGTGCTAGCAAAAGCATAAAAATGAAAGAAGAAATTCTTTGAAAAAGCATTGTGTTCACTCCAAAAGATTAAGCCGCTTGCACCGTAGCAGTGAAGCGGCTTTTGATTATTTGTTGATTTCGATTTTTCCGTAAAGAGAAGCGGAGGAAGAATCGGAGCGGGGAGGTCTTGAGCTTGCTTCGGGCTGATAAGAGGGGCGTGAGCCTCTGGAGCGGTTGTTGCCGCCTCTGCCGCCACGCTGGTTTCTGTATCCGCCGTTGGTGGGCTTAACGCCTTCCTCAAGGGAGATAACTACCTTGCGATCACCGTCACTGCCAACGGAATGAGAGGTAACACCCTCAATCTCCTGGATGGTAGTGTGGATAATTCTGCGCTCGTAGGGATTCATAGGGTCAAGCACAACGTTTCTGCCGTACTTTCTTACTCTTGCGGCGTTCTTACGTGCAAGAGCCTGAAGAGTGTTTTCTCTCTTTTCGCGGTAATCGCCGATGTTGAGAGAAACACGCTTGTAACCTTCGTTGCCTCTGTTGATAACAAGGCGGGTAAGGTACTGGATGGCATCGAGGGTTTCGCCTCTTCTGCCGATGACTGAGCCGTAATCGTCGCCGCAGTCAAGAGTTACACGGATATCTTCATCAGTTTCCTCAAAGGAAATCTGAGGATTTTCAATTCCGAGGTTGTTCAGAATTACCTTAAGATAAGCCTCAGCCTTTGCATAAGGAGATTCTTCATAAAAAGCTTTAACTGTATATTTTGCCTGGGCACCGCCGAAGATGCCGAGAAGCTTTTTCTTTTCTTCTACAAATTCAACGAGATCTGTCTGTACATCTGCACCTGCAGGAGCGCCGAGTTTTTCGATAGCGGCCTGCTTTGCCTCATCAAAGGTTGCGGCAGATGCGGTTACTTCTTTTAACAAAAATGTCACCACCTGAATTATTTGAACCGCAGGTGACAGCACCGATTACTGTTCTGCGTTCTTATTTTTGACCTGAGCAATAGCTTTTATGTGCTTTTCCTTAGCGCGGCGCTGGATTGTTTCCTCAACCATATCTTTAGCAATGAGTTTTCTGGTGTTGTGAGTGTAGTGGGTGATAATCATTGTGATGAATGAGAATATGTTTGAAGCAATCCAATAAATACCGATACCGGCGGGGAACTGGAAAGTAAGAACAAGGGAGAAAATGGGCATACCGAGAGTCATACAACCCATTGCGGGGTTCTTTGCCATTTCGGGATTCTGCTTGCGCTGTCTT